>CAXTTN010000230.1:0-9334 GCA_964247105.1 uncultured Pseudonocardia sp.
AGGCGCTGGTCGGCCTGGGTTTCACGCCGAAACCGGCGGAGGCGGCGGTGGACGACGTGCTGAAGGCCGACGTCGACGCCGATGCCGCGGTGCTGCTCCGTTCGGCCCTGACCCGGCTCGGTGGCTCGCGGTGATCGGCCCCTCCTCGGTTACCGGCTCCCTGCCGGCCCCCCGGACCGACCTGCGGGTGCAGGCCGGGCCGGACCGGGCCGACGCTCATGATCGTCGGGTGCGGTATCTGACGTGCACCGGTGCACCTCCTGCACCGCGGGTGGCGATCATGGGTCGCGGCGGTGCGTATCGGTGTGCAGAGCAGAGGGTGCGCGGTGGGTGAGTTGAGTCCCGACGCCGAGGCCGAGGATCTCGTCGCCGATGTGTCGCTGCGGCCGCGGAATCTCGCCGAGTTCATCGGGCAGCCGCGGGTGCGCGAACAGCTCGACCTCGTGCTGGAGGGGGCGCGGCGCCGCGGCGACCCGCCCGATCACATCCTGCTGTCGGGCCCACCGGGGCTGGGCAAGACGAGCCTCGCGCTGATCGTCGCCGCCGAGCTGGGGGCGTCGATCCGGCTGACGTCGGGGCCCGCGCTGGAACGGGCGGGTGACCTCGCCGCGATGCTGTCCAACCTCGTGCCCGGCGACGTGCTGTTCATCGACGAGATCCACCGCATCGCCCGCCCGGCCGAGGAGATGCTGTACCTGGCGATGGAGGACTTCCGCGTGGACGTGGTGGTCGGCAAGGGGCCCGGCGCCACGTCCATCCCGCTCGACATCGCCCCGTTCACGCTGGTGGGGGCCACGACGCGGTCCGGTGCGCTGACGGGGCCGCTGCGCGACCGGTTCGGGTTCACCGCCCACATGGAGTTCTACGAGCCCGCCGAGCTGGAGCTGGTGCTGCGCCGCGCCGCGCCGATCCTGGACGTCGACCTGCACGCCGACGGCGCGGAGGAGATCGCGGGCCGGTCCCGCGGCACGCCGCGCATCGCCAACCGGCTGCTGCGCCGCGTCCGCGACTTCGCGCAGGTCCGGGCGAACGGCGCCGTCACCCGCCAGGTGGCCCGCGACGCGCTGGACGTCTACGACGTCGACGAGCTCGGTCTCGACCGGCTCGACCGGGCCGTGCTCTCAGCGCTGGTGCGCTCGTTCGGCGGCGGTCCGGTCGGTGTCTCCACGCTGGCCGTCGCGGTGGGCGAGGAGCCGGGTACCGTCGAGGAGGTCTGCGAGCCGTATCTCGTGCGCGCCGGAATGCTGGCGCGCACACCTCGGGGTCGGGTGGCCACCGCGGCCGCCTGGGCCCATCTGGGCATCGCCGCGCCGCCCGACGTCACCCCGGGCGGACCTGCGGGGCTGTTCTGACGCGCAGGCTGGCAGACTCGGGTGACCCTCTCGCGGAGTTACGGAGACCATGGACCTCTCGCTGATCTTCCCCTTCATCATCCTGCTGCTGTTCATCCCCATCTTCCTGTCCAGCAGGAAGCAGAAGCGGCTGATGGCGGAAACCCAGGCACTGCAGGCCGCGCTGACCGAGGGCGACATCGTGATGACCACGTCCGGCCTGCGCGCCACCGTCGTCGACGCGTCCTACGAGGACACCATCGACCTCGAGATCGCCGACGGTGTGATCACCACCTGGGTGCGGGCCGCGATCAAGGAACGGGTCGTGGCGCCCGCCGAGGAACTCGACACCGTCGACCCCGATGTGGAGTCGGACGCACCGCATGACGGTGTCCTGTCGTTGGAGAAGAACGACTCGGCGAACGGCACCCCGCGCGTCTGACCCACCCCGTTGCGGCCCGGCCGTGATGACGTCAGGAAGAGACTTCAAGCAGTGGCTACCTCCCCGGGGCAGATCCGCCCCGCGCGCTACCTGGCGGCGTTCGCCGGCATCGTCGTCGTGCTCTACGCGCTGGTGTTCTTCACCGGTGACGGGCGCGCCGCCCCCAAGCTCGGCATCGACCTGCAGGGCGGCACGCGCGTCACGCTGAAGGCGCGCACCGAGTCCGGCGCCGTGCCGCCGCGCGACCAGCTCGTGCAGGCGCAGCAGATCATCGAGCAGCGCGTCAACGGCCTGGGCGTCAGCGGCGCCGAGGTGGTGCTCGACGGCGACAACCTGACGATCACCGTTCCCGGTGACGCGGGGGAACAGGCCCGTTCGCTGGGGCAGACCGCGCAGCTGCGGTTCCGCGAGGTCATCGGTGGCCCGGTCGCGTCCGCGCCCGCCCCGGGAGCCACCGGCGCGCCGGCAACCCCGGCCACGACACCGGCTCCCGCCTCCCCGGCTCCCGCCTCCCCGGCTCCGGCCTCGGCGACGCCGAAGCCGCAGGGCGCGGCCGAGCCGGGTGCGGCGGCGGAGCCTGCCGTCGAGCCGGTCGCGTTCTCCCGGCCCCTGCAGGGTGCGAGCCGGACGCCCGCGCCCTCCCCGGCCCCCTCGCCAGCCCCGTCGCCCGCGGCCACGCCGGGTGCCGGCACCCAGGCCGATCCCGCCGATCCGCAGGTGGCCGCCGCGATCGAGGCGGCCAGGACGGTGCGGCAGAGCGCCGACCCGACCACGCAGCAGGTGGCGCTCCAGACGCTGAACTGCGCGGCCAACGACCCGCTGCGCGGTTACGACGACCCGACTAAGCCGCTGGTCGCGTGCAACCAGGACGGCAGCGAGAAGTACGTGCTCGGGCCCTCGTTCCTGGAGGGCACGCAGATCGACACCGCGCAGGCCACGCTCAACTCGCGGGGCGTCGGCTACGTCATCAACCTGACCTTCAAGAGCGAGGGCCAGAGCATCTGGGGCAGCTACACCGCGGCCAACATCGGCAAGCGGGTGGCGTTCACCCTCGACGGCGAGGTCGTGTCGGCGCCGAGCATCAACGGCGCCATCTACGGCTCCACCGAGATCTCCGGCGACTTCAACCAGGCCAGCGCCAACAACCTGGCCGGCGTCCTGCGCTACGGCTCGCTGCCGCTGTCGTTCGAGTCCTCGGAGGCGCAGACGGTGTCGGCGACGCTCGGGCTGGCCTCGCTGGAGGCCGGGCTCATCGCGGGCGCCGTCGGGTTGGCGCTGGTGTTCGTGTACTGCCTGTTCTACTACCGGGTCCTCGGGATTCTCACGATTCTGTCGCTGGTGCTGTCCGGGGCGATCGTCTTCGCGGTGCTGGTGCTGCTCGGGCGCTGGATCGGGTTCACCCTCGACCTCGCGGGTGTCGCCGGGTTCATCGTGGCCATCGGCATCACCGCCGACTCGTTCGTGATCTTCTTCGAACGGTTGAAGGACGAGATGCGGGAGGGCCGGACGTTCCGCTCGGCGGTGCCGCGCGGCTGGGTGCGGGCGCGGCGGACGATCCTCTCCGCGGACGCCGTGAGCTTCCTGGCGTCGGCGGTGCTCTACATCCTGGCCGTCGGCCAGGTGCGCGGGTTCGCATTCACCCTCGGCCTGTCCACGGTGCTGGACCTCATCGTCGTGTTCCTCGTGACGCACCCGCTGGTGGCGCTGGCGTCGAACTCGCGGGTGTTCGGCAGCCCGACGCTCTCGGGGCTGGGCGCGGTGGCGCGGATCGGCGCCGACCGCAAACGGGCCGCCGCCGTCGCTGCTTCGAAGGGGTCTTGAGTGGAAACCACCGAGACGCCCATTCGCCACCGCTGCGCGAGCCTGGTCGGAAAGGACTACTGACATGGCCGGCGTTCTCTCCCGCCTCTACACCGGTACCGGTGCGTTCGACATCGTCGGGCGCCGCAAGGTCTGGTACGTCTCGTTCGGCATGCTGGTGCTGGTGTGCGTCGCCTCGATCGTGTTCCGGGGCTTCAACCTGGGCATCGACTTCACCGGCGGCACCCAGCTCCAGTTCCCCGCCACCACGGCCTCCGCGCCCGCCGACGTCCCGGCGGTGCAGCAGGTGTTCGAGCGCACGATCGGCACGCCCGCCGCGTCCGTGCAGACCGCGGGCACCGGGGCGTCGTCGTCGGTGATCATCCGGTCGGAGTCGCTGAACCCGACGCAGACGGTCGCGATCAAGCAGGCGCTGTTCGACAGGTTCAAGCCGGTCGGCACGAACGGGCAGCCGTCGCTCGCGGTGATCAGCGACAGCGCCGTCAGCGGCAGCTGGGGCGGCCAGATCACCCGGCAGGCGATCATCGCGCTGGCCGTGTTCCTCGTGTTGGTGACGCTGTTCCTGGCGTTCTACTTCGAACGGGCCATGGCCGTCGCGGCGCTGGTGGCGCTGCTGCACGACGTCACGGTCACCGCGGGCGTGTACTCGATCATCGGGTTCGAGGTGACGCCGTCCACGGTGATCGGCCTGCTGACGATCCTCGGGTTCTCGCTCTACGACACGGTCGTGGTGTTCGACAAGGTCAGGGAGAACGGGCGCGGCCTGCTCGGGCTCACCCGCCGCACCTACGCCGAGTCGGCGAACCTGGCGCTCAACCAGACCCTGATGCGCTCGATCAACACCTCGCTCATCGCGGTGCTCCCGGTGATCGGGCTGATGATCGTCGGGGTCGGGGTGCTCGGGGTCGGCACGCTGGCCGATCTCGCGCTGGTGCAGATGGTCGGCATCATCGCGGGCGCGCTGTCGTCGCTGCTGCTGGCCACGCCGCTGCTCGTCGACCTCAAGATGCGCGACCCCCGCTACCGGCAGCAGGCCGCACGCGTCGCGGCCCGCAAGGCGAAGGCCACGTCCGGCCACACCGTGCCCGACGGCGACGAGCCCGACATCGCCGACGACGCCGTCCTGGCCTCGGAGCTGCGTCGCGAACGGGCGATGGCGGCGGCGTCGAGCACGCCCGCCCGGCACGGGAAGGCCGCGGCGCGCCCGATCGGCAAGGCCACGCGCCCGACCGGCAAGCGCCGCCGATGACCAGCGCGAGTCGACCGATCGAGCACGGCGTCGTAGCCGATCCGGCACGGGCCGCGTCGCCCCGATCCCCCGCGAGTCGACCGATCGGGCACGCAGTGTGTGCTGATCCGGCACGTGCTCGATCGGCGACGACGGCGTGTCGAGAAGGTCGACTCGCGTGACGGGGGTGGACGTGGAGCAGGAGCTGGGCCTGGCGCACGTGCTGGGGCTGGTGCGGGACGTGCCGGACTACCCCGAACGCGGTGTCCTGTTCCGTGACATCACCCCGGCCCTGGCCGACGCCGAGGCGTTCACGACCATCGCCACCGAGCTGGCGGCGCTGGCCGGGGAGGCCGATGTCGTCGTGGGCGTCGAGGCGCGCGGGTTCCTCATCGGCGCGGCCGTGGCGCTCGTGGCCGGCGTCGGCATCGTGCCGGTCCGGAAGGCGGGGAAGCTGCCGCGCGTCGCCGGGTCGCGCACGTACGACCTGGAGTACGGCACGGCGACGCTGGAGCTGCCCGCCGGCGTGGTCGAGCCGGGCGCGCGGGTGTTCGTCGTCGACGACGTGCTGGCCACCGGCGGCACGGCGGCCGCGGCGTGCGCGCTGCTCGCCGACGCGGGTGCCGACGTCGTCGGGTTCGGGGTGCTGCTGGAGCTCGCGGCGCTGGGTGGGCGTGATCGGCTCGCGCCGCTCGGGGTGCATGCGCTGCTGACGGCCTGACATCACGCGGGGACTATGGTGGCGGGGGTGACCGACGTGCAGCCCGCGCCCCCGGCCTCGGACGCCGAGAGCTCGGTCTCCCGGCCATCGGCCACCCGGCGCGTGCGGGCGCGCATCGCCCGGCGGATGACGCCGCAGCGGGTCGGGCCGGTCACGCCCGTGCTGGAGCCGCTGGCCAGCGTCCACCGGGCCATGCACCCGAAGGCCGATCTGGCCCTGCTCCAGCGCGCGTACGACGTCGCCGAGGAGAAGCACGAGGGCCAGAAGCGCAAGTCCGGCGATCCCTACATCACCCACCCGCTCGCCGTCGCCACGATCCTCGCCGGGCTGGGCATGGACACCACCACGCTGGTGGCGGCGCTGCTGCACGACACCGTCGAGGACACCGAGTACTCGCTGGACATGCTGCGCGAGGAGTTCGGCGAGGAGGTGGCACAGCTCGTCGACGGCGTCACGAAGCTGGACAAGGTCGAGCTGGGCTCCGCGGCCGAGGCCGAGACGATCCGCAAGATGATCGTCGCGATGGCGCAGGACCCCCGCGTCCTGGTGATCAAGCTCTCGGACCGGCTGCACAACATGCGCACCATGCGCTTCCTCTCGCCGGAGAAGCAGGCGAAGAAGGCGAAGGAGACCCTCGAGGTGCTCGCGCCCCTGGCGCACCGCCTGGGCATGGCGACGGTCAAGTGGGAGCTGGAGGATCTCTCCTTCGCGATCCTGCACCCGAAGAAGTACTCGGAGATCGTGCGGCTGGTGGCCACCCGCGCGCCGTCGCGCGACACCTACCTCAAACAGGTGATCGACGAGGTGCAGGCGCAGCTGGACACGGCGCGGATCACCGCCACGGTCGAGGGCCGGCCCAAGCACTACTACTCGATCTACCAGAAGATGATCGTCAAGGGGAAGGACTTCGACGACATCCACGACCTGGTCGGCGTCCGCGTCCGCGTCGACGAGGTGCGCGACTGCTACGCCGCCATGGGCATGGTGCACGCGCTGTGGCAGCCGATGCCCGGTCGCTTCAAGGACTACATCGCGCAGCCCCGGTTCGGGGTCTACCAGTCGCTGCACACCACGGTCATCGGGCCGGACGGCAAGCCGCTCGAGGTGCAGATCCGCACGCACGAGATGCACGAGACCGCCGAGCACGGCATCGCGGCGCACTGGCGTTACAAGGAGACGCGCGGGTCGCACACCGGCAGCGGCGTCGAGGTCGACGAGATGTCGTGGATGCGCCAGCTGCTGGACTGGCAGCGGGAGGCGGCCGACCCCAGCGAGTTCCTGGAGTCGCTGCGCTACGACCTCGGTGCGCGGCAGATCTTCGTGTTCACCCCCAAGGGCGACGTGATCACGCTCCCGGCCGGCTCCACGCCCGTCGACCTGGCGTACGCGGTCCACACCCAGGTCGGCAACCGGTGCATCGGGTCGCGCGTCAACGGACGGCTGGTGGCGCTGGAGCGCACGCTGGAGTCCGGCGACGTCGTCGAGATCTTCACCTCCAAGGCCGAAACGGCGGGCCCGAGCCGCGACTGGCTCGCGTTCGTCGCGTCCCCCCGCGCCAAGACCAAGATCCGGCAGTGGTTCGCGAAGGAGCGCCGCGAGGAGGCCATCGAGGCGGGCAAGGAGGCCATCACCCGCGAGGCGCGGCGCACGTCGATGCCGCTGCAGCGGCTGGTGTCGGCCGACGCGATGGCCGCGCTCAGCCGCGAGCTGCACTTCCCCGACCTGTCGGGCCTCTACGCCGCGGTCGGCGAGGGGCACGCCAGCGCGCGCCACGTCGTGCAGCGGCTCACCGCCCTGCTCGGGGGCGTCGAGCAGGCCGAGGAGGATCTCGCCGAGCGCGCCACCCCGTCCACGGTGCGGCTGCGGCGCGCGGCCGGGGAGGCCGGGGTCGTCGTCCGCGACGGCGATTCCGAGATCGGCGAGCTGTACACGAAGCTGGCGCGCTGCTGCACGCCCGTGCCCGGGGACGACATCCTCGGCTTCGTCACCCGCGGCGGCGGCATCTCCGTGCACCGCACCGACTGCACCAACGCGAAGGACCTGCAGCGGCGCGAGGAGCGGCTGGTCGACGTCGCGTGGTCGGTGTCGCCGGGCTCGGTGTTCCTGGTCGCGATCCAGGCCGAGGCGCTCGACCGGCACCGGCTGCTGAGCGACATCACGAAGGTGCTGGCGGACGAGAAGGTCAACATCCTGTCGGCGTCGGTCACGACCTCGCGCGACCGCGTCGCGATCTCCCGGTTCAGCTTCGAGATGGGTGATCCCAAGCACCTCGGGCACGTGCTGGGCGCGGTGCGCAACGTCGAGGGTGTCTACGACGTGTACCGGGTGACGAGCGCGAGCTGAGTCCGGCGCTCCGCATTCCGCAGCAGGGTGGCCCTGCTGCGACCGGACCGGAGCAGTGTCACCCCGCTGCGGTCGTCAGCCGCCCCAGAGCCCGCAGTGGTGCTCGGCGGAGAACGCCGCAGCGGTGATCGGGGTGTCACCGGTGTCGGTGATCGACAGGATCTGGCCGCCACCCGACCATCGCGGCCAGCCGTCGGGAGCCGGGCTGCCCGTCGTGACGAACCTCGCCCACATGCCCACGAGCCGGTCGGCCGTGACCTGCTGGGTGCGCGTGAGGCGGGGTTGGCCCGGGACCAGGTCGAACAGGTAGGCCATCTCGGCGCCGTGCGTGACGCCGTCCCGCAGCCCCGGCGGCAGCGCGACGAACGGCGAGGGCGCGGTCGGGTCGGCGAACTCGTAGGCGTAGAGCGGGGCGGCCGTGCCGAGCACCTTCTCGTTGGCGAGCGCGGGGCACGCGTAGGCGCGGTCGGTGATCACGTCGGACCAGACGCGGCCCGGCGGCCGGTCCTCGGCCGGGTAGGCGGCGCCGACCTCGGTGGTGCGCAGCAGGGTCGTCGACGCCAGCAGCGAGCGGAACGTGCCGTCGTCCAGCGGGCGGCCCGCGTTGTCGTAGAACGCGGCGGTGAACAGCGTGCCCTCGTCGCGGTTGGTGCCCACCAGCATCGGAACCGGCCGGAGGTCGCCGTACGCGACCTGGTCGGACGGCCGCGGCGGCACCGTGCTCGTGCCGGTGGCGGGGCTCCAGTAGGTGCCGGCGCCGGCGACCAGCTGTGCGGCCGGCAGGGCGCGCAGGCAGCTGAGCTGCGTGGCCGGATCGGCGCACCCGAACTGCGGCGCCGCCCGCGACCCGGCCGCCTCCACCAGCGGGAGCGGTTTCCACGTGTCGCCGGCGGAGCCGGTGCCCGGCACCACGACGTTGTAGAGGTTGGACGAGTTGCACCCGCCGCTCTGCAGGATCACCTGCTGGATGAGCCCGACGGAACCGGGCGCGGCCAGCTGCCCGCAGGCGCTGTCCGCGCCCGCCGACTCGCCGCCGAGCGTCACGCGGCGAGGGTCGCCGCCGAACTCCGCGACGTTGCGCGCAACCCAGCGCATGGCGGCCTGCTGGTCCTGCAGCCCGAACGTTCCCGACCCGGCCAGGCGCGGCAGGCCGAAGAAGCCGAAGATCCCCAGCCGGTAGTTCACCGTGACGACGACGAGCGGCCCGGCGACCGCGAGCCTCCGCGGGTCGACGTCGCCGCCGGCGCCCGCGCTGAACGCGCCGCCGTGCAGCCACACCAGCACCGGCAGCCGCGACGCGGTGGTCGTGCCGGCGGGCACGGTGACGTCGACGGTCAGGCAGTCCTCGGTGGTGCTGGCCGCCGTCAGGTGCGGCGTCCCGGGGGCCGCGGCGAGCTGGGCGCAGCGGGCGGCGGGCTGCGTGGCGTCGCGGGTGCCCGTCCAGCGGG
>CAXTTN010000231.1:0-9284 GCA_964247105.1 uncultured Pseudonocardia sp.
GATCGCCCCGCGCGCGTCGATCAGCTCGGTCCGGGTCCTCGGCAACGGCAAGCACGGCTCGGGGGCCGCGCTGCTCACCGGGCTGCGCTGGGCGATCGACGAGGGCTATGACGTGATCAACATGAGCCTGTCGACCACCAAGGAGAAGTTCCTCGGTGAGTTGCGCGAGCTCACCGACCGCGCCTACTTCCGGCGCTGCGTGATCGTCGCATCCGCCCACAACATGCCCGTGGTGAGCTACCCGTGGCCGTTCGCATCGGTGATCTCGGTCGCCAGCCACGACGGCCCCGACCCGATGTGTTTCTTCTACAACCCCGCCCCGCCGGTCGAGTTCCTCGCCCGCGGCGTCCGGGTTCCGGTCGCGTGGTCGGGCGGGCGCGAGATCCGGACCACCGGCAACAGCCTGGCCACCCCGCACATAGCCGGCATCAGCGCCCTGATCCTCGGCAAGCACCCATCGCTCACCCCCTTCCAGCTCCGGTCCGTGCTCTACCTGACGGCCACGAACGTGGTCGCCGGCCGCAGCATCGAGACCGTCGACGAGACCGTTGACGTCACCACACCACGGGGAGGCTCCTGATGTCGTCAACCGATGTGTCCGAGCTGGACCAGCGCAGGTTGCTCCAGTCGATCGTCGAGGTGGCCCGCAGTCTCTTCGGGGCCGCGGCCGCGTCGGTGTTCCTCCTCGACGACAAGAACGACGACCTGGTGTTCGAGGCCGTCGCGGGCGAGGGCGAGGACGTGCTGGTCGGCACGCGGTTCCCGGTGGGCACCGGCATCGCGGGCTGGACGGTGATCTGCGGGCAGCCGCTGCTTGTCGACGACCTCGCGGAGAACCCGCAGTTCGCTCGCGACGCCGCCGAGTCCACCGGTTACGTGCCGCAGGGCATCATGGCGGCGCCGTTGTTCCAGGACGGGGACTGCATCGGCGTGCTCGAGGTGCTGGACCGCGACAGCACGCCGCGCAGCGACACCGGCGACCTCGAGTCACTCGGGCTGCTGGCCACCGAGACCGCGGCGGTGCTCGCGCTGCTGGTTCGGCTCCGCGAGCTGGAGCAAGAGCGAAGCCTGCGCCCCGAAGCGGCAGGGGAGGATTCGGTGCTGCTGCGACGCATCGAGTCGCGACTGCCCGCCTGCCCAGCCCCGGTCCGGGCCCGGGTGGCGACACTGCTGGCGATGGCCGACGACATGCTGGCCGACGAACCGCCGAGAGCGGGCGCGCCCGGTGCCTGACGGCGGCTTCGCCGAACAGCTGGTCCACGTCGACCTCGGCCCAGGCCGTGTCCGCGACGGGCCCGCCGCGACCGGGTCCGCGGCCGGGCCCCGGCCTGCGGTGGTGCTGCTCAGCCGTGCATGCGACACCGACCTCGACGCCGTGGCACGGCTGCTCACCGCGGCGGCGGTGCCGGTGCTGCGCATCGACGCCGACGATCCGGGCGCGGTCGGTCCGCTGATCGACGTCGACGCCGCGACGGTGCGGACCGCCGCGGGCTTGGTGCGTCCCACGGTCTGTTGGACGCGCCACTTCAGCGGGCGCGCCGTGCGGGGGACCGGCGACCACGGGCTCGATCTCTTCCTGCACGACTCCTGGCAGGCCGTCGCCGCCGCCGTCGCCGCGCTGGCTGTCACCGACCTCGCCCCCGCCCCGGGTGGGCTGCTCGCGCCGTTGCGCACCGCGGCCAGGCACGGGATCCGCGTGCCCCGCACGGTCGTCACCACCGACCCGGTTCTGGCCGGGCTCCGGGGCCCGCGGGTAGTGGTCAAGGCACTGGCGGGCCACTTCACCGAGGTCGCGCCGGGCCGGCTGACCGGCCGCTTCCCGGTGGTCGTCGAGCAGTCCCAACTGGTCCCCGCCATGTCTGGCGCACCCGTCGTCGTGCAGGAGCACGTAGAGCACGACGTCGAACTGCGTGTCTACCACCTCGGCGGCCGCATCCGCGCCTTTGCGATCGACAAGGGCTCAGCCGCCGACCCGTGGGTGGCGCCGCACCGCGTCCGCGTCCGGCCGGTCGTACCGCCTGCTGACGTCACCGCCGCAACCCGGACCCTCGCCGGCGCCCTGTCGCTGCACTACGGCGCCTTCGACTTCCTCCTCGGCCCTGACGGACCGGTGTTCCTGGAGGTCAACGTGGACGGCGACTGGGGCTGGGTGGAGCGCGGCGCGTGCGTGGACCTCGCGTTCGACGTCGCCCGCATGCTCGCCGAGCTGCACTGGGCAGCGCTGCCTGCCGCCCGGCCGCCGCAGTTGGACCTGCCCGCCTTCCTCAGCGCAACTCACGCGGGTGGACGATCGGCGTCACGCACCCCTTGATCCGGCAGGCCCTGAGCCGCACCGCTGTTCTCGGACCTGATCGAAGAGGATCTGGCCCGGAGCCAGCTCGTCCGCCCCGACCCCTAGCCGGCAGGCTTCCACCCGAGCGCCGGCCCGAGTGAGGTCGCCATGTCGGTCAGGATCTGGACGTAGTCGGCGTGGTCGAAGCTGAAGGGCAGCGCGAACACGACCTCACGCACCTCGCGGAAGGCCGCGTCGGCGTACAGCCTCTCGGCGATCTCCTCGGACGTCCCGAGGATGTCGGGCGCGGCGAGCAGGCCCGGGCCGGGCGGGCCCATCGGCGCCGCCGTGCGGGGAGTGCGCTTCTCGACGTAGGCCTCGTACTTCGCCCGCTGCTCGCCGGTGGCCGTGTCGGTGGGGATCACGACGAGGCCTTGCGAGACCCGCGCGGCGTCGCCGGCGGGGTGGTGCTGCTTGAACAGCGCGATCTGGCGCTGCTGGATCGCGGCGAAGTCCCACCGGCCGTCGGTCTCCAGGTCCGAGGGCTCGGGCTTGAGGATGTTGCTGGTCAGCAGGTTCAGTCCCTGCTCGGCGGCCCACCGGGTCGACCGGCTGCTGCCGGAGCCGTACCAGATGCGCTCGGCGAGACCGGGGGAGTGCGGCTCCACCCGCGCGGAGAACTGCTCGAAGCCCGCGGTGCCGGAGAAGGTGCTGACGGCCTCGCCCCTGATCATGCGCAGCAGCCGGGCGACCCGTTCGGACGTGAGGTCCTCGGCCTCGGCGGTGTCGGGGTAGAGCGCCCCCTTGACGTGGTCCCAGTGGATCGGCGGGCCGACCGAGAAACCGGGCTCCAGCCGGCCTCCGGAGAGGATGTCGACGGTGGCGAGGTCCTCGGCCATGCGCAGCGGGTTCTCCCAGCCCAGTGGGGTCACCGCGGTACCCATGGCGATGCGTTGCGTGCGCTGCGAGGCCGCGGCCATGATCGCGATCGGCGAGGAGATGCCCGTCTGGAAGTGCCGGTGGCGCAGGTAGACGCTGTCGAACCCCAGCTGGTCGCCGAGCTCGATGACCTGCAGCACGCTCTCGTGCCCCGGCGCCGGGTCGTCGCCGTCGAACAGGCCGATGGTCAGGAAGCCGAGCTTCTCGAGCGCTACATCAGGGGTCGGCACAGCCGGATCTCCTTCTCGGGTCACGACTCCGGGTCGTGGAGCACATGCCGTCCAACGGCGCGGGCCCGCAACCTGTTCCACGCGCTCCCGGGCTCAGCCAGCCGGCCGCCGCGCCCTCCCACCCTGCCCGCCACGCGCGCGCTATGCCACCGGCGCGCGCAGTGCACCGCAGGCGCCGCCTGCACAACGCGCGCGCCGTGGGCACGGTGGGCGATCACCGCCGGGGGCTACCGCGCCCGCGCTGCCTCCAGGGGCGGATCTGTGTCGCCCGCGACGCGGTGAATGGCGTCCTCGGGGCCGATGAGGCGCTGCAGCAGGGGCGCCAGCCGGTGTTCCACCAGGCGTCGCATCACGAGCGAGGTCGACGTCCGCTCCACCCCGTCGGTGCCCAGGAGCTGGCCGGAGATGCGGTAGAGGTCGTCGGCGTCGCGGGCCACGACGTGGCACAGGAGGTCGGTCGGGCCGGAGATGCCGAGCACCTCGACCACCTCGGGCACCTCGTGCAGGGCGGCCGCGACCTCGCCCAGCATGCGTTGCACCACCTGCACCGTGACGAACGCCGTCAGCGGGTAGCCCAGCGCGGCCGGGTCGATCCGCCGCTCGAACGATCCGAGCACCCCGCGTGTCTCCAGCGCCGCCAGCCGCGCCTGGACGGTGTTGCGCGACAGCCGGAGCCGCTCCGCGAGGGCCAGCACCGACGCACGCGGGCTGTCGGCGAGCGCGATCAGCAGCCGCGCGTCGGTGGCGTCGAGCTCGTCGTTGCGCACTCTGCCTACCTCGATCGGCCCTGCCGGCCACTCGTCGAGCACTCTGCTCAACGGAACGGCTCCCGGTTGTGCAGTCATCGTCGCGGTGATGCAGTTGCGGGGCAACATGGGAGGCGAGAATGACCATCGCTCTGCACGAGATCGAGCAGCGGGTGCTCTGGCTGAGCACCGCGATCGTGCACCACGCCAACCGGGTGCGGCCCAACCCGAGCGGGCTCAAGGTCGGCGGGCACCAGGCGTCCAGCGCGTCCCTCGTGTCGATCATGACCGAGCTCTGGTTCGAGCACCTGCGGCCCGAGGACCGCGTGTCGGTCAAGCCGCACGCCTCGCCCGTCCTGCACGCGATCAACCACCTGCTCGGCGAGCTCGACGCGTCCTATCTGGAGACGCTGCGCGCCTACGAGGGGCTGCAGAGCTATCCCTCGCGGGCGAAGGACCCCGATCCCGTCGACTACTCCACCGGCTCGGTCGGCATCGGCGCCACGGCGCCCATCTGGGGGGCGCTGGCCCGACGGTACGTCTCCTCCCTCAGGCCGGAGGTCGGTGTGGGCCGCCAGTACTCGCTGGTCGGCGACGCGGAGCTGGACGAGGGCGCCTGTTGGGAGGCGATCCTCGACCCGATGGTGGGCGAGCTGGGCGAGGTCGTGTGGATCGTCGACCTCAACCGGCAGAGCCTCGACCGCGTCGTGCCCAACATCGGCGCCACCCGGCTGGCCGGCATGTTCGAGGCCGCGGGCTGGCAGGTGATCACCGTGAAGTACGGGCGGATCCTGGAGGACCTGTTCACCCGCCCCGGCGGCGACGCGCTGCGCAGGCGCATCGACGACATGCCCAACCCCGAGTACCAGCGCCTGCTCCGCTGCACCCCCGCCCAGCAGCGCGAACGCCTCCCCGGGGACGACCCCAAGCTCGCCGAGCTGGTCGCGGGCCTGGACGACGAGACGCTGCACGCGGCCGTGCGCAACCTCGGCGGCCACGACCTCGCCGCGCTCGGCGACGCCTTCCGCGCCATCGACGACACCCGGCCCACGGTGATCTTCGCCTACACCGTGAAGGGCTACGGCCTGGCCAGCGAGGGCCACCCGCAGAACCACTCGTCGCTGCTCACCGCCGCCCAGCTGGCGGAGCTGGGGGAGCGGGTCGGGTGTTCGGTGGACGACCCGTGGGCGCCCTTCCCGGACGGCTCGGCCGCCGCGACGCTGTGCGCCGAGGTGGGGGAGCGGCTCCGTCGCGAGCCGGTGCCCGCGGCCGTCCCGCCCGCGCTGCCGACCGACATCGGACGCACGCCGTCGGGCACCGCCACCACCCAGGCCGCGCTCGGGCGGGCCCTGCTCGACCTCACCCGCGAAGCGCCGGACGCCGCGCGGCGCGTGGTCACCCTCTGCCCGGACGTGGCCAGCTCCACCAACCTCGGCGGCTGGGTCAACAAGGTGGGGGTGTGGTCGGCCGCCGAGCGCGTCGACTGGTTCGCCGACGACCCGGAGACGATCCTGCACTGGCGCGAGCACGCCAGCGGCCAGCACCTGGAGCTGGGCATCGCCGAGACCAACCTGGTCGGGTTGCTCGGCGAGCTGGGCGCCACCTGGAGCAGGTGGGGCGAGCCGCTGTTGCCGATCGGGGTGATGTACGACCCGTTCGTCGAGCGGGCGCTGGAGCCGTGGTCGTTCGGGATCTACGCCGGTGGCCAGTCGATCCTGGTCGGCACGCCGTCGGGCGTGACGCTGGCGCCCGAGGGCGGCGCGCACCAGTCGATCACCACGCCGTCGGTCGGGCTGGAGCAGCCCGGCTGCGTCTCCTACGACCCGGCGTTCGCGATCGACGTCGAGTGGACGCTGCTCGCGTCGCTGGCGCGGCTCGGGCGTCCCGACGGCAGCTCGTCGTACCTGCGGCTCTCGACGCGGCCGGTCGACCAGACGCTCGCGGCCGTGCCCGCCGACCCCGCCGCCCGCGAGCGCCGCCGCCGCCAGGTGGTGGCCGGTGCCTACCCGCTGCGGCGTGCGCCCGGCACCCCGGCGGTGACGATCGCGGCCATGGGCGCGGTGGTGCCCGAGGCGCTGGCCGCCGCCGAGCGGCTCGCCGCGCAGGGCGTCGGGGCCGACGTCGTGTGCGTGACCAGCGCCGGGCTGCTGTTCGAGGCCGTGCAGGCCCGGTCCGGCCGCGGGACGGCAGAGACATGGGTGCTCGACGCCGCGTTCCCGGCCCGCCGGGCGGCCCCGCTGGTCACGGTCCTCGACGGGCACCCGCACACGCTGGCGTTCCTGGCCGGCGTCAACCAGGTCCGTGCCGTGCACCTGGGCGTGAGCACCTTCGGCCAGTCCGGAGACCTGGACGCGGTCTACCGGTCCCACGGCCTGGACACCGACAGCGTGATAGCAGCCGCGCTGGACCTCACCTGACCCCTCCCCCTGACCCCTCCAGCGCACTTCGGAGCCGACGGGCTGTCGGCGACCGGCCGAGAACAGCCCTTTGGCTCCGACGTGCGGTGGGGGAGGGTGAGGTCGTGATGGATCTCGATGTCGAGTTTCGGCGGCTCGTGTCCTTCGGGAAGCGTGTGGTGCTGGCGTCGGGGGGAGCCGCCTGGCTCGACGACGTCGGGGTGCCGCTGCCGGACAAGCCCGTGTTCACCTACATGACCGCGCGCATGGCGCACGTGCACGGCCTGGCCGCGATGGCCGGCATCGAGTCGGCCGCGCCGATCGCCGACGCGCTGCTCGCCGGGCTGGCCGGACCGCTGCGCGACGCCGAGCACGGCGGCTGGCCGGTGTCCACCGCCGACGACGGCAAGGCCGCGTACGCCCACTCGTTCGTGGTGCTGGCGGCCTCCACGGCGACGGTGGCGGGGCGGCCGGGCGGGCCCGGCCTGCTGCGCGACGCGCTGGCCGCGCTGGACCGGTTCTGGGAGCCCGAGGCCGGGATGGTGTGCGACCTGTTCGACCGCACCTGGACCCGCCGCGACCCGTACCGCGGGCTCAACGCCAACATGCACACCGTCGAGGCGCTGCTGGCCGCCGCCGACGCGACCGACGACCCGCAGTGGCGCGACCGGGCGCTGCGGATCGCGGCCACGGGCGTCGACCGCTGGGGCCGGGCGTTCGGCTGGCGGCTGCCCGAGCACTTCACGCCGGGCTGGGAGCCGCTGCCCGAGCACCACCGCGACCAGCCGGACCACCCGTTCCAGCCCTACGGCGCCACGGTCGGCCACGCCCTGGAGTGGAGCAGGCTGCTGCTGCACCTGGACGCGGCGCTGGGATCCGGTGCCCCCGGCTGGCTGCAGCCGGCCGCGGTGGCGCTCTACGACCGGGCCCTCGACGACGGCTGGGCCGCCGACGGCGCCGAGGGCTTCGTCTACACCACCGACTGGTCCGGCGCGCCCGTCGTGCACGACCGCATGTACTGGGTGGTGGCCGAAGGCACCGCCGCGGCCGCCGCGCTGCACGCCGTCACGGGCGACCCGCGCTACGCCGCCGACGCGGAGCGGTTCTGGGCCTTCGTCGAGCGGCACCACGTCGACCGCGAGCGCGGCTCGTGGATCCACCAGCTCGACCGCCACAACCAGCCCTCGACGACGATCTGGGCCGGCAAGCCCGACCTGTACCACGCGGTGCAGGCCACGCTCCTGCCCCGGCTGCCGCTCACCCCCGGCATCGCGCGCGCGGTGCGGGAGGGCCGCCTCGCGGGCGCGCGGTAGTCACTCGCCGTCGTCGTCCTCCTGGGCGGCGAGGAACTTCTCCACCTCGGCGCCCAGCTCGTCGGCGCTGGGCAGCTCGCCGCCCAGGCCCAGCGTCGACCGCTCGCCCCGGCCGGACGTGACGGCGTCGTACTGCTTCTCCAACGCCTCCACCACCTGCTTGACCTCGTCGGACGCCGCCACCTGCTCGCCGATCTCCTGCTCCGCCTGCTCGGCGGCCTTGGACAGGACCTCGGTGGGCAGGTACAGCCCGGCGGCGAGCCCGACGTGGTCGACCAGTACGCGCGCGGCCTGCGGGTACTCGGCGCGCGCCAGGTAGTGCGGCACGTGCACGGCGAAGCCCATCGCGTCGTGCCCGGCCTGGCCCAGGCGGTACTCCATGAGCGCGACGGCGCTGCCGGGCACCTCGGCCGTGGCGAACCAGGCCTCGTGGCCCTCGGTCAGCTCCGGCTTCGTGCCGTGCGCCGTGACGCCGATCGGGCGGGTGTGCGGCACCGCCATCGGGATGGCCGTCAGGTTGATCACCAGCCGGACCCCGAAGCGCTCCACGAGCTGCGCGACCGCGACCGAGAACCGCTCCCACTGGGTGTCGGGCTCCGGTCCGGTGAGCAGCAGGTACTGCGTGTCGGCGGTGTCGGACAGCGCGAGGATCTCCAGCGCAGGCGGCTCGTAGGCGGCCCACCGGTCGGTCTCGAACTTCAGCGGGGGCCGCCGCGACCGGTAGTCGATGAGCTGGTCGATGTCGAAGGACGCGACGGTCTGCGTCTCCCGGTCGGCCCGCAGCGCCGCCACCGCCAACCGCACGGCGTTCCCGGCGTCGACGAAACCGTCGAGCGCCACCAGCAGCACCGGACCGTCCGCGTCGGCGGCAGGCAGTGGGGGGGCGTCGGACGCCACCTCGTACAGCTCTGCAGGGTCCAGCACCGCGCACCTCCACTCATACGACGGGATGATCCCGTCACACACACAACGTGATTCAGCCCGCACAGCATCCCGTTCCGGCCCGCCATCGCGCACCATCGGGTACGAGATGAACCAGGAACGTCGTATCTGGGCCGTGTGGGCTGTAGGCCTCGCGGCCTACCTCGTGGGTGTCATGCACCGTACGTCGTTCGGGGTCGCGGGTCTCGACGCGGCGGCCCGATTCGACGCCGCACCGGCCGTCCTGTCCGGTTTCGTGGTGCTCCAACTGCTCGTCTACGCCGCGTTGCAGGTGCCGGCCGGGGTGCTGCTCGACCGGTTCGGCGCCAAGGGACTCGTGATCGTCGGGGGGCTGACGATGGCGGCCGGGCAGCTCCTGCTCGCCGTCGCCACCTGCGTCGGGCTCGCGATCACCGCGCGCGTGCTCGTCGGCGTCGGGGACGCGTTGACGTTCATCAGCGTGCTGT
>CAXTTN010000232.1:0-9144 GCA_964247105.1 uncultured Pseudonocardia sp.
TGGCCGACCTCAACGTCACCGTCGAGGAGGGGCTGTCGATCAGCGGCATCCAGCTCTCCAAGACGATGGGCGCCGGGCCGGCGCTGGTCGAGCGCTTCACGGCGTCGTCCAACCGGCTGATCGACCTGGAGCTGCGCTCGCAGCTGGCCGGGCGCTGGCGGATGGCGTCGATGAGCGTGATCTTCGCGGCGATCCCCGCGGTCATCTACCTCGCGGCGGGCCTGCCCGGCACGACCCTGTCCATCGGCACGCTGATCGCGTTCACGACCCTGCAGGGCGGGCTGTTCCGGCCGCTCATGGGCCTGCTCAACGTGGGCGTCTCGCTGGTCAGCTCGCTGGCGCTGTTCGCACGGATCTTCGAGTACCTGGACCTCCCGGTCGAGGTCGACGACCCCGAGCACCCCGTGGAGATCGGCGACGTGCGGGGCCACGTCCGCTTCGAGAACGTCACGTTCTCCTACGGCGGCACCCCGGCCGTCTCGGACATCGACCTGGACGTGCCCGCCGGCACCACCCTCGCCCTCGTCGGCGAGACCGGCTCGGGCAAGAGCACGCTCGCCGCGCTCGGCGCCCGCCTCTACGACCCGGGCTCCGGACGCGTCACCATCGACGGCGTCGACCTGCGCGACATGCGCCTCGCCGACCTCGCGTCGATCGTCGGCGTGGTCAGCCAGGAGACCTACCTGTTGCACACCACCGTCCGCGAGAACCTGCGCTACGCCAAGCCCGACGCGACCGACGCCGAGATCGAGACCGCCGCCCGCGCCGCGCAGATCCACGACCTCATCGCGGGCCTGCCCGACGGCTACGACACCGTCGTCGGCTCCCGCGGGCACCGCTTCTCCGGCGGGGAGAAGCAGCGCATCGCCATCGCCCGCACGCTGCTGCGCGACCCCCGCGTCCTCATCCTCGACGAGGCCACCAGCGCCCTGGACACCGAGACCGAACGGGCCGTGCAGCGCGCCTTCGACGAGCTGGCGCGCGGCCGCACGACGATCACCATCGCCCACCGCCTCTCGACCGTCCGCGACGCCGACCAGATCGTGGTGATCGACCACGGGCGCGTCATCGAGTCGGGCACGCACACGAGCCTGGTGGAGGGCAACGGCCGCTACGCGGCGCTGGCCGCCTGAGCGCTCGGCCGTCGCACCCGGCGCCCCGCCGGGCGGAGCCGGTGATCAGCATCTCGGGACGATGGGCCGCACTCCACACGGTGCCGTGTCCCGAGTCGGCGATCGCCGCCGGGCGGGCCGAACGTGCGGAGGGGGCTGGACCGGCCTGGCAGCATCTCCCGCATGGCCCTTCCCGTCACCGTCCAGCACGACGGCGGGCTCGCCGTCGTCACGATCGACCACCCGCCGCTCAACCTCTTCGACGGCGCGATGGGCACCGGGCTCGTCACCGCCGTCGACGAGCTGGAGACGCTCGGGCCGCGCGGCGTGCTGTTCCGGTTCGAGGGCCGCCTCGTCACCGGCGGGGTGGACGTCCACATCTTCGACGCCCTGCGCAACGCCAAGGCGGCCACCGAGCTCTTCGCCGCGCTCGTCTCGATCGCGCAGCGGATCGCCGCGCTGCCCTGCCCCACCGTGTTCGCGGCCCACGGAACGTGCCTGACCTGGGGTTTCGAGCTGGCGCTCGCCTGCGACATCATCCTCGCGTCCGAACGAGCGTCGTTCGGGCTGGTCGAGGCGACGGTCGGGCTGACGCCCGCGATGGGTGGCACGCAGCGCCTCGCGGAACGCGCCGGCACCGGTCGCGCCCGGGAGTTCGTGATGACGGGCGACCGCTACGACGCCGCCACGATGCACGGCTGGGGCGTGGTGAACCGGGTCCTGCCCGCGGACGGCTTCGACGACGCGGCCCGCGCGTTCGCGAGGCGGCTCGCGGCCGGGCCGACGCTCGCCCACGCGGCGACGAAGAGGACGATCCAGTCCTATGCAGAGGGTGGGATCGCGAAGGCCGACGCGGAGGTCCCCGCGATCGCCGGCGCCCTGTTCGACACCCACGACCTGCGCGAGGCCCTCCGCTCGTTCCTCGACGAGGGGCCGGGCCGGGCGACCTTCGAGGGCCGCTGACGACACGGCCGACCCGGGGCGACGGCAGCACGCAGCCGGCGACGCGATGATCGCCGGCTCGAAAGCGGCAGGCACGGTCGCGCGTGCCCAACCGGTGATCACCACCGGCAGCAGGAGTCACCGGCCCGACACGCGCCACGCCGGTCCCTGATCGCCGGGCCCGCCCGGCCGCAGCCCGGGCCGATCGACCCGGGTCGGCGTCAGCGCGGCGCGTACATGATCACCGCGACGCCGACCAGGCAGATCGCGGCACCGACGACGTCGAAGCGGTCGGGGCGGTAGCCGTCCACGACCATGCCCCAGGCCAGCGAGCCCGCCACGAACACCCCGCCGTAGGCGGCGAGGATGCGGCCGAAGTTCGCGTCGGGCTGCAACGTGGCCACGAAGCCGTACGCCCCGAGCGCGACGACGCCGGCACCGATCCACCAGGGGCCGCGGTGCTCCCGCACGCCCTGCCAGATCAGCCAGGCACCGCCGATCTCGGCCACGGCGGCCAGCATGAACAGGACAACCGACCTCAGCACCGTCACGGCTTGTACTCTACCTAGACCCTAGGTAGAGTAAGCCCATGGCCGGACCGCGGATGACGTTGCCGACGCAGCTGGTCCTGCGCGCGCTGATCGCCGATCCCACCCGCGAGATGTACGGGCTGGAGATCGGCAGGCTCGCGGAGCTGCCGTCGGGCACGATCCACCCGATCCTGGCCCGCCTGGAGGGCCACGGGTGGCTCGAGTCGCGCTGGGAGGATCTGGACCCGTCCCGGGAGGGGCGGCCGCGGCGCCGCTACTACCGGTTGACGCCCGACGGCGTGGCCCATGCGGCCCGCGCACTGGATCGGGCCCGCATCCCCGCGCCGCTGATCCACCGGCTGAACCCGGGCCCGGCCGCCGGTGGTGCGCGGTGAGCCGTGCCGACACCCGACGGCCCTCGTGGGTGACGGGCGCCACCCACGAGGAGCCGCGTCAGCTCAACGTCGCGAACTGCAGCAGGTAGGACCAGTCGGCGGAATCTGCCGGGTTGCGGTCGCCGAAGAAGATGTCGAAGCTCTGCGCACGGGCCACGATCCCGAGATCACGGATGTTGTCGTCGGCCGCGGCGCCGCTTCCCTGGCTCTGCATGAGGAAGCCGCGGATCACCTTCTCCTGTGCTGCGGCCGGAATCGTTGTGACGCCGCGGGCGTGGACGGTACCGCTGGTCCTGGCGTTGACCACGTCCAGCCGAGACCGGGGCACCCAGGCGTAGCTGACGTCGTAGGTGTACGGGTCGTCGCCGTTCTGGTCCCGGAACGAGGTGCTCAGCCGACCGCCGCTCTCGACCGCCATGATCTTGTTCAGGGGGTGTTCGCCGTTGTCGAAAGCGAACCGGAAGCCGGTGAGCACGAAGAACACGTCGCCGGCCGGGCGGGCGAGGAGCACGTCGCACTGGCCCGTGCAGACGCCGTGAACGCTGGCCTCCTGGATCCCGGTCCGGTCGACCATGTCGTGGGCGATGCGGTAGGTGAAGTTGTCGCCGCCGTTCTTGTCGGCGAGCGACACCTCGATCGCCGACTGCTGCGGCAGCGGCATGTCCGCGACCCGCTGCAGGGGGTGGTCTCCGTTCGTGAAGTGGTACTCGAACCCGTCGAGCAGCGGCACGCCGAGCGGTGTGAAGGATCTGACCACCGTGCCGCTGCCGCTGCCGCTCACCTCCTCGAGCACGGTCGTCGAGGGGTCCGCGGCGGCCGATGTGGCGAGGACGGCGGACGACGTCAGGATCAGCGCGGCGCTCGCCAATGCGGCACGGCGCCAGAATCTGCGGTGGAACACGTGGAGTCCTTTCGGAGGTTGTCGAGCCTCCGAATCTGCCCATTCAGGGCGCTCGGGACATCGGCGGTCACGCCTACGTCGCGGCGGCGGGCCGCCCATCTTCGGCTGCGGACGGCGGCACCCACCGTGCCGCCTCCAGCCGGGATCCGACCCCGAGCTTGGCCAGCACCGCCGAGACGTGGTGGTCGACGGTGCGCGGCGAGATGTGCAGGCGGACGGCGATGTCGGCGTTGCGCAGCCCTTCGGCCAGCAGCGCCAGGATGTCGAGCTGCCGGTCGGTGAGCTGCGCCGGGTTGTTGCGCGTGGCCTGCCGGGGCGCGCGGGGGAGCTTGCGGACGCCCTGTTCCCGCAGGCGGCGCGACAGCAGTTCGGCCGGGGCCCACGCACCGAGACGCTGGAGCTCGTCGAGCGCGGCGAGCCGATCGTCGAGGTCGTCGCTCCCGGCCATAGCCGACGCCGCCTCGTAGGGACACCCGAGCTGCCGCCAGAGCTCCGCGGCGCCGCGGGAGTCCCCGCGGATCTGCCGGGCCCAGGGCAGGGCCATGAACCCGGCGGTCTCCTCGCGGGCCCCGGCCACCGACAACCAGTGGCCCAGCTCGCCCGCGGCCCAGCCGTGTTCGAGGCGGACCGCGAGCCGGTAGGTGTCGGTGACGAGCGGAGCGATCGCGTCCGGCCGGCCCGCCAGCCAGGCCGCCTCGGCCCGCGCGGCCGCGGCCTGCCAGAGCAGGGGCAGATCGCCCAGCTGCTCGGCGATCGCCCACGCCCGGTCCAGCGGAGTGGCGACATCCGGTTCTCCGCGCCGGGCCCGCAGCCGGCCCACCACGACCAGGGCGAGCGCGCGCGGCATCGGGTTGTGCACGTCCATGCCGACGACCTCGGACGCGACCGCGTCCGCCTCCGCCCACCTCCCCTGCTCGCAGGAGGAACGGGCCTGGCAGGCGCGGACGAACGCGCGTACGCCGTCCATGTCGCGCTCGGCGCTCCACGCCACCGCCTCGCCCAGCCAGCGGTCGGCCGGCTCGTACCGACGGATCTCCGTGGCTCCCACCCCGAGGTGGCCGAACGCCGCGGCCACGGCCAGCTCGTCCCCCGCCTCGCGGGCGGCGTCGAGGGCGGCGGTCAGCAGCTCGACGGCCCGGTCGGGGTCGGTCGTCCAGCTCGCACTGCCGACGACGCCCAGCGCCCACCCGAGCGGGCCCGTCTCGCCGTACCTCTCGGCGTAGGAGACGGCCGTCGTCCCCAGCGCGACGGCGGCCGGCGCGTGCCGCGCGATCAGCATCACGCGGGCCACGGCCACGTAGGCCATCGCCTGCCCCGATCCCGGCGGGAGCGCCTCCAGCAGGTCGACCGCGGTGCGGGCCGTGTCGTGTGCTTCGGCTCGGCGGCCCGCGCTGCGCAGGAGGTGGGCCCGACGGGCCGTGACCACGGCCTGCCGTTCGAGATCGCCCGTGGCCCGCCACAGCTCGACCGCCCGTGCCGACGCGTCGAGCGCCTCGGCCAGCTGACCCGAACGCCCGGACGACGCGTGCGTCCACGCGCTGCGCTCGCACGCGTCGGCGCGACGCTCCCACAGGCGGGCCAGCTCGGACGTCGAACTGTGCGCGACGCAGCTCAACGCCTGCGCGTAGTGCGCTGCGGCTTCCCGGTGCGCACCCACGCCGGACGCCCGCTCGGCCGCCAACGGCGCATACCGCAGCACGGCCGCGGAATCGCCCGCGGCGGCGGCGTGGAAGGCCGGCCGGGCCGGGTCGACCGCGTCGACGGCGGCGAGGAACGCCAGGATGCGGCCGTGCAGCCCGACCGCGTGCGCAGCGGGCACATCCGCCTCCACCGCCCGGCGCGCCAGCTCGTGGCGGAACCGGACGGCCGGGCCGTCGAGCACCAGCATGCCGGCCCGGATGCCCTCGTCGAGCGCCTCGGCCCCGACGGCGAAGGCCGATTCCAGCAGCGCGGTCTCGACCCGGTCCGGCACGAGCGAGACCACGTCCAGGACCGCTCGCGCGGCTGCGGACAACCGGGATGCCCTCGCCAGCACGGCGTCCCGCACGGTGGACGGCACGTCCTGCCCCGGCGCGGCGAGGGCCTCGGTGACGAAGAAGGGGTTGCCCCCGGTCGCCGCGTGCAGCAGGGCGCCGTCCGGACCGGACGGCCCGGCCAGTGCAGTGACCGCGGCCTCCGACAGCGGGGGGACGGCCAGCCGGTGCACGGCGCGGGCGGTCGCCAGGTCGCCGAGGACGCGGCGCAGCGGATGGTGCCGGTCGATCTCCTCGCTGCGGTAGGTCACGACCACGGTCGCGGGCAGCTCGACGACCCGCCGTCCCAGGAACAGCAGCAGGTCCAGGGTGGCTTCGTCGGCCCAGTGCGCGTCCTCGACGACCGTGACGGACGGGCCGGCCCCGAGCAGGTCGAGGAACCCGGTGAAGATCGTGTGCCGGTCGTGGCCCGCCGCGAGCAGCCGGCTCAGCCCGGCCGGACCGTTCCGCGCGACGTCGAACAACGGCCCCAGTGCCCGGGGGGTCGCCAGGGCGTCGCACACCCCACGGTATGCGGCGGTACCAGCCGGCAGCCCCGCGCAGAACGCGTCCACCAGCGCGGTCTTGCCGATGCCGGCCTCACCGGTGACGAAGAGCAGGCATCCACCCGTACGGGCGAAACCCTGCATCGACGCCAGCAGTTCCGCGCGTTCGAGCAGTTCCGTCGAGCACGTCATGTCACGTCACCCCCGCTGCCAGCGTGCCGTCCCGATGGGTGGCCGTCGCCGTCGGCGGACCGGTTCGTGCGTGTGTTCCGACCGGTAGGAGCCCGGGCCACGGCCAGCTCCGTGCGCGAGCGGATCCCCGGCTCGCGGTAGATCCTCCCCAGCACCGACTCGACGGTGCCGAGCGAGTCGACGTGCTCGTCACGGACGAGGACGTCCTGGCCGACCTGCTGTACTGACCGCATGGGCGCGGACGAGGGCTACCTGCTGGCCGAGCAGCGGACCCGGACGCGGTTGGACGCGCTGGCCGAGCTGTTCGACCCGTCCACCGTCCGGCACCTGCGCGACCTCGGCGTGGGCGCCGGATGGCGGTGCTGG
The DNA here is from genome assembly GCA_964247105.1 of uncultured Pseudonocardia sp. Classification (GTDB taxonomy): domain Bacteria; phylum Actinomycetota; class Actinomycetes; order Mycobacteriales; family Pseudonocardiaceae; genus Pseudonocardia. Next base: position 6,957 of record CAXTTN010000232.1, read on the forward strand.
GAGGTGGGCGCGGGCGGCATGTCGGTGCCGCGGTGGTTGGTCGAGCAGGTCGGCCCCACCGGTGCGGTCGTGGCCACCGACCTCGACACCCGGTGGTTGGAAGGCGACGGGGTGCTCGTGCTGCGGCACGACGTCGGTGCCGAGGAGCCGCCCGCCACCGGTCTCGACCTCGTGCACGCCCGGCTCGTCCTGACCCACGTGCCGCGCCGCGCCCCCGCGCTCGCCGCGATGGTCGGCGCCCTGCGTCCGGGTGGATGGCTCGTGCTCGAGGAGGCCGATCCCGGCCTGCAGCCGCTGCTCTGCCCCGAGGACGACGGCCCCGCGCAGCAGCTGGCCAACCGCCTCCGCACCGGCTTCCGCACGCTGATGGCCGGCCGCGACGCCGACCTGGCCTACGGCCGCACGCTGCCCCGGTTGCTGCGCGAGCACGGGCTGGTCGACATCGGCGCCGACGCCTACTTCCCGATCACCGCGCCGGCCTGCACCGCGCTCGAACGCGCCACCGTGGAGCAGATCCGCGGGCGCCTGATCAGCGGCGGCATCGCCACCGCGGCCGAGATCGACCGGCACCTCGACAACGTCGACTCCGGACGGATCCCCGACCTCGCCACCTCGCCCATGATCACGGCCTGGGGCCGCACGCCGGGTTGACCCGTCGCGGCGGCCCGGGTGATCTTCAGGCGGTGACTGCGCGGTCGCCGCCCGTGCCGCCGGCGGTGGGTGATCGCTGTCGGCCGCACACCACGGCCCTGCCGAGGGCGACAGCGCACGGCCCGCGCCGATCACGACCGCAGTGAGCGCCGGGCCGACGCGGTGGTGCGGGCTCGCCGTGCGGGCCTCGGATAGGGCACAGTCGGACCGTGCGCGTGCTCGCTGTCGACGGCAACTCGATCGTGCACCGCTGCTTCCACTCCCAGGGCCGCACCGGCTTCCGCTCGGCCGACGGGCGCCCGATGTGGGCGGTGCGCGGGCTGTTGTCGCAGCTCGTGGCCGCGGCCGACCGGGTGGCACCGGACGCGATCGTCGTCGGTTTCGACGACCCGGACGCCAGCGTGCGACGGGAACGGTGGCCGCAGTACAAGGCGCAGCGCGGGGAGAAGCTCGCGACGCTGGTGGACCAGCTGGTCCTGGCCGCGGACGTGCTGCGCGCGCTGGGGGTCGCCGTGGTCGTGCCGCCCGGTTGGGAGGCCGACGACGTGCTCGCCTCCGCCGCGCGGCAGGTGGGTGCGGCGGGCGCCACCACCGTCGTCATGACCAGCGACCGCGACGCGTTCGGCCTGATCGACGCGAGCACCCGGGTGCTGCGGATCATCGACGGCGGCGTCGAGGCGTCGCCGCTGCTCACGCCCGACCGGCTGGTGACACTGCTCGGCGTGCGCCCCGACCAGTACCCCGACTTCGCGGCGCTGCGCGGCGACCCGTCGGACAACCTCCCCGGCGTCCGCGGGTTCGGGCCCCGCACGAGCGCGCGGCTGCTCGCCGCGCTCGACAACGTCCCGGGCGCGTTCGCCGACCTCGACGCCGGAGGCGAGCGGGTGACCGCAGCCGTCGGACCGGCCGCCGCCGCCCGGCTCGCCGAACCCGCGGCCCGAGCGGCGTGGGAGCTGAACCGGCAGGTCATGACCATGCGCTGCGACGTCGAGATCGATCTCGGCGCCGGGCACCTCCCGCTCCCCGCCGACGAGGTCCGCGCCACCTTCGCCGCCCTCGACCTCCCGTGGACGGCCGCCTCCGCCCTGCGCGTGCTCGCCCACGACGAGTCCGCGCCCCCGCCGGGCCCCCGCCCGCCGCTGGAGACGGGCTGGGGCTACCGGCCGTCACGGCCGCGGCTCCCGGCGAAGCCGGTGAGCAACCAGCTGACGCTGTTCTAATGTCCTGAGTCGGTAATTCGCCTGCGGTAGTTGGCGACGCTGTCGAGGATCTCGTCGGCGGTCCTGGCCCGGATGCAGGGCTGGGGGTTGTCGTTCCAGGTCGTGATCCCGTTCCGGATGTCGGTGTTGAGCGCGCGGACGGTTCGGTGGTGGGAGAGTCGTGCGCGTGGGCCGCCGGGCGTAGCTGTGCTGTCACCGCGCTCGCGTTGTGCCTGCTGTGCTCGTGTTGCTGTGCGCGCGTGGCGAGGGGGACGCGCGCGCGGGGCGCAGCTGGGCGTGACTGTGCCGCACCCGCGCTCGCGTTGTGCCTGCTGCGC
>CAXTTN010000233.1:0-2827 GCA_964247105.1 uncultured Pseudonocardia sp.
TAGATGACCTCGCCCATGTCGAACGAGTCGTCGCCGATGAGTCTTCTGATCACCGCGATGTGATCGGCGCCGAACGCCGTGCCGCACGACGCCACGGCCGTCGGGACGCCCGCGAGGTGCATCGCCATGACGTCGGTGTAGCCCTCGACGACCACCACCTGGCGGCGCTTGACGATCTCCTGCTTGGCCAGGTCGAGCCCGAAGAGCACGCTCGACTTGCGGTACACCGGCGAATCGGCCGTGTTGAGGTACTTGGCCTCGATCTTGTCGTCGTCGAAGAGACGGCGGGCACCGAAACCGACCACCTCGCCGCCGCGGTCGCGGATGGGCCACAGCAGCCTGCGGTGGAAGCGGTCGATCGGGCCGCGGTTGCCCTCCTTGGAGAGCCCGGCCTTCATCAGCTCGTCGAGCGAGAACCCGGCCGCGAGCAGGTGCTTGGTGAGGACGTCCCAGCCGGCCGGGGCGTAGCCGCAACCGAACCGGGCGGCCGCCGCCGAGTCGAAGCCACGGGAGGTGAGGAACCGGATCGCGGGGGCGGCCTCGGGGGTGCGCAGCTGCGTGGCGTAGAACTCCGCGGCCCGCTTGTTGGCCTCCAGCAGGCGTGTCTTGGTGCCGCGGTCGCGCTGGACCGAGCTGCCGCCGCCCTCGTAGGTGAGCTGGAACCCGACGCGATCGGCGAGCCGCTCCACGGCCTCGACGAACCCGACGACCTCGATCTTCTGCAGGAACGCGATGGCGTCCCCGCCCTCGCCGCAGCCGAAGCAGTGGAACGTGCCCACCCCGGGACGCACGTTGAGCGACGGCGACTTCTCGTCGTGGAACGGGCAGAGGCCCTTCAGCGAACCGGCGCCGGCCGGGCGCAGCGCCACGTAGTCGCCGATGATCTCGTCGATGCGGGCGCGGTCGCGGACCTCGACGATGTCGCTGTCGCGGATCCGGCCTGCCACGCGCCCGAGTCTATGCCGTCGCCCAGCTGGGCGGCCGCCCGCAACACCACCCGCGAGTCGACGATACGAGCACGGCATGTTTGCCGATCCGACTCCGGCGGGAATGCTCCCGAATGGCGCACACGGCGTGTCGAGATCGTCGACTCGCGGGGGTGGGGGTGGTCGGGCGGGGCGGATCTCCTGAGCGGGTGACGCCCCGACGCGCCTCCGCCGCGGCGGCCCGCCGACGCGGCAGGATGCTGGCGGTGCGGACGACACGGCTTCTCTCGACGGCGGCACTGGCCGTCTCCCTCACGGCCTGCTCGGCGCTGCCGGCGCTGACCCTGCCGGTGTTCCCCGCGCCGGCCTCGTCCCCGGTGACCACCGGCACGACACCCCCGCCCCCGACGACGAGGCCGGGTGACGCCGTGGCGGCGCTCGCGAAGCTCCCCGTCAAGGGTCGGGCGCCCAAGACCGGGTACACCCGCGACCAGTTCGGGCCCGCCTGGTCCGACGTCGACCGCAACGGCTGCGACCAGCGCAACGACGTGCTGGCCCGGGACATGACCGCGGAGACCTTCAAGCCCGCGAAGCGGCCGTGCGTCGTGCTCACCGGCACCCTGCACGATCCCTACACCGGCAGGACGATCACCTTCGTCCGCGGGCAGGGCACCAGCGAGGCCGTGCAGATCGACCACGTCGTCGCGCTGTCGGACGCCTGGCAGAAGGGCGCCCAGCAGCTCGACGCGGCCACCCGCCTGAAGCTGGGCAACGACCCGCTCAACCTGCTGGCCGTCGACGGGCCCACCAACCAGTCCAAGGGCGACGGCGACGCGGCCACCTGGCTGCCACCGGTGACGTCCTACCGCTGCGCGTACGTCGCGCGGCAGGTGGAGGTGAAGGCCAAGTACCGGCTCTGGGTCACCACGGCCGAGCGCGACGCCATCACGCGCGTCCTCGCGGGCTGCCCCGGCCAGCAGCTGCCGCCGGACTCCGGCGTCGCGGCGTAGATCCGGTGCTGGCCTCTCCCCTCGGCGACGGCGCCGAGCTGCGCCCCCTGGATCCGTGGCAGGCCGCCGAGTTCGCCGCGTCCGTCGAACGCGACCGCGCCCATCTCGCGCCCTGGCTGCCGTGGGCCCGCACGATCGTCGACGCCGACAGCGCCCGGGCGTTCCTGCAGTCCTACGCCGACAAGCAGGCGCGCGACGCCGGTCGGATGTTCGGCATCTGGCGGGACGAGGAGCTGGTCGGCGGCACGGTGTTCCGCACGATCGACGCGCCGAACGGGACCTGCGAGATCGGGGTGTGGCTGGCCCCGCGGGCCGGGGGCCGGGGCATCGTCACGCGGGCCTGCCAGGTGATGATCGACTGGGCGTTCCGGGTGCGCGGGCTGAGCCGCGTCGAGTGGAGGGCGGTGTCGACGAACGCCCGCAGCATCGCCACCGCGCAGCGGCTGGGCATGACGCGCGAGGGCACGCTGCGTTCGGCGGTGCCGGGTGAGGCCGGGCGTCAGGACCTGGAGATCTGGGCGGTCGTCAACGACGCGCCGTGGCCCGGTGCCGCGCCACCGCCTGCTGGTCGGTGAGCATCGCGACCTGGTCCACCACCACGCGCAGCCGCTGGGCGTCGTCGGCCGCCTCGGCCCAGGCCTCCGCGAACACCGGGTCCAGCGTGTCGGGGGCCTTCGCCAGCAGCGCGGTGGCCAGCTCGGCCAGCAGCGTGCGCTGGTCGGCCTGCATCGCGAGCCGCACCGGGTCGCTCATCACGTACCGCAGCGCCACGGCCTTGAGCAGCGCCACCTCCGCGGCGGCGCGGGGCGGGACCACCAGGTCGCCCCACGCCAGCGCCTCGAGCGTGGGCACGGGCGACACCAGCAGGCAGGGGGCACCCGCCCGCCGGGC
>CAXTTN010000233.1:2837-9089 GCA_964247105.1 uncultured Pseudonocardia sp.
AGCGGGTGAGCGGGCCGTCGCCGTGGGCGGCGCGGGTGGCGTCGGTGGCGGCGACGACGAAACGGCCGACGAGCTCGCTGGTCAGCCGCTTGAGCGCCACGTGCCCCGAGGACGGCGCGGTGGCCGCGCTGAACCCCCGCACCGCCTCGACGACGGGCAGCGCCAGCAGCGCCGGTGCCGCCCCGCGCAGGGCGTCGCGATCGGCCCCGAAGTGGCGCGCGGCCAGGTCCACCAGCCCGGCCTGCTCGGCCGGGTCGCCGAGCGCGGCGAGGTCGATGCGCCCCGACAGGATGCCGTCCTCCACGTCGTGCACCGAGTACGCGACGTCGTCGGCCCAGTCCATCACCTGCGCCTCGATGCAGCGCCTGCGCTCCGGCGCGCCCTCGCGGATCCAGGCGAACACCGCCGCGTCGTCGGCGTAGGCGCCGTACTTGCGGTCCCCGGGGCCGCGCACCCACGGGTACTTGCACGACGCGTCCAGCGAGGCGCGGGTGAGGTTGAGCCCGAACCCGGCGATCTTGGGTTCGAGGCGGGTGAGGATGCGCAGCGTCTGGGCATTGCCCTCGAAGCCGCCCTCGGAGCCGCCGCTCGTGAACTCGTCGAGCGCCCGTTCCCCGTTGTGCCCGAACGGCGGGTGGCCGATGTCGTGGGCCAGCCCCGCGGTGTCGACGACGTCCTGGTCGCAGCCCAGGTCCTCGGCGATGCCGCGGCCGATCTGGGCCACCTCCAGCGAGTGCGTCAGCCGGGTGCGCGGCGCGCCGCTGACCTCCGCACCCTCCCCCGGCCCCACCACCTGCGTCTTCCCGGCGAGCCTGCGCAGCGCCGCCGAGTGCAGCACCCGGGCGCGGTCACGGGAGAACGGGCTCCGCCGGTCCGGGCGGCCGATGCCCTTGGGGGGCTCGGGGACGGGCCGTTCGCGGTCGTGGTCGGTGTAGGTCACCCGAGTCCCGTGGTCTCGGTGTCGACCGATGCGTGCGTCAGCCGGTAGTACAGCACCGCGCCCGTCTCGCGGACGATGTAACGGGCCTGGGTCTCGCGTGTCTGCACGACCGGGCCGGTGCGCGTCGGCGACGTCCAGGCCGCGAGGCCGCTGTCGCGCGCCATCTGCCGGGCCCGCAGCGAGTGCCACGGGTCGCTGACCACGAGCGCGCTGCTCCAACCGTCCTGCCTCGCCTTCGCGGCGACGGCCTGGAGGCTGCCCAGCGTGTCGGACCCGACCGGCACCGCGACGACGTCGGACGCCGGGACCCCGCGGGCGATGAGGTAGCGGCGCCCGGCCGCGGCCTCGGTGTAGGCGTCACCGTCGCGGCCGCCACCGGTCGTCACGATCCGTGGCGCGAGGCCGTCGGCGTAGAGCTGCTGGGCGTGGCGCAGGCGCGCGGCGAAGATCGAGCTGGGCTCGCCGTCGTACTGGGCGGCGCCGAGCACCACCACGGCGTCGACGGGCCGCCGGTCGTCGATCCGGGCCACCTGCCACACCCGGAACGCGGTGCCTCCGACGACCAGCACGGCCAGCAGGACCGCGCCGAGGACGACCCGGGCGAGCCAGCTGCGACGCCGCCCCGGCGCGGCGCGGCGCACGGGCTTCGTGAGCGCCTCCGCACGGGTCATCCGCCGATCCGGCCCTCTGCGGAGGTGAGCGCGGTGCCGGCCCGGCCCGCGCGGGCGGCGATCACCTGCGCGACGACGGACACGGCCGTCTCGGCGGGCGTGCGGGCGCCCAGGTCGAGCCCGACCGGCCCGTACAGGCGCGCCAGCTCGCCGTCGGTCAGGCCCGCGGCGCGCAGCCGCTCCCGACGCGCCGACTGGGTGTGCCGGGAGCCGAGCGCACCGATGAACCCGCGCCCGCGCAGGCCCTCGACCAGCGCCGCGTCGAACTTCGGCCCGTGGTCGAGCAGCACCAGGACGTCGGCGTCGGAGAAGGCGGCGACGCCGGCCACCGCGGCGTCCAGCTCGCTCTCCTGGCGCCAGGTCCACCCGAGCAGCGCGGCCTGGGCCGTGATCGCCTCGCCGATCGCGCCCGTGCCCACGACCAGCACCGACGGCACCGGCACCCAGAGGTCGAGCAGCAGGTCCCCGTCCGCGACGCGTTCGGTGACCGTGGCACCGCGGCGCAGCAGCTGCCGGGCGGCCGTGGCGGCGGCCTCGTCGAGATCGGCGGATCCGAGCGTACCGACCACCTCGGCCAGCTCCGGTCCGGTCAGCACCAGCGCGGCGCTGCCGTCGGCCGGCGACACGAGCGCGGCCGGGGTGCCCCGCTCCAGCGCGGCACCGAGCGCCTCGGCCGGGGCGGCGGGCAGCGGGTGGCCGAGCAGCGTGGCCCCTCCGGAGCAGGCGAGGCCCGCGGCGAGGGCGGCGGGTTCGGCGACGTGGGCGTTGCGGGTCTGGGCGGCGGTGACCGACGCGGCGGCGAGCGGCACCGCGGCGTCGTCCAGCGCGCCGCGGTAGAGCACGCCGGCGACGGCGCCCGAGGCGGTGCCGGCGAGCAGCTGGCCGCTCTCGACGGTGCCGAAGCCGTGCCGGTCGAGCACCCGCACCACGCCGACCCCGTCCCCGGCGATCTTCCGAAGGGCCGCCCCGAGCTCGCGGAGGCGGGTGTTGGCGTCCGGCTGCGCGTGGTTCACGCAGTCAGCGTAGCCGTGACGGATGTCAGGAACGCTTCCGCTGGTCATGGCGTTACCCTTGCGGACAAGTTCCCTCACGAGACAGGCCCCATGGATCCGTCAGGCAGTACCGGCACCGCCCGGCCACGGCGGTTCGCATCATGATCGTCGAAGTTCTCTCGGTCCTGCTCGGCGTGCTCGTCGTCGTGGCCATCACCGCGCTCACCGGCTACTTCGTGGCGCAGGAGTTTGGCTACATGGCCGTCGACCGCGCCCGGCTGCGCGCCAGTGGCGACGTCGGAGCCCGACGCGCCCTCGCCGTCACCGACCGCACGTCCTTCATGCTCTCGGGCGCCCAGCTGGGGATCACCGTCACGGGCCTGCTCGTCGGCTACATCGCCGAACCGCTGATCGGCGAGGGGCTCGGTGCCCTGTTCGGCGGCTCCGGTGTCGCGCTCGCGATCGGCACGGTCCTCGCGCTGCTGCTGGCGACCGTCGTGCAGATGGTGTTCGGCGAGCTGTTCCCGAAGAACCTGGCGATCGCCCGGCCCGAGCGCACGGCGCGCGTGCTGGCGCTGTCCACCACCGTCTACCTGAAGCTGTTCGGCTGGCTCATCCACGTCTTCGACGCCGCGTCGAACCTGCTGCTCAGGGCGCTGCGGATCGAGCCGGTGCACGACGTCGAGCACTCCGCGACGCCGCGGGACCTGGAGGCGATCATCGACGAGTCGCGCGAGCACGGCGACCTCGACGAGGAGCTGTCCACCCTGCTCGACCGCGTGCTGGACTTCACCGGCCGAACCGCGCGCGCCGCGATGATCCCGCGCCCGCGGGTGACGTCGGTGAGCGCCGACGCGACCCTGGCCGACCTCGTCGGGATCATGGCGTCCGGGCACTCGCGGCTGCCGGTGCTGGGTTCGGGCGCGGACGACGTCGTCGGCGTGATCTGCCTGCGCGACGTGCTGGCGCTCGAAGGCCGCGACCTGACCGGGATCCGCGTCGCCGACGCCGCCCGCAGGCCCGTGCTGGTGCCCGACTCCCTGCCGCTGCCCGCGGTGCTCGCGGCGCTGCGCACGGCCGACGACGAGTTCGCCTGCGTCGTCGACGAGTACGGCGGCCTCGCCGGGGTGATCACCATGGAGGACATCGCGGAGGAGCTGGTCGGCGAGATCTCCGACGAGCACGACCCCGCGGGCACCGACGGCCCCCGGATCGGCGACGGCGACTGGACCGTCGACGCCGCCATGAACATCGACGAGATGGAGCGCCTCATCGACGCCGACGTCCCCGACGGCGACTACCAGACCGTCGGCGGGCTGGTCATCGACGTGCTGCAGCGGCTGCCCCAGGTGGGCGACACCGTGGCGCTGGAGCTCGGCGGGCGGCGGCTGGGGCTCACCGTGAGCGCCGTCGAGCGGCGCGTGCCGTCGACCGTGCGGATGGAGTGGGCGTGAACACCGCCCTCGCCCTGTGGATCTCCGCCGGGCTGATCGCGCTGAGCGCGTTCTTCGTCGCCGTCGAGTTCGCGCTGGTGGCCGCCCGCCGCTACCGGCTGGAGGAGGCCGCCGCGTCCAGCGCGTCGGCACGCGCGGCGCTGAAGAGCGCGAAGGACCTCTCGCTGCTGCTCGCCGGCTCCCAGCTGGGCATCACGCTGTGCACGCTGGGCCTCGGCGCGCTGGGCAAGCCGGCGGTGGAGCAGCTGCTCGAGCCGCTCCTCGGCGGGCTCGGCGAGACCGCGGCCGGCGTGGTGTCGTTCGTGCTGTCGCTCGTGATCGTGACGTTCCTGCACCTCGTGGTCGGCGAGATGGCCCCCAAGTCGTGGGCCATCGCGCACCCGGAGCGCTCCGCCACGCTGCTGGCGCTGCCGATGCGCGGGTTCATGGTGCTCACCCGCCCGGTGCTGCTCGGGCTGAACGGCATGGCCAACTGGTGCCTCCACCGCGTCGGCGTCGAGCCCGTCGACGAGGTCGGCGAGGGCCGCACCCCTGATGACCTGCGCGAGCTGGTGCTGCACTCGGCGAGGACCGGCGCGCTCGACGACCAGGAGCGCGACCGGCTCGTCACGGCGCTGGACCTGGACCGGGCCCCGCTGCGCGACGTGGTCCGGACCGAGGTGGCCTCCGTGCCCGCGGACGCCGCCCCCGCCGACATCCGCAGGGCGTCGCGCGAGTCGGGCCACCTGCGCCTGCTGGTCACCGGCGCCGACGGCCGGCCGGTGGGCGTCGTGCACGTCCGCGACGCACTGACCCGCGAGGGCTCGGCGGCCGACATCATGCGCCCGGTGCCGACGCTGGCCGCCGACACCCCCCTGCACGACGCGCTCGGCGCCATGCGCGCGGGCCGCACCCACCTGGCGCTGGTGGCCGACGGCGACGAGCTGCTCGGCCTCGTGACGATGCAGGACCTGCTCGACCGCCTGCTCCCCGCGCGCGTCTGACCGTCAGGTGTGCGGCGGCGTGTCGTACTGCATCGCGCCGATGTCGTTGCCCTCGGTGTCGAGGAAGCGGACGAGCGCGCCGACGGTCGGGATCACCGCCTTCGGCATGACCACCTTTCCGCCGTGCTGCTCGACGGCCGCGGCGACGGCGTCGACGTCGTCCACGGAGAAGGTGGGCTCGATGCCGGTGCGGCCGGTGCCGGCTCGTGGTCGTGCGCACGTGGCTGGCCCCGCCGACGTGGGCGGTGCGGATGCCTGCGGGCGTGCGGCACGCGATCCGGTTCGCGGGGCTGGAGGCGGTGGCGGGTGGCGCCACGGTGCAGGCCGCCTCGGGGTCGCGGGCTACCTCACGCCGAGCGCGTACGTCGCGGCGTTCCGGGCGGCGTTCGGGACGACGCCGGCCCGGTTCCTCGACCCGGCTCAGCAGCCGATCAGCCGCGCCGCGAGATAGCCCTCCACCTGGTCGAGCGCGACCCGCTCCTGCGCCATCGAGTCGCGCTCGCGGATCGTCACGGCCTGGTCGTTCAGGGTGTCGAAGTCGACCGTCAGGCAGAACGGCGTGCCGATCTCGTCCTGGCGGCGGTAGCGGCGGCCGATGGCGCCCGCGTCGTCGAACTCGACGTTCCAGTGCTTGCGCAGGGCAGCGGCGAGGTCGCGGGCCTTGGGCGAGAGGTCGGCGTTGCGCGACAGCGGCAGCACCGCGGCCTTGACGGGCGCGAGCCGGCGGTCCAGCCGCAGCACCACCCGGGTGTCGACGCCGCCCTTGGCGTTGGGGGCCTCGTCCTCGGTGTAGGCCTCGATGAGGAACGCCATCATCGAGCGGCCGACGCCGGCCGCGGGCTCGATCACGTACGGGCGGTAGCGGGTGCCGCTGGCCTGGTCGTAGAACGACAGGTCGACGCCGGAGTGGTTGCTGTGCGTCGTCAGGTCGAAGTCGGTGCGGTTGGCGATGCCCTCCAGCTCGCCCCACTCCTGGCCGGTGAACTGGAAGCGGTACTCGATGTCCACCGTGCGCTTGGAGTAGTGGGAGAGCTTCTCCTTGGGGTGCTCGTAGTGGCGCAGGTTCTCCGGCGCGATGCCGAGGTCGGTGTACCAGGCGATGCGCTGGTCGATCCAGTACTGGTGCAGCTCCTCGTCGGTGCCGGGCTCGACGAAGTACTCCATCTCCATCTGCTCGAACTCGCGCGTGCGGAAGATGAAGTTGCCCGGCGT
>CAXTTN010000234.1:0-8946 GCA_964247105.1 uncultured Pseudonocardia sp.
CCATCAGCTGGTCCAGCACCGGCTCGCTCGCGGCGTTCCTGGAGCGCGTGGCCCTGGTCGCCGACGCCGACTCCATCCCCGACAACGACGAGGGCATGGTCACGCTGATGACCCTGCACACCGCGAAGGGCCTGGAGTTCCCGGTCGTGTTCGTCACCGGCTGGGAGGACGGCGTCTTCCCGCACATGCGGGCCATGGGCGATCCCGACGAGCTGGCCGAGGAACGGCGGCTGGCCTACGTCGGCATCACCCGCGCCCAGCAGCGTCTCTACATCTCCCGCGCCATGATCCGTTCCACGTTCGGCCAGCCCAACGCCAACCCGGAGTCGCGGTTCCTGGCGGAGGTCCCGGCCGAGCTGGTCGACTGGCGGCGCTCGGCGCCGGAGCGCTCGGCACCGGTCGGGCGGTTCGGGTTCGGCAAGCGGCCGGGTGCCACCGACCGCGGCACCTGGAACGTCCCGAAGGCGTCGATGGCCCCCGCGCTCAGCCTGGACGTCGGGGATCGCGTCAACCACGACAAGTACGGCCTGGGCACCGTGATCGCGTCCGACGGGTCCGGGGTGCGTGCCACGGTCACCGTCGATTTCGGCAGCTCGGGCACGGTGCGGTTGATGCTCATCGGCGGGGTGCCGATGCAGAAGCTGTAGATCGCCCGTCCATGATCAGCGCCGGTGGGCCAGGCGCTGCACCCACGCGGCTCCTGACCCTCGCGCCGCGATCATGAGTGTGTGAACGCCCCGGTGGCGGCCGCTCAGCCCACGTGGATGCCGTGCTCGGCCAGCCAGGGCTGCGGGTCGATCTTCGTGCCGTCCGGGTTCCAGACCTCGAAGTGCAGGTGCGGCCCGGTGACCTCGCCGCGGTCGCCGACCTCCGCGATCTCCTGGCCGGCCTTCACCTTCTCGCCGACGGTCACGAACATCCGGTTCATGTGGCCGTACACGCTGCTGCTGCCGTCGGGGTGGCGCAGGACGACCCAGAGGCCGAAGCCCGACGCCGGGCCCGCCTTCTCGACCACCCCGTCGGTGACGGCGTAGATCGGGGTGCCGATCGCGTTGGCGATGTCGTCCCCGCTGTGCATCACACCCCACCGGACGCCGTAGCCGGAGGTGAAGGCGCCGACCGCGGGGAGGACGTACGCCTGGTCGCCGATGACGTGGACGTCGCGCGCGCCGTCGGCCTCGGCCGCCTCGACGAGCGCGGCCCGCTTGGCGAGCTGCTGGCCGATGTCGGCGGCCTTGGCGAGGTTCTTCACGTCGACCTCGGACGCGGGGTCGAGCGCACCGATCGCGAGCGTGTTGCCCGCCAGCTGGTCGCCGCCGATCGCGGTCGCGCCGAAGCCGGAGGCCGCCACCGCCGGCACGTCCTTGATCACCTGGGCCACCGGCTGCAGCGCGCTGACCGTGACGGGAGCGGCGTCGGCGCTGGCCAGCGAGGCGAGCGTCTGCCCCGCGGCGACGACGGCACCCGCCGCGACGGCAGCGACCGTCGCGCGTCCGCATGCGGACGCGGCGGGTGGCGGAGGGAGACGATGCGCCCCCGGGGCCGCGACGACGCGGATGCGTGTCGTGAGACCGGGGTCGTCCTCCTGGGCGCCGCTTGGGGAGCGGTGGCGCGCCAAGACCTGCCCTTCTCGACGTGGTGCCTGTGCCGGTCGCGACGGGGTGCTGGGGAGCGTCGGCGTGACCGGACCGTGACCGGTGGAACCTAGCGGTGATCGCGGGTGGGAGGCAAGTCCGATCAGGACGCGGGCGAGTCGCGCTCGTCGAGGGCGGGCCGGGCGAGGGGTCGGAACGGGCGATGCCGGTGGTCCGAACGCGCGAGCGCCCCGGCCACCCAGTGCACGGACCGCGGGTCGATCGGCAGCGAGAGATGGCCGACGTCACGCAGCTCCAGCTGCTCCACGTCGAGGTCGGGATGGGTGAGGCGGGCGTTGCGCTGCGGCACGATCATCTGGTCCATCCGGCTCCACACGACGAGGAAACGCGTGGTGCAGCCCGGTGCGGGCTCGGTGAGCTCCTCGATGAGCTCGGATCCCGGGCGCAGCTGGCGGGCCAGTGGGGTCGGCATCAGGTAGGCGGCGAGGGTGCCGCCGTGGGGGCTGCCGAGCGTGACGAGCGTGTCGACGACGTCGGAGCCGCCCATCCGCTGCACGTAGTAGCGGGCGATCATCCCGCCCAGCGAGTGCCCGACGATGTGCACCTTGTCCGCGCCGGTCCGCTCCCGCAGCCGCTCGACGTGCGTGCGCAGCTCGTGCGCGGCGTCGCGGATGTCACCGGTGAACAGGCTGTAGTTGACGGCGTGCACCACGCCGAAGCCGCGGCGGCGCAGCGTGCGGCGGAAGACGGTGAACACCGAGCGGTTGTCCATGATCCCGTGCACCAGCAGGATCGGCGTGCCGGCCGCCTCCACGTCGGTGACGACCAGGCTGCGGCGCAGCGGGCCCAGCGCGTCGGTGCGGTAGCCGTCGCCCGATTCGGCCAGCTGCTCCGCGAGCAGGCCCGCGGGGTAGACGGCCAGGTGCGCCGCGAGCCACGCCCATTCGACGGTGAGACCACGCACACCGGCGGGTGAACCGAACGTCCGTGCGGCGTAACCGGCCGCCCGGCCGACCTCGCGCGCGGTGCTGCCGACCACCTCGGCCGCCGTGGCCAGGCGGTCCAGTCCACCGCGGACCAGTCCCATGGAGTGACGGTAGATCAGTTCGGGCCCGTGTGCCGTCTCATGTCGTGACAGCGGTCACCAGCCCAGCTCAGGGTAGGTGCGGCGACCGTCGCTACTGTCAGGCGCAGCAGCGGATCCGGCACATCGGAGTGGAGAAGGCCGAGTGGACCTCTACGAATACCAGGCGAAGGATCTCTTCGCCGCACACGGAGTCCCGGTGCTTCCGGGCAGGACCGTCGAGACGCCCGAGGACGCGAAGGCGGCAGCCGCGGAGCTGGGCACCGCGGTCGTGGTCAAGGCGCAGGTCAAGGTGGGCGGCCGGGGCAAGGCCGGCGGCGTCAAGCTCGCGTCGACGCCGGACGAGGCCTTCGCGAAGGCCACCGACATCATCGGGCTGGACATCAAGGGCCACACGGTCCACCGCGTCCTGGTCACGACGGCCAGTGACATCGCGGAGGAGTACTACTTCTCGTTCCTGCTCGACCGGTCCAACCGCACGTTCCTCGCGATGGCGAGCGCCGAGGGCGGCATGGAGATCGAGCAGCTCGCCGTCGAGCGGCCGGACGCGCTGGCGAAGGTGCCGATCGACGCGATCATCGGCGTGGACCGGGCCAAGGCCGTCGAGATCCTCACGCAGGCGCGGTTCCCCGCCGCGGTGATCGACGACGCCGCGGACGCCGTGGTGAAGCTGTGGGAGACCTTCGTCGCGGAGGACGCCACGCTCGTCGAGGTCAACCCGCTGGTGCGCGACCCCGAGGACAGGATCCTCGCGCTCGACGGCAAGGTCACCCTCGACGACAACGCCGGCTTCCGCCACCCCGAGCACGCCGCGCTGGTCGACCAGCGCACCGAGAACGCGCTCGAGGCCAAGGCCAAGGCGAAGGGCCTCAACTACGTCAAGCTCGACGACGGGCAGGTCGGCATCATCGGCAACGGCGCGGGGCTGGTGATGAGCACCCTCGACGTCGTCGCGTACGCGGGGGAGAGGCACGGCGGTGTGAAGCCGGCCAACTTCCTCGACATCGGCGGCGGCGCGTCGGCGCAGGTCATGGCCGACGGGCTGGACGTCATCCTGGGCGACCCGGACGTCAGGAGCGTGTTCGTCAACGTCTTCGGCGGCATCACCGCCTGCGACGCGGTGGCGACCGGCATCGTCGAGGCGCTGAAGATCCTGGGCGACTCGGCCACCAAGCCGCTGGTCGTCCGGCTGGACGGCAACAACGTCATCGAGGGCCGCAAGATCCTCGACGATGCCGACCACCCGCTCGTGACGCAGGTGGACACGATGGACAACGCGGCCGACAAGGCCGCTGAACTGGCAGCGGGGGCCTGATCCGATGTCGATCTTTCTGAACGAGCACAGCAAGGTCATCGTCCAGGGCATCACCGGTGGTGAGGGCACCAAGCACTCCACCAAGATGCTCGCGGCGGGCACCGCCATCGTCGGCGGCGTGAACGCGCGCAAGGCCGGCACCACCGTCACCATCGGTGGGAAGGACCTCACGGTGTTCGGCACCGTCGAGGAGGCCATCAAGGAGACCGGCGCCGACGTCAGCGTCGTGTTCGTGCCGCCCGCGTTCGCCAAGGCGGCGGTGATCGAGGCCATCGACGCGGCCATCCCGCTGTGTGTCGTGATCACCGAGGGCATCCCGGTGCACGACTCGGCGTACTTCTGGGCGCACGCCGTCGCGACCGGCAACCGGACGCGGATCATCGGCCCGAACTGCCCCGGCATCATCTCGCCCGGGAAGTCCAACGCGGGCATCATCCCGGCCGACATCGCGGGTCCGGGCAGGATCGGCCTGGTGTCCAAGTCGGGCACGCTGACCTACCAGATGATGTACGAGCTGCGCGACATCGGTTTCTCCACCGCGATCGGCATCGGCGGCGACCCGGTCATCGGCACCACGCACATCGACGCGCTGGAGGCCTTCGAGGCCGATCCCGAGACCGCCGCGATCGTCATGATCGGTGAGATCGGCGGCGACGCCGAGGAGCGGGCAGCGGCCTACATCCAGGCGAACGTGACGAAGCCGGTCGTGGGCTACGTCGCCGGGTTCACCGCGCCCGAGGGCAAGACGATGGGCCACGCGGGCGCCATCGTCTCCGGCTCGGCCGGCACCGCGCAGGCCAAGAAGGAGGCCCTCGAGGCCGCGGGCGTGAAGGTGGGCAGGACGCCCAGCGAGACCGCCGACCTGATGCGGGCGATCGTCGCCGCGCTCTGACCCGTGGGGCCGGGCCCCGCCCGGGCCCGGCTCCGCGAGGTCTAGCGTCGGGGTCATGACGCAGCAACCGCCTGCCGCCGCGGATCCCGCCGGGCCGACCCGCCTGCTCGCGCTCGGCGCGGCCGCCCTCGGCATCGTGATCTACCTGATCGGCTTCTTCGCCGAGTTCGGCCTGGCCGGCGGCGTCATCGGGCCGCTGCTGATCGGTGGCGGCCTGCTGTGCGGCGCCACCGTCCTGCCGAAGGCGGAGCGGGTGCTGCTGCCGGGTGCCGTCGCCGTGGTGGTCGGGATGCTGCTGCTCCTGCAGGCCGTCACGGCCGGCGGGGCGTCCACGTCCGGGGTGGTCGCGCTCGTCCTCGCGTTCCTGCAGGCCGTGGCCGCGGTCGGGGCCGTCCTGCTGGACGCCGGCATCGTCACCGCTCCGGCGCCGCGCCCGAAGGCTCCGCAGGCGGGGCCCTACGGCGGCCAGCCGCAGGGTTACGGCCAGCCGCCCTACGGCCAGGCGCCCGGCGCCTACGGCCAGCCCGGCTACGGAGCGCCCGCCGCCGGGCCGGACCAGCCGACGTGGGCCCAGCAGGCCGGTGCTGCCCCGGCCGACCAGCCGACGTGGGCGCAGCCGCCCGGTGCTGCCCCGGCGGACCAGCCGACGTGGGCCCAGCCGCCCGCCCCCGCGTGGGCGCAGCCGCCCGGCTCGGGGCCCGCCGCGCCGTGGTACGCGGCGAGCCCCGGGTCCGACGCCACCGTCACCACCCCGGCCGCGCCCGGCACGCCGCAGGCGGCCTGGCCGGCGCCGGAGACCGCACCCAGCTCCGCGCATCCCTCCGCCCGGCCGGCGCCGTCCGCCGCGCCGTCCGCGCCCGGCGCCCCGCTCCCGGTGTGGCAGGCCCCCGATGCGACGGCGACGATCCGGCCGCTCGACACGACCCCGGCCACCGGCCAGCCCGCCGCGCCCCGGCCCGCGGCCGACCCGACGGTGGCCACCGGGCAGCACGCCGCGCCCCGGCCGGCTGACGCGTCCCCGGCGCCGGGCCAGCACACCGCGCCCAGGCCCGGCGCTGATGCGACCCCGGGCACCGGACAGCACGCCGCGGCCGGGCCGGCGGGCGACACGACCCCGGCCACCGGGCAGCACGCCGCGCCCGCCGCTGACGAGGACGCCGCCACCACCCGCTTCCTGCCGTCGTCGGACGAGAACCGCCGGAACTGACGCCGCTCGGCGTGCCTGACCGCCTCCGGGCGGAGTGGCTGCGACCCTGAGGAGGTGACCAGCACCCTCGAGGGCCACGCCCCAGGCGATCCGGAGCAGGACGATCCACCGCCCGTCGACGGGCTGGACCGGCTGCGGATCCTGCTCGCGGGCGCGATGGGCACCGTGCTGGTCAGCTACGCGCTCCTCGTCCCCGCCGCCGCGCTCGCGGTGCTGACGGCGGGCGGCGGCATGTCGCTCGACGGGGCGTTCGCGGCCGCGATCCCGCTGTGGCTGGCGGCGCACCAGATCCCGCTCGTACTGCAGGGGCAGCCGCTGAGCGTCCTGCCGCTGTTGCCGACCGGGATGGTCGTCGCGGTGGTCCTCACCGGATCGTCGTGGGCGGTGCGGCGGCTGGGCGGTCGGGTCCGGGCCGACGCGGGGGCGGTGGTGGCGACCGTCGCCGGCGCGCACGCCGCCGTCGCCGTGCTGGGCAGCGCGCTGCTCCCCGCCGCGGCCGCGGTCAGCGCCGCGCCCTGGGCGGCCATGACGGGCGGTGCGATCGTCGCGGGTACGGGCGCCGCGCTGGGTGTGGTCCGGGCGTGCGGGCTGCCCGCCGAGTGGTCGTCGCGGATCCCGGCCTGGGGCTGGGCGGGCGCTCGCGCGGCCGCCGTCGCGCTGGCCACTCTGCTCACCGCGGGCGCGCTGGTGGTGCTGGTGGCGCTCGTGCTCGGCGCGCCGTCGGTGGCCGCGGGCTACCTGGAGCTCGCCCCGGGCGTGGGTCCCGGGCTCGGCCTCACACTGCTCGTCCTCGCCTACCTCCCGAACGCGGTCGTCGCGGGCACGGGCTGGGTGCTGGGTCCGGGGGTGTCGGTCGGCACGGCCACGGCCTCGCCCTTCGCCGCCTACCCCGGTACCGCGTCGCACTTCCCCCTGCTGGCCGCGTTCCCCACCACCACGCCGCCGGCGTGGGTGCTGCTCGCGCTCGTGGCGCCCGTCGCCGCGGGTGTGCTGGCCGGGCTGACCTGCCGGCGGGCCGTCGCGAGCCCGGCCCGCCTGCCCGCCGCCGTCACCGCGACCGTGCTCGCGGCGCTGGGCACGGGCCTGCTGGCCGTGCTGGCCGGAGGGCGGCTCGCGGCCGGCGCGTTCGACCCGATCCGCGTGCCGGCCGGGCTCGTCGTGCCGGCGGTGCTCCTGCTCGTCGGGGTCCCGGCGTTGCTGGTGGCGGCCGTTCAGCGGGGTGGCGATGCCGATCCCGACGAGAGCTCCGCCGAACCGCCGCCTCGCGCGCGCCGGAGGGGGAAGGGCATGGCCGCCGTTGCGGCCGGGTCGGATGTCGCGAGTGAGAACGGCGGTGCGGAGCCCGACGACGACGAAGGCGCACCCGCTCCAGACGACGCCGCCCACCCGGATGACGTCACCGAGCCCGCTCGGCATGCGGATCGTGCTGTGCGGGCCCTTCCCGGCCCCGACTCCGCCGATCGAGCCGAGGGGACGGAGCAGGCCGACGCGGTCGAGGGGGTCGGTGGGGTCGACGAGGCGGGTCGGGCCGAGGGCGCCGACCGGGCGGACCGGGTTGATGGTGCTGATCGGGCCGAGGGTGCCGACGCGACCGAGGGGGCTGGTCGCGTTGACGAGGTTGATCGGGCCGCGGTGGTCGAGCGGGCCGGGGGTGTCGACGCGACCGAGGGGGCTGGTCGCGTTGACGAGGTTGATCGGGCCGAGGGTGCCCATGCGACCGAGGGGGCCGGTCGCGGAAGCGGGGCCGGCCGCGCCGAGGAGGCCGAGCGCCGGGAAGGGACCGGCCGGGTCGACGGGGCCGACGGCGCTCGTCGGGCCGAGCGCGCCGGGCCCGCGTCCGTCCCGCAACCCGCGCCGCGAGCCGCACCGCCCGACCCCCTCGCCGACCCGGCCGGCGAGCCGCCCCCGCGCACCGTCGGCGAGCTGGTGGCCCTGCGCGCCAGGCAGGCGGCCGCGCGCGCTGCGGCGGAGGCCGCCCGCGGCGAGTGAGTTGTGCCCACGCTCGACGTGAACACCAGGGCTGTTCGATCTTCCCGGAAGAGCCGTCACGTTCATCTCGCACGGGGGGACGGCCCGCCCGTGGCGGTGCCGACCGGGGTGTGACCTGCGCCGCCGCCTAGGCTGGGCACGGTCGTCAGCTCACCCGTCGCCGAGGAGGCCGCGTGCCCGCACCGTCGCGTCCGCCCTACCGGGTCGAGATCCCCGCGCCGGCCCGGATGGTGGTGCTGGTCTCCGGATCGGGCACGCTGTTGCAGTCGCTGCTCGACGCGCCCGATCTCCCGGCGCGGGTCGTCGCCGTCGGGGCCGATCGCGACGGCATCGAGGGCCTCGCCCGCGCGGAGCGGGCCGGCGTCCCGGCGTTCACCGTGCGGGTCCGGGATCACGCCGACCGGGCCGCGTGGGACGCCGCGCTGGCCAAGGCCGTCGCCGAGCACCGGCCCGATCTCGTCGTCAGCGCGGGCTTCATGAAGATCCTCGGCCCGGGCTTCCTGGCCGGCGTCGGGGCCCCGATGATCAACACGCACCCGGCGCTGCTGCCGTCGTTCCCGGGGACGCGCGGGGTGGCCGATGCGCTGGCCTACGGGGTGAAGGTCACCGGGGCCACCGTCCACCTCGTCGACGACGGCGTGGACACCGGCCCGGTGCTGGCGCAGGCGCCGGTCGCGGTGCTCCCGGGTGACACCGTCGAGGCGCTGCACGAACGCATCAAGATCGAGGAGCGGCGGTTGCTCGTGGGCACCGTCGCCGCGCTGGCCCGGCAGGGGGCCACCGTGAACGGACGAGAGGTGACCATCCCGTGAGCGAGCGCGCGAGCGAACCATCGGCGCTGAGCGAGCGCGCGAGCGAACCATC
>CAXTTN010000235.1:0-8912 GCA_964247105.1 uncultured Pseudonocardia sp.
CACGAACGGGGCGGTGAACGCCCACTTGTCGATGTGGTTGGCCTCGTCGGCGGGGGTGAGGACCTCGGACTCGTCGATGTAGTCGACGCCGAGCGACTGCAGCACCTGCGCCTCGACGAAGTGCCCGATGCGGGCCTTCGCCATCACCGGGATCGAGACGGCGTCGATGATGCCCTGGATCATGTCCGGGTCGCTCATGCGGGCGACGCCGCCCTGCGCGCGGATGTCGGCGGGCACGCGCTCCAGGGCCATGACGGCCACCGCGCCGGCGTCCTCGGCGATCTTCGCCTGCGCGGCGTCGACCACATCCATGATCACACCTCCCTTGAGCATCTCGGCCATCCCGCGCTTGACGCGCGCTGTGCCGAGCTGGGGGGCGGGAACGGGCTGGTCGGGCGACACGGCGGTACCTCTCGATCACGGGGTTGCGACCCACCGATCGTACGTCAGCCGCCGGCTCCCGGCGGGTCGGCGATCTCGAAGTACGCCGGCATCGGCGCGGTGCCGGCCAGGTGCAGCAGGCGCACCAGCGGCAGCGACCGGAGCGCCAGGGTGTCGCGCACCGCGTCGTTGTGCACGCGGCGGGCGAGCGCGAGGCGCATCTCGGCCTCGGCGAGGGCCTCGCGGAGGCCGTCGGGCAGGGCGGACCGGTCGACGGCCGCCAGCGCGCGACCGAGCGCGTTCTCGGCCGGCTCCCGGTCCGGCCCCGCGGAACGTGCGGCGGCCACGGCGGCGAGCAGCACCCGGTCGCGTTCGACACCAGGCCCATCCCCGCGTTCCGCGGAACGCGGCGACCGCCTCCCTGGTCCCCTGCGTCCCGCCGACCCCACCAGCCCCTCCCACCCGCGTTCCGCGGAACGCCTCGACCCCGTGGGTCCCGGCCGATCAACCCGGCCGCGTTCCGCGGAACGCGCCGCCACGCGCTCCGCGACGTCCCACCGCATCTCCAGGGCCGCCGCCAGGCCGATGCGCGTCGCGTCGAGGCGCCGGTGCAGCCGGTCGAGCCGCCGCACCCGTCCGATGGTGACCATCACCACCCAGGCCAGCACCACCCCCGCGCAGACGACACCGGCCCACACGCCACCGGTCACGACACCCTCGGGACCCGGCGGGGGTCGGCCGCGACGGCCGTGCGGTAGACCCGCACGACCGCGGCCGCGACGGCCGGCCAGTCGAACGCCTCCACGCGGGACCGGCCGGCCGCGGACAGCGCGGCCCGCCGCGCCGGGTCGTCGAGCAGCGCGCCCAGCGCTCCGGCGAGCGCCCGCGCGTCGCCGCGCGGGAAGGTCGCGCCCGCGCCGCCGAGGACGGCACGGAACGCGTCCAGGTCCGCGGCCAGCACGGGAGCACCGGCGGCCATGGCCTCCGCGAGCACCATCCCGAAGCTCTCGCCGCCCGTGTTCGGCGCGCAGAACACGTCCATCGACCGCAGCGCGGCGGCCTTCGTGGCGCCGTCGACCGGTCCGAGCACGTCGAGCCGCCCGGCCGCCGGACCGGCCGCGCGGCGCAGCGCACTCGCGTCGCCGCGGCCGACGACGAGCAACCGCAGGTCCGGGCGCACCGGGGCGAGGATCCGCACGGCGTCCAGCAGCACCGCCATGCCCTTGCGCGGCTCGTCGAAGCGGCCGAGGAAGCCGACCGTGTCCGGGCGCGGGCAACCGGGCAGGCGCGCGCCGACGGCGTGGGCCGCGACGTCGACGCCGTTGGGGATCTCGATCGCGTCCCCGCCCAGGTGCTCCACCTGGACGCGCCGGGCGAGCGGCGACACCGCGATCCGCGCGGTCACCTTCTCCATCAACGGGCGCAGCATCCCGCCGAAAGCGCTGAGCGTGCGCGAGCGTTCCGTGGCGGTGTGGAACGTGGCCACGATCGGGCCGTCGGCGAGCTGCAGGGCGATCACCGACAGGCTGGGCGACGTCGGCTCGTGCAGGTGCAGCACGTCGAAGCGGTTCGCGTCGAGCCAGCGCCGCACCCGGGCGTAGGACCGCGGCCCGAACGCGACCCGCGCGACGGAGCCGTTGTAGGGCACCGCGAGTGCGCGGCCCGCGGAGGTCACGAACTCCGGCAGCGGCCCGGCGCCGACCGACGGCGCCAGCACGTCCACGTCGTGGCCGAGCCCGCCCAGCGCGCCGGCCAGCCCGAGCACGTGGGACTGCACTCCCCCGGGCACGTCGAGGGAGTACGGGCACACGATTCCGACCCGCATCAGCCGTCGCGCCAGATCGGCTGCAGGACGTGCCAGTCGGACGGGTCATGGCGCAGCTGCGCGCCGAGCGCGTCGGCGAGTGCCTGCGTGGCCTTCGCCACGTCGGAACGGCCCGGCACGGGCACCGGATCGGCGAAGTCGATCACCCAGCCGTCCGGGGAGAAGCGCGGGCAGGCGGGCAGCAGCAGGGCGCCGGTCATGGCGGCGAGCCGGGCCGGGCCGGTCGGCACGGCGGCCGGCGCGCCCAGGAACGTGACCTCGAGACCGGTGCCGGTGACGTCCCGGTCGGCGAGCAGGCACACGACACCGCCCGCGCGCAGGCGCCGCACCAGCGCCCGGTACGCGGCCGACCCGTCCTCGGCCGCGACGACCTCGAACCCCAGCGACTCCCGGTACGCCACGAACCGCCGGTAGAGCGACTCCGGGCGCAGCCGCTGCGCGACCGTGGTGAACGACGCCGGCAGCCCGCGCCCGCGGAGCATCTCCACCAGCCACACCCCCGCCGCGTCCCAGTTGCCGCTGTGCGGCAGCGCGATCACGACCGGCCGGCCGGCGTCGAGGGCCTCGCCGAACGGGCCGAACCCGGTGACGCGCGTGCCTGCGTGGATCCGCGCCGGGTCCGTCGCGGGCAGCCGGAACGCCTCGCACCAGTAGCGCGCGTAGCTGCGCATACCGGCCCGCACCAGCGCGTCCAGCTCGGCCGGATCAGCGACGCGCGCCAGGTTGACCCGCAGCTGCCGCGCACCGCCGCGGCGCACCGCGAGATCGGCCCCGATCCGGAACAGCCCCAGCGCGAGCGGCTCGGGGAGCGCGCGCACGAGCCGCCAGGCGGCCGCGTACTGCAGGTCCGCGAGGCGTTCCGCGAGCGGGATCACGTCCCGGTGGCCCGCTCGGCCGCACCGGGGGCGGGGGGCCGCGGCGCGGCCGCCGCGCTCGCCGCGGCGTCGCGGGCGCTGACGTACACCGACCAGACCCGCTGCACGACCGTCACGATCGACCCGCCGGGCCAGCAGCCACAGGCCGACGTCCAGCGCGTACGGCACCCCGAGCCCGGCCAGACCGGCCCCGACCAGCGCGAGGATCAGCCGCTCGGCCCGCTCGACGAGACCCCCGTCGGCGGTGAGCCCGACGCTCTCGGCGCGGGCCTTCGTGTAGGACACCAGCTGCCCCGAGACCAGGCAGATCAACGCGGCGACGCCCAGCAGGCGGTTGTTCCCGACGCCGAGGCTCCACCACGCGAGCGCCGCGAAGAGGGCACCGTCGGCGGCGCGGTCGCACACCGAGTCGAGCACGGCCCCGAACGGGGTGCCGTGGCCGCGGGCGCGCGCCATCGCCCCGTCGACGAGGTCGAACAACACGAAGACGGTGATCACGATGGTGCCGGCGAACAGCTCGCCGCGCGGCAGGAACCACACCGACGCGGCCACGCTCCCGGCCGTGCCGGCCAGCGTCACGGCGTCGGGCGAGACGCCGTGCCGGACCAGCCACCGTCCGATCGGATCGGACACGCGGTTGACGTGCACGCGGGCGAAGACGTTGAGCATGGGCTCCTGCTTGTCGGCCCAGATGAATGGCGCGGACCAGGTGGTGCGGGGGCACCACCGGCATCCAGACTAGTCCGGTCGGCCGACGGTGCCCGGCCACGCCTCCGCCAACAGCGACCGCGTCTCCGACAGCAGCTGCGGGATCACCTTGGTCTGGCCGATGACGGCGATGAAGTTGGCGTCGCCGCCCCATCGCGGGACGACGTGCTGGTGCAGGTGCTCGGCCAGCGACCCGCCCGCGACGGTGCCCAGGTTGATCCCCACGTTGAACGCGTGCGGCGCGGCCACCTCCCGCATGGTGCGCACCGCCTGCTGGGTGAACGTCATCAGCTCCCCGGCCTCGGCCGGGGTGAGCTCCTCCAGCTCCGCGACGTGCCGGTAGGGCAGCACCATGAGGTGGCCGGGGTTGTACGGGTGCAGGTTGAGCACCGCGTACACCTCCGCGCCGCGCGCCACGACCAGCCCTTCCTCGTCGGGCAGGGACGGGATGCGGCAGAACGGGCAGCCGCCGTCGCCCGCGTCCTTGATGTAGGCGAGCCGGTGCGGCGTCCACAGCCGCCGGAACCCGTCGGGGGTGCCCACACCGTCCATCGGTTCCAGGACGGGCTCGCTCATGCGCAGGATCCTAGAGATCGGCCGTGGGGCTGGTGTTGTTGCGGCTCGCGATCCAGTCGACGATCCGCCGCACAGCCTCGGCCACCGGGACCCCGTTGGCTTGCGTGCCGTCCCGGAACCGGAAGCTCACCGCGCCCGCCTCGACGTCCCGGGCGCCCGCGAGCAGCATGAACGGCACCTTCGCCAGCGTGTGGGTGCGGATCTTCTTCTGCATGCGGTCGTCGCCCGCGTCCACCTCGACCCGGACGCCGTGCGCCCGCAGCTGCGCCGCGATCTCCTCGGTGGCGGCGACCTGCTCGCCGGTGACCGGGATGGCGACCACCTGCACGGGCGCGAGCCACGCCGGGAACGCGCCCGCGTAGTGCTCGGTGAGCACGCCGAAGAAGCGCTCGATGGAGCCGAACAGCGCCCGGTGGATCATGACCGGCTGCTGGCGGCTGCCGTCGCTCGCGGTGTACTCCAGGCCGAACAGCTCCGGCTCCATGAGGTCGACCTGGATGGTCGACATCTGCCAGGTGCGCCCGATCGCGTCCTTCACCTGCACGCTGATCTTGGGCGCGTAGAACGCGGCGCCGCCCGGGTCGAGCACCAGCTCCAGCCCGCTGGCCTCGGCGGCCTCGCGCAGGGCGTCGGTGGCCCGCTCCCAGTCCTCGTCGCTGCCGATCGACTTCTCCGGGTTGCGGGTGGAGAGCTCCAGGTAGAAGTCGTCGAGGCCGTAGTCGCGCAGCAGGTCGAGCACGAACTGCAGCAACGAGCGGATCTCGCCCTGCATCTGCTCCCGCGTGCAGTAGATGTGCGAGTCGTCCTGGGTGAACCCGCGCGCGCGGGTGAGGCCGTGGATCACCCCGGACTTCTCGTAGCGGTACACCGTGCCGAACTCGAACAGCCGCAGCGGCAGCTCCCGGTAGGACCGCCCGCGCGACCGGAAGATCAGGTTGTGCATCGGGCAGTTCATCGGCTTGAGGTAGTAGTCCTGCCCGGGCTTGCGCACCGCGCCGTCGGCGCCCCGCTCCTCGTCGAGGTGCATGGGCGGGTACATGCCCTCGGAGTACCAGGCGAGGTGGCCGGAGGTCTCGAACAGCTGCGCCTTGGTGATGTGCGGGGTGTTGACGAACTCGTAGCCCGCCTCCTCGTGGCGGCGGCGCGCGTAGTCCTCCATCTCGCGGCGGATGATCCCGCCCTTGGGGTGGAAGACGGCCAGGCCGGAGCCGATCTCGTCGGGGAACGAGAACAGGTCCAGCTCGGTGCCGAGGCGGCGGTGGTCCCGCTTCTCGGCCTCCAGGATCCGGTCGAGGTGGGCGTCGAGCGCCTCGGTGGACTCCCACGCGGTGCCGTAGATGCGCTGGAGCTGCGCGTTCTTCTGGTCGCCGCGCCAGTAGGCCGCGGCGCTGCGCATCAGCTTGAACGCGGGGATGTGCTTGGTGGTGGGGATGTGCGGGCCGCGGCAGAGATCCGACCAGACGGTCTCGCCGGTGTGGGCGTGGACGTTGTCGTAGGCGGTGAGCTCCGCTCCCCCGACCTCCATGACCTCGCCGGTGTCGACGTCGCCCTTGAGGTCGATCAGCTCCAGCTTGTACGGCTGCTCGGCCAGCTCCTTGCGGGCGTCGTCGAGCGAGTCGTAGCGGCGCCGGGAGAACCGCTGGCCGGCCTTGACGATCTTGCGCATGGCCGACTCGATCTTCACGAGGTCGTCCGGGGTGAACGGGCGCTCGACGTCGAAGTCGTAGTAGAAGCCGTCGGTGATCGGCGGGCCGATGCCCAGCTTCGCCTCGGGGAACAGCTGCTGGACGGCCTGGGCGAGCACGTGGGCCGCCGAGTGGCGGATGACGCTGCGGCCGTCGTCGGTGTCGGCGGCGACGGGCTCGACGTCGGCGTCGGCGTCAGGGGTCCAGGCGAGATCGCGCAGGACCCCCGCGTCGCGCACGACGACGATCGCGCCCGGGCCGCTCGTGGGCAGGCCCGCCTCGCGCACGGCGGTGCCCGCCGTCGTCCCGGCCGGCACCCGGACGGGAACGGGCGGTGGGCTCACTGCGGGCGCGGACACGAAGGCCTCCAGGGGGTGGTTCCAGGGTCCATCCCATGCTAGAGGTGGGCTGCCATCGCGTTTCAGGTGAGCCTTCCAGGCGAGCCTCTCAGTTGAGCCGGCGCAGCCCGTCCAGGAGGCGGGCCATCGTGGCGGCGTCGCCGGCCCACTCCTGCTTCAGCACCTTCGGGAGCGCGAGCGGCCGCACGACGGCGGGCTTCGGCTTCGGGACGGCGGTGGCCACCGCACGCCGCGGCAGGGTGGCCGGCACCGGGGCGTCGGGGGTCAGGGCGAGCACGGCGAGCGGCCCGGCGGGCTGCGGGCGACCCGTCGGCGCTCCGAGGACGGCGAGCGCGGGCTGGCGCGCCGGGCGGGGTGCGTCGGACTCGGCCGGGCCGGGAGGACGGGGGCCGGGCCGCGGCGGACCGGACCGGTGCGCGAGGCCGGCCAGTGCCCACCCGACGGCGTCGCGCAGCTCCGGCGACGCCAGCTCCCGCCGGGCGGCACCGACGGCGCGCCCGGCGTCGACGTGCAGGTGCACGAACGCGCCGGGGAAGGTGCGCAGCACGTGCACACCGGCGCGCGTGGGGAGCACGAGATCCCCGGCGCCGCCCGCGGGCGGCACGTCGCGGGCGAGGGCCACCAGAGCGCGGACGTCCGCGGCCTCGATGACCCCGGTCAGGGCGAGCACGCCGCCGTGGCGGGCGTCGACCACCCTCGCGGCGCGGGCCCCGGTACGGGCCACGAGCACCGCGAGCACGGCGCCCAGTTGCTCATCCATCCCCGACAGGATGCCGTGCGCGCCCCGCCCCCCGGCGATCCACCCGTACGGCCCAGCCCGGGTTGGCCCGATCAGCGGTGCGGGAAGAAGTGCGGACCTCGTCGGGTTGGACGGGTCGTGGTGCCTCTCTCCGTGCTCGACCTCGTCCCCATCGCCTCCGGATCGAACGCCTCCGCGGCGCTGGCCGCCAGCACGGCGCTGGCCCGGCGCGTCGAGGAGCTGGGCTTCCGCCGCTACTGGGTGGCCGAGCACCACGGCATGCCGGGCGTCGCCAGCTCGTCGCCCGCGGTGCTCATCGCGCACCTGGCCGCGGCCACGTCGCGCATCCGGGTCGGCTCGGGCGGGGTGATGCTGCCCAACCACCAGCCGCTGGTGATCGCCGAGCAGTTCGGCATGCTCGACGCGTTGCACCCCGGCCGCATCGACCTCGGCATCGGCCGGGCGCCGGGCACCGACGCCCGCACGGCCCGCGCGCTGCGCCGCGGCACCGACGCGCTGGGCGCCGACGACTTCCCCGAGCACCTCCAGGAGCTCGCCGCCTACTTCCGCGGCGAGGGCCCGGTCGTGGCGGTGCCCGCCCACGGGCAGCGGCCGGACATGTGGTTGCTCGGCTCCAGCGGCTACAGCGCGCAGGTCGCGGGCCTGCTCGGGCTGCCGTTCGCGTTCGCCCACCACTTCAGCGGCGAGAACACCCTCGCGGCGCTGCAGCTCTACCGCGACACGTTCCGCCCGGGCGTGCTCCCGGAGCCGTACGCGATGATCTGCGCGGCCGTCCTCGCCGCCGACACCGACGCCGAGGCCCGCCGCCTCGCGCTGCCCGGCGCGCTGCAGTTCCTGCGGCTGCGGATGGGCAACCCCGGGCTGGTCCCGACGGTCGCCGAGGCCGAGGCGTACCCGTACTCACCGCAGGAGCAGGCGTTCGTCGACCAGCGGCTGGCCGGGCAGGTGATCGGCTCGCCGGAGACCGTGCGCGACGGCGTCCGCGAGCTGGTCGAGCGCACGGGCGTGGACGAGCTGATGGTCACCA
Source organism: uncultured Pseudonocardia sp. (assembly GCA_964247105.1). Taxonomy (GTDB): domain Bacteria; phylum Actinomycetota; class Actinomycetes; order Mycobacteriales; family Pseudonocardiaceae; genus Pseudonocardia. Next base: position 8,197 of record CAXTTN010000235.1, read on the forward strand.
CCAGCGCCCACGACGGCGCCGACCGCGTCCGGTCCTACGAGCTGCTCGCCGCCGCCGTCGCGCCCGCCGTGGTCTGATGGCCCGATGCACGCCGCCTTCCGCACCGCGATCGAGGGCAAGGACGTCGACGCGGCCGTCGCCCTCTTCGCCCCCGACGTGATCTTCCACTCCCCCGTGGTGCACAAGCCCTACGTCGGGCGCGAGGCGTTGCGCGCGATCCTCTCGGCCGTCACGGTCGTGTTCGAGGACTTCCGCTACACCGGCTCCTACGCCGGCGACGCGGGCCACGTGCTGGAGTTCGCCTGCCGGGTGGGCGACCGGGAGCTCCAGGGCGTCGACATCCTGCGCGGTGACGGCCGCCGGCTCACCGAGCTGACCGTGCTGGTGCGCCCGTACTCCGCGGCCACCCTGTTGCGTGAGCGGATGGCGGCGCTGCTGACGTGAGCAGGTAGGTTGCGGGCAGCCGATCCTGGAGCGTCCGTGAGCAACCCCATCGAGTTCGACGTCCTGATCGAGATCCCCCGCGGCAGCCGCAACAAGTACGAGGTCGACCACACCAGCGGCCGGATCCGGCTGGACCGCACGCTCTTCACCGCCACCCAGTACCCGGGTGACTACGGCTTCGTCGAGAACACCCTCGGCGAGGACGGCGACCCCCTCGACGCGCTGCTCGTGACGGTCGGGGACCCGCTGTTCCCCGGCGTGCTCGTGCTGTG
>CAXTTN010000236.1:0-8909 GCA_964247105.1 uncultured Pseudonocardia sp.
CCGTCCCACCGCGCCCACCCACACCAACCGACTCGACCTAACAAAGTACTACTAGAGCCCGAGGACCGCGACGCCGCCGCTCGTGCCCACCAGCACCCGGCCGTCCGGGGCCACCGCGATTGCGCCGGTCGGGTGCGTCACGGGCCGGGTGGCCAGCACGGCCGCGGTGGCCGGGTCGATCACCGCCACCCCGCCGTCGACGGGCGCGTAGGCGCGCGTGCCGTCGGCGGACGCGGCGATCCCGAGCGGCGCCACACCGGGCACGACGCGGGACGTGCCCGTAGCCGGTTCGACGACCGACAGGTCCGAGCCGCCGGTGACCAGCACCCGCGAGCCGGCGACGGCCACGTCCCTCGCGGAGTCGCCGACCGCGATCCTCGACGTGACGCGGCCCGCGGCGGGGTCGACCACCAGGAGCTCCCCGGCGCCGGTCGCCTGCAGGTCGTACCAGGACACGTAGAGCCGGGAGCCGTCGGCGGACAGCGCCGCGGAGATCGGGGCGTTGCCGACGTCGATGCGGCCGGTGACGGTCGGGCCGGCCAGGTCCACGATCGCGACGGTCGACAGCGTCGCGACGTAGGCCCGTGTGCCGTCGGGGCTCACCGCGACGCCCCCGCCGGAGCGGCCGACCTCCACCGACCCGACCTGCGCACCGGCCGCGACGTCGATCACGTGCAGGCCGCCCTCCTGGTCGGCGACGTAGGCGCGCGTGCCGTCGGGGGAGAAGGCGGCGACCGTGCCGATCGGGCGGGCGAACCCGCCGCCGAACGGCACCGTCGCGCGGACCGTGCCGGTGGTCGCGTCGATCAGGGTGGTGGTCGTGTCCCCGACCGCGAGTGCGGTGCGCCCGTCGGCGCTCACGGCCAGCGCCTGCGGTGTCGGGGTGATGATCGGGCCGGTCGTGCCGTCCGCGAGCGCCGTGGTCGGTGCCCCTGTTCGTGTCGGGAGGCTGGGTGTCGCGGGCGTGGGCGTCGCGAGGGTGGACGTCGGGGTGACCGGTCCGGGGGTTGCGCCGGTGCCCGTGACGAGGACGGCCGTGGCGATCGCGGCCACCGCGACGACCGCCCCGCCCGCCGGCAGCAGCCACCGGCGCGATCGGCGATCGGGGACGGGCGGGGGCAGCTCCGGTGTGCGGGCGCCCTGCCGGGCGGGTGCGGCGGCCGGCGGGGCCCATCCCTGCGCCGGCCACGGAGCGGCCTGCCGGGCCGGCGTCGGGCCCGGCCGCCCGGCCGCGTCCGGCCGCGGTGCCGTTCCGCCGGAACCCGGGCCGCCCACGTCCCGTCCGTGCTGGTCCCCTCCGGCCGGGGGCCCGCTGGCGGGGCTGCTCAACGCCGCGCGCGCCGCCGCCGCGAGGGCCCCGGCGCTGCGGTAGCGGTCGTCGGGGTTCTTGGCCATCCCGCGCGCCACCACGGCGTCGAGCCCGCTCGGGATGCCGGCCCGCAGCGTCGAGGGCCGGGGCGGTTCGCGGGTGAGGTGTGAACCCATGATCGCGAGCGCCGCGGTGGCGGCGAAGGGCTTGCCGCCGGTCAGCGTCTCGTGCAGCACGCAGGCCAGCGCGTAGACGTCGACGCGGCCGTCGACGGGGCGTCCGTCGAACCGTTCCGGAGCCATGTAGTGCAGCGTGCCCACCACACCGCCGGTGAGCGTGAGCCGCGGGTCGCCGTCGATCGGGCGGGCGATCCCGAAGTCGACGAGGTAGACGAACTCGGGATCGCCGGTGACCAGCGCGTTGGACGGCTTGACGTCGCGGTGCACCAGCCCGTCGGCGTGGGCCGCGTCCAGCGCGCTGGCCAGCTGCGTGATCACCTCGACGGCCCGCGCCGGCGTCAGCGGGCCCTCGCGGGCGAGGATCGCGCCCAGGTCGTCGCCGGTGACCAGGCGCATGTCGAGGTAGAGCCGGCCGTCGATGCTGCCGAAGTCGTGGATCGGGACGATGTGCGGCTCGTTCAGCCGCGCCACCAGCGCCGACTCGCGACGGAACCGGGCGGTGAACCCGGCGTCGTCGGCCAGCTCGGGCACCAGCCGTTTGAGGGCGACGACGCGGTCGCGCACGGTGTCGTGGGCCCGGAACACCTCGCCCATCCCGCCCCGCCCGATCAGCTCGAGGAGCCGGTAGGGCCCGAACACCTCCGGCTCCACGACGACGAACCTACTGGTAGGACACGAACACGGGGGGCGTGGGCGGGAGCGGGGCCGCCCGTTCGGGGGCGAACACCGGCCGGTCGTCGCGGAGGAAGTTCTTCCAGCCCCACCGGACCCCGTCCGGTGCGCCCGCGTGCAGCGCGTCCCAGACGTCGGTCTTGTCGGCGGGGGTGCCGAAGCCGTCGGAGGAGATCACGACGGCCAGCTCGTCGCGGGAGGTGTCGAGCCGTTCGCGGCCGCTGACCGAGGACGGCCGGGACTGGTGGATCACCAGCAGCTTCTGCGGCAGCCGCTTCTCGCGCGTCAGGTCGGCCAGCCAGGTGACGACGCGGTTGATCTGGTCGACACCCACGCCGCTGCCGGCCGTCCGGCGCACCTCGGTCGGGCCCAGGTGCCACTCCGGGTCGAGCGCGAGCCCGACGTGGGGCTGGGCCAGCAGGTCGGCGAAGAGCTTCGCCTGGGCGAGCAGGTCGGCGCGGCCGGGCTGCAGGTCGAGCACGACGTACGCGCCCGCGGCCTTCGCGGCGTCCACCCAGGGTCGCGCGGCGGCGGGGGACAGCTCGGCCGAGTAGTCGCCGTCGGCGCCCGGTGCGGCGTCGGCGAGCGTGGCGATCAGCTCGAACGCCGGCACCACCGGCTCGCCGACCAGCGGCCGGAACCGGCCGGCGAGCGCCTCCACGCGGGCACGGACGCCGGCACGTCCTGCTCGCCGAGGGCCCCGAGCGCGGTGGCGTTCGGCGCCCCGAACAGCGCGACCATGCGGCGGCCGGGGAAGAGCACCTGCCCGCCACCGGGCAGCTGCGTGCCGGCGGCCGTCACCGCGAGCCGGTCGACGAACAGCGCCTGCGGGCCGAACCCGGTGCCGAGGGCGAGCACCTGCTGCGCCCGCGGGTCGGGCAGCGGGGTGCGGCGCGGGTCGGCCCCGGGGACGGTGGTGATCTGCGCGCCCGACGCGGCCGCGGTCGTGACGCTCGCGAGCTGGGTGGGCCCGCCCTCGGTGAACACGAACACCGTTGGCCGGGGCGAGGGCGCGACGATGCTCGGCAGGCCGGCCTCGGTGGTGACCGCCTTCGGCAGGCCCGCGGCGCTCGCCCACCGCGTCGCGCCGTCGCCGACGGTGAGGACCGTGCCCACACCCAGCCGGGCCAGCTCCTTCCCGACGCCGGCCGGGTCGCCGTCGGGCGGGGTGAGCAGCATCGGGATCCCGATCCGCTGGGCGGTCGGGGCGGCCGCTTCCTGCGCGGCCGCGTCGTCGACGGCGGCGAGGACGGCTGCGGGCGCCGACGTGAACAGCGCCGCGCTGGTGGCCACGGCGAGGGCGGCCGGGTCGTCGATGCCGACCACGGTGGGTGAGCTCGGCGCCGTCACCCTGGCGATCTCGGGCGGTGGAGCGGCCGGGGCCTGGGCGCTGCACGCCGCGACGGCAGCGGCCGCCAGGACCGCGGCCGTTCCCCGTCGCCACCCCATCCGGTTGACCGTAGCGGCGTTGCGTTGCGGCTGGATGACCCGTTGTGACGCATGTGCCACCCGGGGACTGCCGAGATCGGTGCGGAATCGGCAAACACGGCGTACTCGGACAGTCGACTCGCGCGGGGTTTCTCGGCGAGTCGACCGATCCGGCACGGTGACTTCGCCGGACGCGCTCAGCACCCGGTGTCCAGCTCCTGGATCTCCACCGCGATCTGGCACGGGCCGGCGCCGTCGCCGCTGCGGGTGGCCAGGCGGTGCAGCAGCCCGCGCAGCGCCTCGCGCTCCTCGGGTTCGAGGGGATCGAGGAGGTGCTCCTCGGCGTCGCGGAGCCGGCGTTCCAGATCGCACAACCGGGCCTGCCCCGCCTCGGTGAGCCCGACGCGCCGCGCCCGTCGATCGGACGGGTCGGGCCGCCGCTGCACGAGACCGGCGCCCTCCAGCTCGTCGAGCAGGTAGGTCATCACGGTGCGGTCGACGCCGAGCTTCTGCGCCAGGGCGAGCTGGCTGCTGGGCTCGCCACGGCCCGCGGCCGTGAGCACCTGGTAACCGCGGGGCCCGCCCGGCAGCCCGCCGACGACCTCCTGCGCGGTGCGCAGGTGGGCGCGCATGACCGTGCCCAGCGCCCAGCCGAGGTCGTGCTCGACGCCCGGCGGTGTGGCCACGGTCCCATCGTACCCGCGGCATGCGATGTGACATACGATCTGTTGACACGATCGTCTGTTTCACAGAACATCGTGGAGACCGCACAACTGAGGAGCGTCCGATGACCACCCTGTTCCGCCTCGACTCGAGCATCCGCCAGGAGGGTTCGGTGAGCCGCGAGGTCGCCGACACGCTGCAGGCCGCCTGGTCGGAGAAGCACCCCGGCGGCGCCGTCGTGCGCCGCGACCTGACGGCCGACCCGCTGCCGTCCGACGCCTGGATCGGTGCCGCTCTCGGCGGCTTCGCCCCCGAGGAGGCGCGCACCCCGGAGCAGCAGCAGGCCCGTGCCCTCGCCGCCACGCTGGCCGACGAGCTGATCTCCGCCGACGCCGCCGTGATCGCCACGCCGCTCTACAACTTCGGCATCTCCCAGCACCTCAAGACCTGGATCGACCTGCTGATCACCGACCCGCGCTTCGGCCCCGGCTCCAGCCCGCTCGCCGGCCGCCCACTCACCCTGGTGATCGCACGCGGCGGCGGCTACGGCGCCGGCACGCCGCGCGAGGGCTGGGACCACGCCACGCCCTACCTGCTGCGGATCTTCGCCGACGTCTTCGGTGCCGACGTCACGCTGGTGGAGGCCGAGCTGACCCTCGCCGACGTCAACCCGGCGATGGCCGACCTGCGCGACCTCGCCAAGGCCAACCTCGAGAAGGCCCACGAGCACGCGGCGGCGACCGGCCGGGCGCACGCGGCGCTGGTCGCGGCGGCGGCCTGACCCCACCGTGGTCAGCGGCCGGGCCGGGGGAGTGGGACGTTCCAGCGGCGCCACAGCGCCAGCACCCGGATCACCGCCACCAGCAGGGCGGCCGCGAGGGCCACCGGGGCCCGGTCCAGGTGCAGGGCGTCGCCCGCCACCACCACGACCGCGCCCCCGACCCCGGCGATCGCGTACACGTCGCGACGCAGGACCGTGGGGATCTCGTTCAGCAGGACGTCGCGCAGCACCCCGCCGCCCACGCCGGTGATCACGCCGACCAGCCCGGCGGTCACCGCGGGAGCGCCGGTGGCCAGCGCCGCCGTCGTGCCGGTCGTGACGAAGATCGCCAGCCCCAACGCGTCCGCGAGCTGCACGCCGCGCCGCAACCGCGCCACCGCCGGGTGCCAGCGGAACACGACCAGCGCCACCACACCGGGAACGAGCAGGTAGGGCCACTGCCGCAGGGTGCTGGGCGGGGTCACGCCGAGGAGGACGTCGCGCACGATCCCGCCGCCCAGCGCGGTCACCGCCGCGAGGACCACGACGCCGAACACGTCCAGCCGCGCGTGCACGGCGGCGAGCGCCCCGGACACGGCGAACACGGCAACCCCGAGGAGGTCGAGGGCGGCGAGCATCGGCCCGGCCCTACCGGAGGAGCGCGGCCGGCAAGGTGCGGGCCGCCTCGCCGAGGCTCGGCCCGTACCAGGTCAGCAACCGGCCGCTGACCAGCGCGGACGGCACGCCGGGGAACGCCTCGGGCCCGTCGTCGGCGGTGAAGACGTAGGGCTCGTCGGGCAGCACCGCGAGGTCGATCGGGGGCAGCCGATCGGGGTCGAAGCGCGGGTAGCGCTCGGCGTCGCCGCCCAACACGTTGTCGATGCCGAGCCGCGCCAGGACGGCACCGGTGAACGTGTCGCTGCCCACCGCCATCCAGGGCTTCCGCCAGATCGGGATCACGGCACGGCGGCGGACCGCGGGCTCCGGCACCCCCGCCCAGGCCCGCGCCGCGTCGTCCAGCCACGCCGGCCGGCCCAGCCCGCACGCGGCCAGCATCCGGGCCAGCGAGCCGAACGCGCCGTCCAGCGTCCGGATGTCGGTGACGTGCACGGCGATCCCGGCCGCGCGCAGGGCGTCGAGATCGGGGAGGCGGTTCTCCTCCTGGTTGGCCACCACGAGGTCGGGGCGCAGCGCGACGATCGCGTCGACGTCGGGGTTCTTGGTGCCGCGGACGCGCGGCACGTCGAGGTCGGCGGGATGGGTACACCAGTCGGTGGCGCCGACCAGCAGGCCCGGTGCCGTTGCGGCCACGGCCTCGGTGAGCGACGGGACGATGCTCACCACCCGGCGGACGGCGTCCGGCACGGGCACCGCTCGGCCCTCGTCGTCGATCACCATGATGCAAGCTAAGCAGGTGGCCGACCATCCCCTCGACAACCCGGCATGGAGCGCCCTGACGGGCCCGCATGCCGCCTTCGCCGAACGCAAGGGGCGCGCGGTGCGCTACCTCGCCGACGTCTGCCCCTTCGCCGCCATCCCCCTGGCGCCCGACGCGCAGGACTGGGCCGACCTGGCCGCGCTGGCCGGCCCGGGCGGCGAGGTCGTGATCGCGGGTCCGCCACGCGTCCCCCCGGCGGGCTGGGAGGAGTTCATGGCGATCCCGGGTGTGCAGCTCGACGGTTCCGGCCTGGCCGTGGCCCCGGACCCGGACGCCGTGGTCCTCGGCCCGGCCGACGTCCCCGAGATGCTCGACCTGGTGGCCCGCACGCGCCCCGGCCCGTTCCTGCCCCGCACCCACCTGATGGGCACCTACCTCGGGATCCGCCGCGGCGGCGCCCTCGTCGCGATGGCGGGGGAGCGGATGCGGCCGGCGGGCTGGTCGGAGATCAGCGCCGTGTGCACCGACCCCGCGTTCCGCGGCCAGGGGCTGGCCGGGCGGCTGGTGCGGGCCGTCGGGGCGGTGATCCGGGAGCGCGGCGACGTCCCATTCCTGCACGCGTCGGCGGGCAACGGGAACGCGATCCGCCTCTACCACCACCTCGGCTTCACCCTGCGTGCGCAGCCGCTCTTCGCCGGGGTGCGCACTCCGCGTGAGTAACGCGGCCGGGGCCGTCGTCGTGAGCGCGGGAATGCTCAGGTGGGCCGGAGGAGCGCCCTGAGGGCCGCCGTGGTCGAGTCATCACGCCGGGGCGATCGCCTGGAGCCGGATCCGGTGCGTCCCGCTGTAGACGTTCATGGTCGCGCCGCGCAGGAACCCCACCAGCGTGACGCCGGACCCGGCCGCCAGCTCCACGGCCAGCGAGCTGGGCGCGGACACGGCCGCCAGCACCGGCACCCCGGCCATGACGGCCTTCTGCACCAGCTCGAACGACGCCCGCCCGGACACCATCAGCACCGTGCCCGCGGCGGGGACCCGCCCGTCGAGCAGGGCCCACCCGAGCACCTTGTCGACGGCGTTGTGCCGGCCGACGTCCTCGCGGGCGACGAGCAGCTCCCCGCCGGCGAACAGCCCGGCCGCGTGCAGGCCCCCGGTGGAGTCGAAGAGCTTCTGGGCCGCGCGCAGGGCGTCGGGGAGCGCGCTGAGCTCCGGCGGCGTGATCGTGACGGGATCGGCGGCCGGCGAGAAGCGGGTCTTCAGCCGCACCGCGTCGAGCGAGGCCTTGCCGCACACCCCGCACGACGACGTCGTGTAGAAGTTGCGCTCCAGGCTCGCGTCCGGCGGCTCGACACCCGGCGCCAGCGCCACGTCCAGCACGTTGTAGGTGTTGCGGCCGGCGTCGTCCACGGAGTCGCAGTAGCGCGCGGCCAGGACGTCCTCCGCTGATCCCAGAACGCCCTCGGTGAGCAGGAACCCGTGGGCCAGCTCGACGTCGTGGCCGGGGGTGCGCATGGTGACCGACAGCGGCGTCCCGTCCACGCGGATCTCGAGCGGCTCCTCGGCGGCCAGGGCCTCCTGGCGCCGGGTGGAGGTGTCCCCGTCGAGGTGGAGTACGGGCCTGCGGACGGCCAGACGGCCCACGATCCGTCCTTTCCGGCGACGATCACCTATCGTGGGTCCAGGTTAGCCGTCCAGAGCCGGAGGAGCAGACCATGCGAAGCCGCCCCCGTCACGTCCGGCCCCGTCATTACCGTTTGGCCGAGCCGCTGGTGCGCGAGAACGGCGTTCTCCGCACCGCCACCTGGGACGAGGCGCTGGACCGGGCAGCCGCCGGCTTCCGTGAGGTCGCACCGGACGCGTTCGGGATGTTCAGCTGCTCCAAGGCCACCAATGAGATGAACTACACCGCGCAGAAGTTCGCGCGGGCGGTGATGGGCAGCAACAACGTCGACTCCTGCAACCGCACTTGACACGCTCCCTCGGTCGTCGGTCTGACGGCAACGTTCGGAGCGGGGGGCGGCACCTCCGCCTACGAGGAGGCGGAGCACGCCGACCTGCTGATCCTGTGGGGCTCCAACGCGCGTGAGACCCACCCGATCTTCTTCCACCACGTGCTCCAGGGGCTGAGGAACGGCGCCCGCATGTACTCCGTCGATCCGCGCCGCACGTCCACCGCGCAGTGGGCCGACGCCTGGCTGGGCCTCGACGTGGGCACCGACATCGCGCTGGCCAACGCCATCGGTCGGGAGATCATCCACGCCGGGCTGGTGAACGAGACGTTCGTCTCCCGCGCCACCAGCCGGTTCGAGGAGTACCGCGCCTCCGTCGAGCCGTACACCCTGGAGCGTGCGTCCGAGATCACCGGTGTCGACGCCGCGCTGATCGAGGAGCTGGCGCACGCCTACGCCCGGGCCGACCGCGCCCAGATCTGCTGGACGCTCGGCATCACCGAGCACCACAACGCGGCCGACTACGTGTTCGCGCTGATCAACCTCGCGCTGCTCACCGGGCACGTCGGGC
>CAXTTN010000237.1:0-8876 GCA_964247105.1 uncultured Pseudonocardia sp.
AGGACGGCGACGGCATCGGCCGGACGCGCCGCGGGCACGATCGCGAGGTGCGCGCGCCGCCCGGCGTGCTGGGACGTGGACGCGGCCGCCAACGGCTCCCAGCCCGGTGCCGTCGGGGGTGCGAGGCCGGTGAAGGTCGCGAACCCGTCGCGGCACCCGCAGGTCGGGCAGTTCTGCGGCCAGTGGTCGGCGAGGAAGCCCGCCGGATCGCGCCGGACGATCGCCGCGACGACGGCCTGGGCGTCCTCGGGCGGCTGGAGCCGCTCCACCCCACGCCCGTCCACCCACACCGGGCAGCAGCCCGTCGCGGCGGCGTCGGCGAGCAGGGCCGCGTAGGCGGGGTGGGCATCGAGAGGGTCGCGGCTGATGCGGGCCGGGCCGAGGGGCCGCATCGGGGGGAGTCGGAGAGTCATGCGTGCACAGACGGACCCGCGGCGGGCCGGGTTCCGTGACCGCCCGAACTGTTCGCAGGTGTGAACACCCGGTCGTGTCATGGACAGCGCGCTCACGCGTGCCCAACCCTCGTCCGATGGGTTCGGCACGGGCACTGCGTCGCCCGGAGGGGTTGGTGCAACAGACGCGCTGGCTGTTCTGGCTGGCCGCCCTCGTCACGGTGGCCATCGTCGGGCTCGGCATCGTCACGTCACCGGGTCCGTCGACCCTGCCGCTGGGCGTCGCCGCGGTGGCCGGGCTCGTCGCGTCCTGGACGGCCCGGTACGTCACCGGCCGCGCGCCCGCCGCCGTCGACGTCGTGGACGTCGTCGCGATCACGGTCGCCTCGGCCTGCGGGCCGCATCCGGCGGGCGTCTTCATCTGCGTCATCCCCGCGGTGTTCTTCCGCGGGCTCTACGGCACGCCGCGTCGCCTGCTGCTCTACGCGCTCGGCTTCGCGGCGGGCTCGCTGCTCTCGCTGCCGTTGTGGGAGCTCCTCCACGCGCTCCCGCTTCCCGACGGCACGGGGAACGCCCTCGCCGGGTACCTCACCGAGACCTTCCTCATCGCCGGCGTCAGCGCGTTCCTGGCCCGCAGCCTCCACGACCGCGAGCAGGCCCGGCTCCGCGATGCGGCGCTGCTCCGGCTCGGCAGCCGGCTGGTCGGTCTCGTCGACCACGAGATGATCCGCTCGCGTTCGTACGAGTGCCTGGTCGCGCTGTGCGACGCGACGCCGGGCCTGGCGGCCGTCACGGCCCGGGGCACCCCGGACGGGTTGACGGTGATCAACCGCGCCGGGGCGGCGGCCGCTCCGGCGGTCGTCCGGTACTCGGACCTCTACGCGACCACCGGTGTCGATCCCTCGGGCGACGCCATCACCACCGTGGGCACCGGCCACGACGGCCGGTGGCTGGGCATCCGGATGCCGCTGCAGCACGAGAGCTGGATCCTGCTCACGGCGCCGGGCAAGCTGGCCGAGGACGTGGTCGTGGCCGCCCAGTCGCTGATGAACGTGGTGGTGCTGGCCCTGAACACCAGCGACGCCCACCAGGACCTCACGACCCAGGCCAGCACCGACGCCCTCACCGGGCTGGCCAACCGCGCGGCGTTCACCAGGGCGTTCGACGCGGCCCTGGCCGGACCGGACCCACGGCTCGCCCTGATGTTCCTCGACCTGGACGACTTCAAGATCGTCAACGACGGCCTCGGGAACGCCGCGGGCGACGAGCTGCTGCGCTACGTCGCGTCCCGCCTGCGCAGCGCGGTGCGTTCCGGCGACCTGTGCGCCCGGCTGGGCGGTGACGAGTTCGCCGTCCTGATGCCCCACGCCGACGACGGCGCGGACACCACCGGCCAGCGCCTTGTCGAGCTGGTGTCGACGCCGGTCGCGCTGCGGGGGCACGTGGCGCAGGTGGGCGCGAGCGTCGGCCTGGCGTTCGCCACCGCGGGTTCGACGGCCGAGCTGCTCATGCAGCAGGCCGACATCGCGATGTACGCGGCGAAGGCCAGGGGCAAGAACCGCGTGCAGGTCTTCGATCCCGGCCTGCTGCGGGACGACGGCCCCACCACCTTCGAGGCCGAGCTGGCCGTCGCGGCCGCCGCCGGCCAGCTCGTCGTGCACTACCAGCCGGTGATGTCGGTGGCCGACGGCCACTGCGTCGCGGCGGAGGCCCTCGTCCGCTGGCAGCACCCCACCCGGGGCCTGCTCGGCCCGGCCGAGTTCATCCCCACCGCCGAGCACACCGGCGCCATCATCGACATCGGCGCCTTCGTGCTTCGCAGCGCCTGCGCGGAGGCCCGCGGGTGGCCGCAGGCGCTCGCCCTGCACGTGAACGTGTCCGCCGCCCAGCTGGCCGACCCCGGCTTCCTGGACACCGTCCGCGACTGCACGGCCCGGTTCGGGCTCGGGCCGAAACAGCTGGTGCTGGAGATCACCGAGTCCATGGTGCTGGACTCACCGGCGATCCGGCTCGCGCTCGACGCGCTCGTGGCGATCGACGTGGCCGTCGCGATCGACGACTTCGGCACCGGCTACTCGGCTCTGACCACGCTGCACACCCTGCCGCTGAGCATCGTGAAGATCGACAAATCGTTCATCCTGGGGGACGCGAGCCGGGCGGCCGACGAGGCCGTCGTGGGTGGGATCGTGCAGATGGCGGCGCGGCTCGGGCTGCAGGTCGTCGCCGAGGGCGTGGAACGGCTCGACCAGCAGGCGTTCCTGAGGACGGTCGGGGTCGACGCCGCACAGGGCTACCTCTACCTGCGCCCGACCCCGGCGCCCGAGTTCGCGGAGTGGCTCCGGCGGCACCAGCGACCCCGTCCCGAGGCCACGGTGACGACGCTCGACTCCCGCCGCGCGGGGCCGTACCGGGGCGGCCCCGCCTGACCGACAGCAACGAACGGGAGTCACCACAGGACCGGGAGCGGCAGAGCCCAGACACGCCACCGAGATGACGCGGCTCCACTGCGGTGCACAGGACGATCCCCGCCGCGAAGTCCGAGCCGAGGCGCTGCCCGCCTACCGCACCGGCCGGCGGCACGCGCTCACCAGCCGGATCACCGAGCTCACCGGGCTGGTGGCCGAGGTGCGGGCCGAGGGCATCGCCATGGTCGATCCGCTCGACGACCTCACCGACGTCCGCACGCCCGAGAGCGGCACCGACGGCCACGCCACGCTGTTGCTCGCCGAGCACCTCACCGCCGCGGGCCCCGGAGCTGGCGCGGCCATCGCGTCGGCCGGCCGGGCCGTCGAGAGGAGGAACGCGTTCTCGACACGCTGCTCGCCGACCTCAGACCTCCCGGCGCCGCACCAGCACCAGCCCCGGAACGGACGTGAGGAGCGCCCGGAGCTCGTCGGGGCGCTCCGGCTCGTTCACCTCGAGCAGCACCGGGACGTCGGCGACGTCGGGATAGGGCAGTTCGTCGGGATCCTCGTGGACGTTGGTGAGGATCCGGAAATGCTCGCCCGCACAGTGGTAGACGCCCCAGTAGAGGCTCTCGCGCTCCTCGAACGCGACGCCCAGCAGCGGTGCGAGCCGATCGCGGAGCTCGACGGCGGTCATCGACCCCGTGCCGTAGAGATCGAACGTCTTCACGGTCCCGGGACCCCCATGCTCGGACTCCGCGCGAACGCGTCGGCGATGTCGCGGTAGATCATGAACTCGACCTTGCGGCCCATCATCTCCATCAGCTCCTCCCGCACTCCCGTCAGGCCGAGGCCTTCCACGTCCACGGCGCCCAGCGGACCGGTGCGGGTGCCGCCGGACCGCAGCCCGATCCCGGCCGACCGGGCGGCGTCGAACAGCTCCGAGCCGCCGAGCGCGACGTCGTAGTCGCTGGTGCGGCCCTGGTCGAAGCCCTCCCCGGTGCGGAAGCTGCGGCCCGTCGCCGAGCTGCCCTGCATCGCCGCGTCGGTGCCGGGGTACCCGGCCCGGGCGAGACCGTCGTGCAGCCGGGAGCCGAAACGGGCGAACTCGGCGGGCCCGGTGAAGCCCATCGGCACCGGCACGGTCGGGCGACCGACCGCGGAACGGGCCACGCCGCCCACCGCCGCGGCCGCGGCGATCCGCGGGATCGCCCGCCCCGCCGCCGCGGCCGGATCCGATCCCCAGCCCGGCCCGACGAACGCGCCGAGCGCCCGGACCGGATGGAGGACGTCGGTCACCAGCCCGGCGACGGCGGTCGAGACGGTCCCGACGTAGGCGGCGGGACGGGCGGCGTTGCGGGGGTCGGCCGGGTTCAGCGCCCCGGCCGCGGCGACGAGCGCGATCGTGCCCTCGGCGAGCCCGCCCATCAGGTGGGCGCCCTCGGTCACGCCGGCGTCGATGCCGTCGGCGGCCTCCGCACCGATCCGCTCCCAGGCCGCGGGCGGGTCGGGCGCGGCGGCGGCGGCCGCGGCGATCGCGCGGGCGGCTTCATCGCCCGCGGCGTCCCGCTGCCGGCGGGCTTCGGCCAGCAGGGCGCCGGCCCGCTCGACGGCGGTGGCACCCGGGTCGGCGGCGGGCGGCAGCGCCGGCCCGGTTGCCGCGGCCTCGGCGGCGCGGCCCTGCGCCCACTCCACGACCCGCGCGTAGCCCTCCCAGGCGGTGGCGGCGTACCCGAACGCCTCGGCGGCGGCGACCCACCGCCCGGCCGCACCCCCGAACCGGCCCCGGAAGGCGTCGGCCGCCGCGCCGCTCCAGCTCCCGACGTCGGCGCCGGCCAGCCCGCCGGCGGTACGGCCGAACGCGGTGGAGAGGGCGCGCAGGTGCGCCGCCGTGGCCCGCATCGCGGCCACGTCCCCCGGCACCAGCGCGCGGGCGTCCTCGGTGCTGCCAACCCCGCTCTCGACGGGCATCGCTACTCGACGATCTCGTGGAGGCCGGCCAGGTCGTCGAGCAGGCCCTGCACCGGGTCGGCGCCGTCGAGGGCACGCGCCAGCGCGCCCGGTACCGAGTGCGCGGACACGTCCTGGCCGACCGCCGTCCAGGTGTCCACCACCGACCCGGCGACGTCGCGCCACGACGGCTCCGCCCCGGGGCGGATCCGCTCGAGGAGCTCTCCCTGGTGGCGGTCCACACCGGCGTAGGCCGCAGCGGCCGCGTCGAGGCCGTCGGCCATCTCCCGGCCCGCCTGCACGAGCGCCCGGACGCCCCACTCCCACCGCGAGCAGAACGCCGCGAACGCCCCACCGAGACCCGCGTGGCCGACCGGTCCCGTGCCCGCCACGAGCACCTCCACGCCACGGCCGACCTCGGCCCGTCCGACCCCGATGCCCAGGGAGCGCAACTCCCCCAGCACGTCCTCGACGCCGCGCGCCGCCTCGGCGAGCGCCGCGGGCGTGACCTCGTACCCGGGGCCGGCAGGGACCGGAGGAGATGAAGGGGGCATGGCGACGGAGGTTAGGAACCGGAGCACCCGCGGCGTGGCGGAACGGGTCGGGCCACCTTTCGTCGCCGGCCCGCGTACCCCCGTCGAGCAGCCAGGACGGTGGAGACGTCGGCGATCCGGGACGTCACGATCGTGAACGCCGGGCCGTCGCTCCCGCGGTGACGGGATGTGGTGGCCGGCGACAGCCGCGGACGGCAGCCGGCACGGACCGCGACGCCGGGAATCGCTCGGCGCATCCGGTGACGCGTTCGGCCCGCGCCCGGGTGGACCGCGTGTTCCCCCGCCCGACCGTTCCGGTAGCCTTCCGATCACTGGGAGTGAGAGGCACGATGGCTTCGTCGGACGGCTTGGTGGTCACCATGCTTGCTGCCGCATGCCATCGGATGTGGGGATTCACGCCGGGGATGGTCCCCGCGATCGTCGAGCGGATGGGATCGCGGCGGGCGATCGCGTGGTTCGCCGCGAACATGCCACGCTTCCTCGTCACCCAGTACGTGCTGGGCTCGGTCCGCACGCACCTCGCCTGTATCGCGATCTCGCTGCGCAACGGCTGTTCCTACTGCGCCTACAGCCACGGGTACGCCCTGGAGCTGATCTACCTGCGCGATCGCAACCGGCTGTTCCCCCTCGGCGCGGCCACGCTCGCCACGTGGTGCGACCTGGATCCACGGCGGCTGCGCGGTCGCCTGCGCGACGTCCTGGAGCGGGCCGGCCTGCACGCCGAGTCGATGTGGGTGGATCGCACGCTGGATCTCGTCGACGGAGCCCAGCCCGTCGATCGCCACGAGGCCAGGCTCGCCCATCTCGTCCGGATGGTCGGCACGATCAACACCATCGCCATCGGCGCGGACGTTCAGCCCACCGGAGCACACGACCCGGTCAACAAGGACACGGCGCTGAAGGCCCGCCACGCCGCGATGTGGGCCACCACCACCTGACCAGCCGCTGGACACATCCCGGATCGCGGCTCACGCTGGATCACGGGACGTCGTCGGCCGCGGGAGGCATCATGCAGCTGGGCAGGAAACTCGCCGAGGGTTACGCATCCGATCCGGAGGCCGACGAGAAGATCGAACAGCCGGTCGTGGCGGTGGAGGAGCGAGCCGAGCCCGAGCCCGTCGAGCTGCCCGTCCGGGTCTGATCCGTGGCCTGGCGGTCCGAGCGCCGCCTCGAACACTCCGATCAGCCGCTGGGCGGGTTCAAGCTGGCCCACCCGATGCTGTCGGCCGACGGTTCGCGAGCCGGGTTCAGCGGCGTCACCGTCGGGCGCGGCCACGTCTACCGCGCGGTCGACGACGCGATCTGCGTGCAGGGCGGCCGGCACAGCTGCCCGTCGCGCTGGTGTGACTGCGGCTTCTACTGCTTCCACGACATCGGGGCGGCCCGCGATCTCGCCTGCGAGCCGGAGCACCGGGACGCGGTGCTGCTGCACGTCGCGGCGTCGGGCCGGTACCGGCGCTACGAGCGCGGCGTCCGCTACGCCCGCCAGCGCGTGCGGTCGGTGCGGCTCGGCCGCTGCGGCTGCGGGCGCCCGGCCACCGGGTTCACCGACTCCGGTGCGGGCCGGGTCGGCTGGCGGCGGCTGCTGCCGACGTGCCCGTCGTGCGGCGGGACGCGGCCGCGGGTCGACACGGCCACGTTCGCCCGGCTCGCGGGCGTCCCGGTCACCGGGGACGCGCCCGACGCCGAGCCCGGGGGCCCCGCCGACGATGTCGCGCTGCTGTCGGCGGAGATGGCCCTGCTGCAGGCCCGCCTCGACGAGATGCAGGAGCGCCTGGAGGCCCTGATGCGGCGCGGCTCAGCCTGAGGCGAACATCCCCAGGAACACGGCGTCGACCGCGGACGGGGCCGTCAGCTCTGCGTGGTCGTACGTCGGCGCCACCTCGACGACGGGCCGGTAGGACTGAGGGCGCCGAGCACGGCCACGTCGGCGCGGGGGGAGGTCGGACAGGCGCGGCAGCCGGGCGAACGTGTCCGGTCCGGCGAAGCTCGGTACCGGCGACGCTTCGGGGGATCGGGCGCGACCTCGCGCAGGCCGGCGGGTTCGCCGAGGTCCGGGCCCACGGGCACCTCGTCACCGCGTCGTGAGCCCCTCGGGCGGATCACCGCGACCGGGCATCGAACCCGGCCGAGTGGGGCAGGATGGAGCCATGACCTCGACGCAGAACCGGCGCAGCGGCCTCGACCTGGAATGGGTCGACGCCGCCATCCGCCCGCAGGACGACCTGTACGCCTACGTCAACGGGGCCTGGCTCAGCACCTACGAGATCCCCGAGGACCGCGCGCAGGACGGCGCGTTCCGCGTGCTGCGCGACCGTGCGGAGCAGCACGTGCGGGAGATCATCGAGGAGGCGGGGCCGGAGGCGCAGCAGGTCGCCGACCTCTACGCCTCGTTCATGGACACCGAGACCGTCGAGGCGCTCGGGACCACGCCGCTGCAGCCGCTGCTCGACGAGGTGGCCGCCGCCGGCGACCGCGCCGCGCTCGCCGCGGTGCTCGGGCGGCGCCAGCGCGAGGAGCGCGTCTCGCTGTTCGGCACCTACGTCAGCACCGACTCCAAGGACCCGTCGCGCTACCTGGTGCACCTGTCGCAGTCCGGGCTCGGGCTGCCCGACGAGTCGTATTACCGCGAGGAGTCCTACGCCGAGATCCGCACCGCCTACGTCGCGCACCTGACGCGCCTGGCCGAGCTGGTCGGCCTGCCCGATCCCGCCGGGCTCGCCGCCACCGTCATGGACCTGGAGACGGCGCTCGCCGCGGCCTCCTGGGACCGGGTGACGAGCCGCGACGCCGAGAAGACCTACACGCTCATGACGCAGCCGGAGCTGCGCGAGCACGCCCCGGGCTTCGACTGGGACACGTGGCTGGCGGCCCTCGAAGCCCCCGCCGGCGCGTTCGACGAGGTCGTCGTGCGGCAGCCCAGCTTCGTCGCCGCGGCGGCCGAGCTGTGGGCACAGCGTCCGCTCGAGCAGTGGCAGGCGTGGCTCGCGATCCGCACGGCGTCGGCGTGCGCCGACCACCTGACCGCGGAGATCGTGGAGCAGGATTTCGCGTTCTACGGCCGCACGCTGTCGGGCACCCCGGTGCTGCGCGAGCGGTGGAAGCGCGGCGTCGGGCTGGTCGAGGGCGCGCTGGGCGAGGTCGTCGGCAAGCTGTACGTGGAGCGGCACTTCCCGGCGTCGAGCAAGGAGCGGATGGTCACGCTCGTCGCCAACCTCGTGGAGGCCTACCGGCAGAGCATCTCCACGCTCGACTGGATGAGCCCGGCCACCCGCGAGCGAGCGCTGGAGAAGCTGGACCGGTTCACGCCCAAGATCGGCTACCCCGACGTGTGGAAGGACTACTCGACGCTGGAGGTGAAGCGCGGCGACCTGCTCGGCAACGTCCGGCGCGCCGGCGAGTGGTCGTTCGCCCACGAGCTGGCGAAGATCGGCAAGCCGATCGACCGCACCGAGTGGCTGATGACCCCGCAGACCGTCAACGCCTACTACCACCCGCGGATGAACGAGATCGTCTTCCCCGCCGCGATCCTGCAGCCGCCGTTCTTCGATCCCGAGGCCGACGACGCCGCCAAC
>CAXTTN010000238.1:0-8837 GCA_964247105.1 uncultured Pseudonocardia sp.
ACGAAGACGTCAGCGCCGCCCCCGTCGACCGAGATGAAGCCGAAGCCCTTCTCGCCGTTGAACCACTTCACGGTGCCCTGTGCCATTGCGATGTACTCCTGAATGCAGATTGGGTTCCGCACTGTGCGGATCCCGGCCGACCCGGTGGGCTGCGACCGGCGTCCTTGTGACGTCAATCCTCGCCCACCATCTTGTCCCTGCGGGCGTGCATGACACGACAACCGAAACCGACGACCTTGAGGAGAACCCTACTCGCTCCTGATCGGGTACCGCCATCGCCCCTCCCAGTTGTCGATCACGCGGCCCCGACGCGCCGAGGACTCGGGTCGACGCCGCGAGGCGCATCGCCCACGCTTCCCTGCGGGCCGCAGTTCAGGTCGATGGAATCGAACGTATGTTCCCTAGCAGGCTGGACGGCCTCCCGCCCTGGGAGGTGTCCGGCGAGGCCTGGGACGCCCAGCTCGCCGACCTGGTCCGCCGCGATCCCGGCGGACCCGAGGAGCCCCTGCCCGACGACCCCCGCTCGCCGACGACCCGTCCTGGGACGCCCGCGCCGGGCGGTGCCCGCTCGAGCACATCACCACCGACCCGCCTGTGTTGTCGGACACCACGCTGATCGACACCGTCACGGCGTTGCAGTCCGCGTGCCGTGACCGCGCGGCGGATTCGCGGGTTCACGCCCTCGGCCGCCTCGGTCGGCGTGGCGTACACCGTCCGGCCCGTAGATCGGTCCTACCGCCCCGACCGCGTCCGGCCGGCCCTGGTGAGGCGCATCGGCAGGGAGCCCCAGGCACGGAGGGTGTTGTTGTGGTGTCGCCGCGCCGGCCCGCTGATCTCGATCGTCTCCACCCGCCGGGCCAGCGCCGTGAGCAGCGCCTCGGACTCCAGCCGTGCCACGTGCTGGCCGGCGCACTGGTGGATGCCCATGCCGAAGCCGACGTGGCCGGACGGGTCGCGGGTCAGGTCGAACGCGTCGGGGTCGGTCCAGTGCCGGGGGTCGCGGTTCGCGGCACCCAGGAACATGAGGATCTTCCGCCCGTCCGGGATCACCGTGTCGGCCACGCGGATCTCCGTGGTGGCGGTGCGGAAGAACGTCTGCACCGGCGCCCCCCACCGCACGGCCTCGTCGAACGCCACGCGCGCGAGGCGCGGTGCCGCGCGCAGGCGTCGCCACTGCTCGGGGTGGGTCGCGAACGCGTACAGCACAGCGGCGAGGCCGTGGACGGTCGTGTCGACACCGGCCGAGAGCAGCGAGCGCACCACCAGTGGCGCCTGCTCCGCGGTGATCTCGCGCCGGTCGGCCGCGGCCCAGATCTGCGCGCCGAACCCGCCCGGCGCGAGCGCCTCGCGCCGGCACTGCTCGTCGACCCACGCCCCGAGCCGGGCCGCGTCCGGGACGCCCCCGGCGACGAGGTCGTTGTGCGGTCCGAACGCGTTGAACAGGAAGTTGCCGTAGGGGAGCAGGTTCTCGCGCCCCTCGGCGGGGATGCCGACGGCGTCGGGGAAGACGCGCAGCGGGAACGCCTCGGCCAGTGCGGGCACCGCGTCGATCTCGGGGCCCGCGGCCAGCACCTCGTCGACGAGCTTCTCGGCGTCGGCGAACCACTGCGCTCGCAGCCGGCGCAGCCGGCGGGGGCCGAGGACGGAGAGAAGCACGCGGCGCGGGGCGTCGTGGCGCGGCGGGTCGGCCTCCAGCAGCAGGCTGGGTGGGCGCCACGGCTTCTCGGTGCGGAAGTTCGACAGCCCCACGCCCGCCCCCGACTGGAAGCCCTGCCAGTTCACCAGCGCCGCGTGCACCTGCTCGTAGCGGGCCATCGCGTAGGTGTCGTAGCGGGTCAGGTGCACGACCGGCCCGGCGTCGCGCAGGTGCGCCTGGAAGGGCAGGGGGTCCTCGAGGATCTCGGGGGAGAACGGGTCGACGTCCGTCGCCGGCAGGGTGATCACAGGTCCAGCACCAATCTGTCGCCGATGGAACGTGAGACGCACACGAACATGCCGTCGCCGGCCGCGCGGTCGGCGTCGGCGAGGATCGAGTCGCGGTGGTCGGGGGTGCCCGCGAGAACGGCCGTCTCGCAGGTGCCGCAGGTGCCCTGCCGGCACGAGGAGAGCACGTCGACGCCCGCGGAGCGCACGGCGTCGAGCACCGACCGGTCGGGGGTGACCGTCACCGTCACGCCGGTGCGGGCCAGCTGCACGTCGAACGATCCGGAACGGACGGGCGCGCCCTGCTCCTTCGCCACGAAACGCTCGGTGTGCAGGGAGTGCGGGGGCCAGTGCGCGCAGGCCCGCTCGACGGCGTCGAGCAGCGGGCCCGGCCCGCAGCAGTAGACGGCGACGTCCGCCCGCGGCTCCTCCAGCCAGGCCGGGAGGTCGATGAGGCCGAGCTCGTCCTCGGGCACGAGGTGCACGCGGCCGTCGCCGGGTCCGTCGCCGAGCTCGTCCAGGAACGCCATCGACGCCCGGCGCCTGCCGCCGTAGACGAGCTCCCACCCCGCGCCGAGCGACCGGGCCTGCGCGATCATCGGCAGCAGCGGGGTGATGCCGATCCCGCCGGCCACGAACAGGTAGCGCGGCGAGGGGACCAGCGGGAACTGGTTGCGCGGGCCGCCCACGCCGACGTGGTCGCCCACCCGCAGGCGGTCGTGGACGAGCGCCGAGCCGCCGCGGCCGTCGACCTCGCGCAGCACCCCGACGCGGTAGGAGTACGCGTCGAAGCGGTCGCCGCACAGCGAGTACTGGCGCACCGAGCCGTCGGGCAGGACGAGGTCGATGTGTGCGCCCGGCGTCCAGTCGGGCAGCCGCGCGCCCCGCGGGTGCGCCAGTGTCAGCGCGACGACGCCGTCGGCGACCGGCTGCTTCGCGGTCACGGCGAGCGTCACGACGTTCGTGTCGGCCATCAGCAGAGCGTGGCGGCGCGCAGGCCCAGCGGCCAGCGGGTTCTCAATGAACGGGAGCAGATCTCCCGATCCCGCGGGCCGCTGCCCGGAGGGCGGGGACGACCGTGCGCCCGTGCTCGTCGTTCGGGACGATCACCGCCACCGCGGCGACGACCTGCCCGTGCCCGTCCCGCACGGGCACCGCGACGCCGAGCGCGTCGGGGTGGATGTGGCCGGGGCAGTAGGCGTAGCCGTCGCGGCGGACACCGGCCAGCGCGGTCCGCAGCCGGTCCGGCGCGGTGATCGTCTGACCGGTGTAGCGCCGCAGCGGCCCGGCGAGCACCTCCTCCTGCAGCTCACGCGGCCCGTGGGCGAGCAGCACGAGGCCCGACGACGACGCGTGCAGCGGCAGCCGTCCGGCGATCCTGGTGTAGTTGATCACTGCGCCGGGGGCGGAGAGCCGCTCGACGAACAGCACCTCGTCGCCGTCGAGCACCCCGAGCTGGGCGTGGTGGCCGACCACCGCGTGCAGGTCCTCCAGGAACGGCATGGCCGCCTCGCGCAGGCTCAGCGTCGGCGACGCGCGCAGCGCCAGCTCCCACATGCGCACGCCGGGCCGCACGCGGCGGTCGGCGTCGCGGGCCAGCAGCCCGTGCCGAACCAGCTCCGCCACCAGGCGCGACGCCGTGGCGAGGGGCAGCCCGGCCCGGCGCGCGATCTCCGAGACCTGCAGCGCCGTGTCGCCCGGCGCGAACGCCTCGAAGATCCGCACGGCACGCTCCAGCACGGTCTCACCCGACCGCGACCGCGCCACCCCTGAAGTCTCCCAGGCCGTCGGTTCCCGGCCTCGTCGTCGTCGTGCCGATCGGAGGTGGTCCGAGTAGCATCCGAGGCAGTCGCGTCCCTCGCGACGTGGCATCGCCCCGAGACCCCGGTGCGCCATCACATGAGACCGGAAGGCCTCGGATGACCCCGGCAGGCCCTGCTCCAACCATGCTCGACGGCGGCTACCGCGAGCTCTCCCGGGCCGTGCGGGACGCCGGTCTCCTGCGTCGTCGCTACGGCTACTACGCCGTCACCCTGACGCTCGTCCTCGCGGCGTTCGCGGGCATCTGGGTGCTCTTCGCGATGGTCGGCGACTCGTGGTGGCAGCTCGGCGTGGCGGTCCTGCTCGCGGTGGCGTTCACCCACCTCGCCTTCCTCGGCCACGACGGCGGGCACAAGCAGATCTTCCGCAGCCGCTGGGCGAACGACGTCGTCGGCTACGCCATGGGCGCTCTGGTCGGGCTGAGCTTCGGGTGGTGGACGGGCAAGCACAACCGGCACCACGCCAACCCCAACCACGAGGACGACGACCCCGACCTCGACATCCCGATCCTCGCCTTCACCGACCGCCAGACGCGCGGCCGCAGTGCCCTCTACCGCTTCACGGCCGGCCACCAGGCCTACCTGTTCTTCCCGCTCCTGCTGCTGGAGGGCTTCGCCCTGCACTGGGCCGGCATCGACGCGGCCGTGCGCGGCCGGTTGCGGCGCACCGCACTGGAACGCGCCCTGCTCGTCGGGCACCTCGTCGCCTACTTCGGCGCCGTCTTCGTGGTGCTGCCGTGGCCGAAGGCGATCGCGTTCGTCGTCGTGCACCAGTGCCTGTGGGGCCTGTACATGGGGTGCTCGTTCGCGCCGAACCACAAGGGCATGGCGACGATGAGCGCGGGCGACACCACCGAGTTCCTCCGCCGCCAGGTGCTGACCTCGCGCGATGTCGGCGGCCGCGGCGCCAACGCCGCGCTCGGCGGGCTGAACTACCAGATCGAGCACCACCTCTTCCCGACGATGCCGCGGCCCAACCTGCGCCGCGCGCAGCCCATCGTGCGGGCGTTCTGCGAGGAGCACGGCATCGCCTACGAGTCCTGCTCGCTGGGCCGCTCCTACGCCGACGTCCTCCGCCACCTGCACGCCGTCGGGGCTCCGCTGCGCCGTCGGTGACCGTCCGTCGGCCCGGTCGGCCTGGTCAGGAGCCGCCGCCGAGGAGCCCCGTGACCGCGTGGGACGCACCGGTGGGCCCCGCCGGAAGCGGGACCGACGGCACCTGCAGGGCCGGGAGCGCGACGTCGGGCAGGGCCACGACTGCGCCGCCGACCGAGAGGTCGGGCGTGGTCAGCGTCGTGGGCGACACCGTGACCCCCGGGAGCGTGACGCCGGGGGTCGAGCCGGGGGAGAGCGTCACCGAGCCCTCGGACAGCCCGACGTCCGGGAGCGTGACGCCGGTGGGCGTCACGCCGACCGGCCCGGCCGCGACGGGGCCGACGCCGACGTCCGGGGTGGTCACGCCGCCCTCGCCGGTGGCGACCGTCACCCCGCCGCCCCCGGTGGAGATCGACACCGGCGGGGGCGCGACGGCCACGGGCGACACCGTCGCACCGGGACCCTGCGCGAGGCCCGGGACGGTCACCGGTGGGACGGCGACGGGCGGTGTCTCGACCCGCGGGGTCGGGACGGTCACGGGCGGCGCTGCCACAGGTGTCGGCCGGCCCGGTGCCGCCGGGCCCGGCGCGACCGGCCCGGACACCGCCGGTGCCGACGTGGCGGAGGGTGCCGGCAGGCCCAGGGCCCGGAGGTCGGCGCCGGAGGCGATCGGCAGGTCACCGGCCAGGTCGGGCGGGAACGCGCGCTGGAGGGGCACCGCGAACGCGATCGACACCGGACCCGCGGCAGGACGGCCCGGACCCGCCGGCCCGCTCGCCGTCGGCCCGGCGGTCGTGGCACGCGGGCTGCCCGTGTCGGCGTTCGCGGGCGGCTGGCGGACGGCGTCGTCGAGGACGGCGGTGCCGAGCACGGCCGTGGCCGCCAGCAGCGCGCCGGTGGCCGCCGTCGCCTTGCGGGCGCCGTAGGTGGGCGGCGGCGCGGGCGGCGCCGGCGGCCGGGAGTGGCCGCGCGGCACCAGCGGCCGGTCGAACGCGCGGCGGGAGCGGCCCTCCCGCCGCATCAGCGCGCCGACCGACAGCGGGGGTCCCGCCGGCCGCACGGCATCCGGCGGGACGGGGGGACCGGAGTGCCGCACGACGAGCTCGGCGACGGAGATCGGGTTCGCCGAACCGCGGCGGGTCGAGTGCTGGCGAGCGGGTCGTTCCACGATCGGTCGGCCTCCGGATGGGTGAATAGGTGTGGCGGAAGTCCTACCCGCCCCCGGCTGCGACCTGCCAGATGCTGCTCGTCCGCTCATCGGATGTCACCCGGACGGGCCTGCCGCCACTGGTCGCTGCGAGTGCTCCGCTCGTCGCTCCGCGTGACGATGAGCTGCGTCTTCCCGGTCGACGCGGCGCCCGGCCGATCACCGGCGGGAACGACGCTGCGTCACCGCGATCGCCCGTCCGGCCCAGGGCCGGCGCCCCCCGGACTACGACATGAGCAACGCCGCCCCGGTTCCCGCTAAGTCGCGCCCGCTGTCGGGCCACGGCGCGGCCATACCGTGCCATTCGCACACCAGCGCGTCGAGACGTCGAGCCAGGCGCGTTCCCGTCGACATCGAACGGATTCGTCATGAAGAGATTGCCTCATCCCACGGTGAGTGGCCAGACGCCCGGCGTTCGGCGCCATCGAGCCGTCACCGTCACCTGCCTGCTGGCCGGGGTGGTGAGTGTGACCGCAGCTTCGCTGCTGGCGGCCGGCGCAGCCTCCGCAGGGGCCCCCTCGGGCGTGGACTCGACCTCGTCCGGCTCGACGGTCAACAGAAGATGTGCGACCAACGCGGCCGGAACCGTGTGCATCCTCGTCCCGGTGCGGCCATCCGAGATCTACGGGGTTGGTCAGCTGATCGACCTGACAAACAAGGCCGACGGGAGCGGGCGTGCGATCGAGGTCACCTACACGCCGAAGTCCGGGACGTCCACCGTCCAGCTCGGTGTCGTCGCAAGAAAATCAACCCCAAAGCTCAAGAAGGGGTACGTCGACGATGGGTATCAGCAGGTGAGTGCTGGTAACACCCTGAGGTATTCTTTCGATGCAACTTATTATTTCTATCAGACGGACTGTGTCAAGGGGGGAGTAGTGGTGCTCGGCGACAAGGGCCCCGA
This sequence comes from uncultured Pseudonocardia sp., assembly GCA_964247105.1. Taxonomy (GTDB): domain Bacteria; phylum Actinomycetota; class Actinomycetes; order Mycobacteriales; family Pseudonocardiaceae; genus Pseudonocardia. Next base: position 6,947 of record CAXTTN010000238.1, read on the forward strand.
GCTTTTCACCCCAGAGGTCGGACACTGCTGACCGGTCGTCGTGAGCGCGACGGCCTCGCTCTGAGGCAGTATCGGGCGGGTGATCCTCTCTTTCGAGTCCGACGGCGCGGTGGTCCGCGACGCCGACGACTGCACCCGCCTGCACCTGGAGACCGACCTCGACGCGACCGCCCTGGGCAGGGCGCTGAAGCGGACCGGCACGGGCGAGATCGGCGAGGGCGACAACGCCTGGCTCGATCTCGCCGTCCTGCGTTCCCGCGCCTCCCTGCTGGCCGCCGTGCCCGACTGGGCGGAGCGCTGGTCGGCGATGACCGCCTACGCCGAGCGCGAGGGCTGGTTGTCGGAGGACGGGCGCTCGGTGCAGGTGCACGTCGTGCGGCACTCAGGGCAGGTGTGAGTCCAGCCAGGCGATCAGGTCGGCGACCACCTCGTCGCGGTTGGTCTCGTTGAACATCTCGTGGCGGCCGCCGTCGTAGACCTTCGTGGTGACGTCGACGCCCGCCGCGGCGTAGCGGTCCAGCAGGGGCCGCAGCCAGGCCATCCCCGCGTTGACGGGATCGGCACTCCCGGCGATCACGTACACCGGCAGCCCGGTGCGGACCGACGACGGGTCGGCCAGCTTCGGCGCGGCGGCGAACAGAGAGGCGGCGCCCTCGCTGTCGAGGCCGAACCCGCACAACGGCTCGGCCACGTAGTCGTCCACCTCGCGCTCGTCGCGGGAGAGCCAGTCGTAGTCGGTGCGGGCCGGGGCGAACGGCCCGTTGAACGCGGTGAGGTCGAGCTCCTTGCCGGGATCGACGATCGCCGCGACCTCGTCCAGCGCGGCCGTGCCCGACAGCACGGCGGCGACGACGTCGTCGCTGTGGTCGAGCAGGTACTGCTGCACCACCCACGAGCCCATGCTGTGCCCGAGCACCACGATCGGGATCTCCGGGCGCTCGCCGCGCGTGCTGCGCACCACCAGCGCCAGGTCGGCGACCAGCCCGTCCCAGCCGGGTTCGCCCAGGTCGCCCAGGGCCTGCCCGGCCATCGCCGCCGTGCGGCCGTGGCCGCGCTGGTCCACCGCCAGCACCTCGATGCCGGCCGCGGCCAGCGCCTTGCCCAGCCGGTCGTAGCGCAGCGAGTGCTCGCCCATCCCGTGGACGAGGACGACGGCCGCCCGGGCCTCGCCGTCGGCCGTCCAGCGCTGCCCCACGAGCCGCGTGCCGTCGGAGGTGCCCACGAGGAGCGAGGATCTACCCATGGGAGCAGGCTAGACCGGTGGCCACGCTGACGTCCGTGCTCGACACCGTCCTGGACCGGACGATCGCCCCCGGTTACTCGCGCCTGGGTTACCTGCTGCGCTCCGCCGGTTTCGTCGGGGACCGCTCGGATCCGGCCCCGGACGCGCTGCGCGGCCGGGTCGCGCTGGTCACCGGCGCGAGCGCGGGGCTGGGCACGGCGACGGTCGAGGGGCTCGCCCGGCTGGGGGCCACCGTGCACCTCGTCGTCCGGGACGCGGGGCGCGGCGAGGCCGCCCGCGCGCTGGTCGCGGCGGCGGTGCCGGGCGCGGACCTGCGCGTGTCGCTCTGCGACCTCGCCGATCTCGACGACGTGCGCCGCGCCGGGGCCGAGCTGGCCGCCGCCGCACCCGACGTCCTCGTCCACAACGCCGGGGTGCTGCCGCCGCGACGGATCCTCACCGCGCAGGGCCACGAGCTGGCCTTCGCCACCCACGTCCTGGGCCCGCACCTGCTGACCTCGCTGCTCGCGCCCGACAAAGGGGTGCCGGTGACGCCGACCACGCCTGCGTCTCGCTGGTGATTGACGGCCTGGCACGCGACATCGAATTCCGCAGCAGCGACCCGTCCATCTTGGATGCCGGCCTGCGCAGCGGGCTGGAACTGCCCTT
>CAXTTN010000239.1:0-8748 GCA_964247105.1 uncultured Pseudonocardia sp.
GGTGTGCTCTGCGCAGGACGCGCGCGCGGCCCGGCTCGCCTGACGTCGCGCGCGTTTCCGTGTCGCGCGCCTGCTGCAGCGGGTGTGCTCCGCGCAGGACGTGCGCGCGGCCCGCCTCGCTTGGTGGTGCGCGCGTTTCCGTGTCGCGCGCCTGCTGCAGCAGGTGTGCTCCGCACAGAACGTGCGCGCCACCCGCCTCGCCTGACGTCGCGCGCTTTCTCCGTCCCGCGCCCGCTGCAGCGGGCGCGCTCCGCACAGAACCTGCGCGCCGGCCCCCGCCGGGCATGCGAAAGGCGCCGCCCACCTCGGACGGCGCCTCTCGGAGCGAGCTACAGCGCGGCTGCGCGCTTGGCGATCGCCGACTTGCGGTTGGCCGCCTGGTTCTTGTGGATGACGCCCTTGCTGGCCGCCTTGTCCAGGGCCCTCGCCGCGGCGCGCTCCAGCTCGACGGCCTTCTCGGTGTTGCCGGCCTCGGCGGCCTCGCGGAAGCGGCGGATCGCGGTGCGCACGGACGAGCGCACTGACTTGTTGCGCTGCCGGGCCTTCTCGTTCGTCTTGACCCGCTTGATCTGGGACTTGATGTTGGCCACGCGAATGCCTCGAGTTCCTCTTGCCGCTGGTGCTACCGGGTGTCAGTGCTCCGGCGGCGGTGGATCGTGCGAGCACGCCGGGCGCTCGGCTGTCCATGCTACAGCCCGCTCGCGCCCGGCCTCGCATCCCCCCGGCCGTTACCCGCCTGTAGCACGCGCGGCTGGTCGCGACCAGGACCGTTGAGCGAGGATACGCGGAGATCGGCGGCCCGCCGGACGACCACGACGAGGAGGCCCTGTGGCGCGAGCGGTGCAGCGACGGGCGGTGGACGCCGACCTCGAGCAGAACGGCGCCGGGCCGGCGGATGCCGCGGTCCCGGCGCTCTTCGCGGGCTACTTCGAGCCCGACCGCCCGCACGCCGGCGCCTACGACGAGATGTTCGCCGCCGACGGCACGGTGCGCGGCCCCTACCGCGCCCTGCACGACGCCATCGCGCCGACCGCCGCGGCCGACCTGGCGGTGCGCTCGGAGGCCCTGGACCGCGCCTACGTCGACCAGGGGATCACGTTCTCCCTGTCCGGGCAGGAGCGCCCGTTCCCGCTCGACATCGTGCCCCGGGTGATCTCGGCGGCGGAGTGGACGCGGCTGCAGAAGGGCATCGTGCAGCGGGTCAAGGTGTTGGAGGCGTTCCTCGCCGACATCTACGGCGACGCCGAGATCATCCGAGACGGCGTCCTGCCGCGCCGGCTGATCACCAGCTGCGAGCACTTCCACCGCGCCGCGGCCGGGCTCGTCCCGCCCAACGGGGTGCGCATCCACGTCGCGGGCATCGACCTCGTGCGCGACGAGCAGGGCGTCTTCCGCGTGCTGGAGGACAACCTGCGCAACCCCTCGGGCGTGTCGTACGTCATGGAGAACCGCCGCACGATGGCGCGCGTGTTCCCCGACCTGTTCACCCGCCAGCGGGTGCGCGCGGTCGGCGACTACTCCACCCACCTGCTGCGCGCCCTGCGCTCGGCGGCCTCGGTGAACGAGGCCGACCCGAACGTCGTCGTGCTGACGCCGGGCGTCCACAACTCCGCCTACTTCGAGCACTCGTTGCTGGCCCGGCAGATGGGCGTGGAGCTGGTCGAGGGCCGCGACCTGTTCTGCCGCGACAACATGGTCTACATGCGCACCACCGAGGGGCAGCAGCAGGTGGACGTCATCTACCGGCGCATCGACGACGAGTTCCTCGATCCCCTGCAGTTCAACCCGAGCTCGGTGCTCGGCGTGGCGGGCGTGCTCAACGCGGCGCGCGCGGGCAACGTCGTGATCGCCAACGCCGTCGGCAACGGCGTCGGCGACGACAAGCTCGTCTACACCTACGTCCCCCAGATGATCGACTACTACCTGGGCGAGAAGCCGCTGCTGCCCAATGTGGACACGTTCCGCTGCTGGCTCGACGACGAGAAGGCCCACGTGCTCGACCACCTCGAGGATCTCGTGCTGAAGCCCGTCGAGGGCTCCGGCGGCTACGGCATCCTCTTCGGACCGAACGCGACGGCGCGGCAGCTCGCGTCCGCCCGCAGGGACATCCGCGACGACCCGCGCGGCTGGATCGCCCAGCCCGTCGTGCAGCTCTCCACGGTGCCGACCAAGGTGGACGACCGGCTGGTGCCGCGCCACGTCGACCTGCGACCGTTCGCGGTGAACGACGGCGAGAGCGTCTTCGTGCTCCCCGGCGGCCTCACGCGCGTCGCACTGCCCGAGGGGAGCCTGGTGGTGAACTCCAGCCAGGGCGGCGGCAGCAAGGACACCTGGGTGCTGGCGGCCAAGCGCGACCTGGAGGCCGAGCGGGAGCTGGGCGGCCGCGGCCTGGCCGTCGTCGCGCCGGCGTCCTCGCCGGCCGCCGAGCACGGGCCGGAGCTCACGATGGGCCAGCAGCAGCAACAGCAGCAGCAACAGGCGGGGGAGGCGTAGTGCTGGCCCGCAACGCCGAGTCGCTGTACTGGATCGGCCGCTACGTCGAGCGCGCCGACGACACCGCCCGCATCCTCGACGTCTCGGTGCACCAGCTGCTCGAGGACGCCACAGTGGACGCCGACATGGCCGCGCGCACCCTGCTCGGCGTGCTCGGCGTCGAGCCGCCCGAGGGCGAGACGCTCGACGCGTGGTCGCTCACCGAGCTGGTCGGGTACTCGCCCGACACCGCGGCGTCGATCGTGTCGTCGGTGTCGAGCGCCCGGGAGAACGCCCGCGGTGCGCGCGAGGTCGTGTCGTCGGAGATGTGGGAGTGCCTCAACGTCACCTGGAACGGCCTGCCCGAGCGGCAGCGCTACGCCCGCTGGGTGGGGCCGCACGCGTTCTTCTCCTATGTGGAGGATCGAGCGGCGATGTTCTCCGGGCTGGCCGCGTCCACGATGAGCCGCGACGACAGCTGGCGGTTCTACCTGCTCGGACGCTCGGTGGAGCGCGTCGACATGATCGTGCGGCTGTTGCTGTCGCGGGTGTCGGACCGCATGTCGAGTCCCGGCTGGCTGACGGTGCTGCGCAGCGCCGGCGCCGCCGACACCTACCTGCGCACCTACCGCGGGGCCCTCGACGCCACGCGCGTCGTCCAGTTCCTGCTGATGGACAAGCTCTTCCCGCGCTCGGTGTTCCACGCGCTGCGCCAGGCCGAGACGTGCCTCGTCGACCTCGACCTGCGCCCGACGGCCCGGATCGGGGCGAAGGCCGAGGCGCTGCGATTGCTCGGCCGGGCCCGCTCCGAGCTGGAGTTCCTGCGCCCCGAGGAGCTGCTCGACGACCTGTCCTCGCAGCTGATCGGGCTCCAGCAGTGCATCCACAACGTCGGCGAAGCGGTTGCCCTACAGTACTTCCACGCCGCCCCCTGGGTCGCGTGGACCGCCCCGGAGGTGTCCTGACGTGGGCTGGCGCATCAGGGTCGTCCACGAGACCGGGTACTCCTACTCGGCGCCGGTGCACGAGTCCTACAACGAGGTGCGGCTCACGCCGCGGTCGGACAACCGGCAGAACGTGATCGTCAGCCGCGTCGAGACCACGCCTCCGACGCGCTCCTATCGCTACACCGACTACTGGGGCACCACGGTCACGGCGTTCGACCTGCACGCCCCGCACACGGAGCTGGCGGTCACCGGCACGTCCGTGGTCGAGACGGCCGACGCGCTGGCGCCGGCCCGCTCGGCGACGTGGGAGGAGCTCGGCAGCGTGGCGGTCACCGACCGCTACACCGAGATGCTGGGGTTCACCGACTACGTCGTGCGCGACCGGGACCTGTCCCGGGCGGCGAAGGCCCTCAAGCGCGGCAAGGAACCGGCCGACGCCGTGCTCGCCGCGTGCCGCTGGGTGCGCGAGCACCTGGAGTACCAACAGGGCACGACCGGCGTGCACACCAACGCCGTGGAGGCCTGGGAGACGCGCAAGGGCGTCTGCCAGGACTTCGTGCACCTGACGCTGCTGCTGGTGCGCGAGATGGGCATCCCGGCCCGCTACGTGTCGGGCTACCTGCTGCCGCGCGCCGAGACCGAGATCAAGGAGACCGTCCGCGGGCAGAGCCACGCCTGGATCGAGGCCTGGACGGGCGGCTGGTGGGGCCACGACCCGACCAACGACATCGAGATCGGCCACCGCCACGTCGGGGTCGCGGTGGGGCGCGACTACGCCGACGTCTCGCCGCTGAAGGGCATCTACTCGGGCGGCGAGTCGGCGGCGCTGGAGGTCACGGTGGCGATGACGCGGCTGGCGTGACGGTGACCGTGGACCGCGGTGCCCACGTCAGCGGTCCGTCGACGACGAGTGGTGGAGTGGGCCCGCGATCGTGGCGTGGCCGTTGCGGCCCGTTCGGGCGGGCGAGCGGTGCGCGCCGCCGGTCTCCGGTCCCGGCGCCGCGCCGCCCACGACCGTGTTGCCGCCCTCGCGCTTGGCCGCGTACATCGCCGCGTCGGCGGCGGCCAGCGCGGCGGCGGGTTCCCCGTCCAGCGGGGCGGGCACCACGCCGACCGAGATCGTGACGCCCGCGGAGACGTCGTGGGGGAGGTCGGCGACGGCGTCCACGGCGCGGCGGAGGGCGGCCTGCGCCACGGGGAGCGGGGTGCGCGGCATGACGACCACGAACTCGTCACCGCCGTAGCGGGCCACCAGGTCCTGCCCGCGCAGCTCCGTGCGCAGGCAGGACGCCACGGTGTGCAGGACCGCGTCGCCCGCGGCGTGCGAGTGGGCGTCGTTGACGGCCTTGAACCGGTCGACGTCGACGAGCGCGACCGCGCACGGCTGCCCCGACGGTGACGTCGTCACCTCGGCCAGCCGCAGGTCCAGGGCCCGGCGGTTGGGCAGGCCGGTCAGCGGGTCCTGCATGGCCTGGGCCGCGATGGCGCCGTGCCCGAGGCTGCGCCGCTGGTGCTCGGAGTGGTTGCGCAGCGCCGTCAGGCGGGCCTGGCGCATCGCCCACAGCTCCCCCTCCAGCGCCGCGGTGTAGCGGGCGGTCGCCCCCGCGGGCTCGGGCTCGCCGCGGACGATGCCGTCGACCCGGGCGAGCTCGCGGTGCAGCGCCAGCGCCAGCACCGCCTCCGACGTGTCGTCGACGAGCTCGTCGCGCAGCGGCGTCAGCACCGCGGCCGCCTCGGCGGGGCGCTCTGCCGCCACCAGGCAGCGGGCCGTGGCGATCGCGAGGACGATGCGGTCCTCGGTGAAGTGCGCCATGTCGTGCAGGCCCCGCAGCAGGTCGAGGTGTCCCGCCTCGGGCCGGGCCAGCGCGTACGCCGAGCCGATGATGGAGCACTCGGCGGCGGCCGACCGCCGGTTCTCCGCGGTGCGCCCCAGCGCCGTGTTCCACAGCTCGGCGGCGGCGTGGGCGGTCTGCGCGGCGCCGAGGAACCGCGTGGCCGCGGCCGCGTCCCGGCCGCCGCGCTCCAGCCGCAGCGCCCAGGACAGCTGCAGCCGTACCCGGTTGAGCTGGTGCACGAGCCGCTCGATCGCGCTGCCCGTCGACTCGGTGATGGCGATCGCGCGCTGGGAGACGCCGTCGGCCAGCTCGTGGGAGCCGAGCTTGAGGAGCACGAGCACCAGGCCGTTGAGCGTGCGGGACAGCAGCCGGGACCAGTCGGCCGCGTCCTCGCCCGGGCTCGGCGCGGTGATGTCGGTGAGGATGGCCAGCGCGGAGGCGGCGTCGGCGAGAGCGTTCTCCCCGTCACCGAACGTGATCGTGCGGTGGGCGCGCATGACCGAGGCCTCGCCGAGCCGCCGGGCGTCACCGTCGACCTCGGCGAGCTCGGAGAACTCCGTGAGCATCGCGTCGACCTCGCCCGCGTCCGCGGGATCGTCGCCCAGCAGCCGCAACATGATGCCGAGCCGGAGGAGCTCCGAGACCAGGGTGGCGGAGCCCCGGTCGCGCGCGTGTTCACGCAGCTCATCGAGCCCGCGGCGGGCCGCAGCCCGGCCGTGGGCGGAGGCCCGCTGCTGCCATACGAACATGTCGGTGGCGCGTTCCACGATCTCGCGGTGGGTCAGTTGCGCGGCCTCCTCGGGACACCGGCACTCGACGCCGCCGCCCACCAGGGCGCATCCAGCGGTGATGGGTAGAGGCGGAGCCGTCACCGTCGTCCCCCTCGGGTCGCCCGGTCGAAACGTGCGGAACGCCCGTCCAGCGTGGCACGTCACGGGGTGTGCAGGGCTCCGGGGTGGGCAGTGCGATCTCAGCCGCCCGCCCGCGGGCGGCCCCGGGGCCGCGGCGGGCGGGCCTCCTTCGGGAGCCGTCCCGCCTCGGCCAGCGCCGCCCGCAGGAGGTAGTCGATCTGGGCGTTGGTGCTGCGCAGCTCGTCGGCCGCCCAGCGCGCCAGCGCGTCGTGCACCGCGGGGTCCAGCCGCAGCAGGACGCCCTTGCGGTCGGCCATCAGTGGTACAGCGAGCCGGCGTTCACGATCGGCTGGGTCGCGCGGTCCCCGCAGAGGACGACGAGCAGGTTGCTCACCATCGCGGCCTTCCGCTCCTCGTCGAGGTCGACGATCTCGCGCTCCGAGAGCTTGTCCAGTGCCATCTCGACCATGCCCACCGCACCCTCGACGATCCGGCCGCGCGCCGCGACGACGGCGCCGGCCTGCTGGCGCTGCAGCATCGCGCCGGCGATCTCGGGGGCGTAGGCGAGGTGGGTGAGCCGCGACTCGACGATCCGCACGCCCGCCGACTCCACCCGCACCCCGATCTCCGCCGACAGCTTCTCGGTGATCTCCTCGGCGTTGCCGCGGAGCGACAGGACGCCGTCGGTGTGCTCGTCGTAGGGGTAGCTGGTGGCGATGTGCCGGATGGCCGTCTCGGTCTGGGTGTGCACGAAGTCCACGAACGAGTCGACCTCGAACACCGCCCGGGCCGTGTCCTCCACCTGCCACACGACGACCGCCGCGATCTCGATGGGGTTGCCGTCGAAGTCGTTGACCTTCAGCACGGCGCTCTCGTGGTTGCGGATCCGCGTGGAGACGTCGCGCCGCACCGACAGGGGGTTCACCCAGCGCAACCCGGCGGTGCGCACGGTGCCGACGTAGCGGCCGAAGAACTGCAACACCTTGGCCTGGCCGGGCGCGACGGTGGTGAGCCCGCGCAGCACGACCAGGCCGGCGAGGACGCCGAGCACGGAGACCGGCACGAGAAGGCCGTCGGCCAGCGTCGTGCCCACGACGCCGCCGACGACCAGCGCCAGGCCGACCGCCAGCCCGAGGAATCCACCGACGCCGCTGGCGGAGTGCTCGCGCACGGCCGGATCGGGCATGCGCACGGCGGTCGGCTCGAGATCATGGGTGACGGACATCGCAACACCTCTCCAGGATGCGGTCACACCGGCGCGCCGCTATCGCGATGATATCACTTTTACGAGGCGGTGACGCGCTCCACCCGACGGTGGAACCGCTCGCCCAGCCGGCCGCCCGCCGCCGCGGCCAGCAGCGTGACGACCAGCAGCACCGCGAGCGCGATCAGCCCGCCCGTCGTCAGCGTGGCGAGGTCACCGGGGAAGGCGGGCAGGCGCAGCTGCGCCACCAGCTCGGAGTTGGTGCCGACCGCGGCGGCGACCAGGCCCGCCAGCACCGTGACGATCATCCCGACCAGCCAGGTCAGGATCCCGTTGCGGGTGCCGTCGAAGCGGGCCAGCCGCCCCGCGACGTAGCCGCCGGTGAGGTAGGCCAGCGCCAGCACCACGAGCACGGTGATCGCACCGGTCAGGCCCACCGTGGCCGCGTCAGCGCCCGCCGGGTCGAGCCGGACGGTGCTGCCGACCAGCGCGCCGACGCCGGCGGCGACCGCCGAGAGCAGCACCGTCATGCCCACCGTCACCAGCCAGCCGAAGAACGCCGCGCCGATCTTCGCGCCGCCGAACCGCTCGCGCTGCCGCGCCCGGTCCTCCGCGAGCGCGCCGCGTCCGGTCAGAACCGTCTCCTGCTCCAACTCCGTCATGAGCGGGTGTTCCCCGTGTGCGACGTGGGGAAACCGATCACATCACCCGTTCGGCCGGGCCGGTCGCCGCACGTGGGACCATGGAAGCACCCGTCACCGAAGGAATCGCTGCGTGAGCTCGTTCGCCGACCAGACGTTCACCCCGCCGGAGCTGATCCGGAACTTCTGCATCATCGCCCACATCGACCACGGCAAGTCCACGCTGGCCGACCGCATGCTGCAGATCACCGGCGTCGTCGCGGAACGCGACATGCGCGCCCAGTACCTCGACCGGATGGACATCGAGCGCGAGCGCGGCATCACGATCAAGGCGCAGAACGTGCGGCTGCCGTGGAAGGTCGGCGACACGGAGCACGTGCTCCACATGATCGACACCCCCGGCCACGTCGACTTCACCTACGAGGTCAGCCGGGCGCTGGAGGCGTGCGAGGGCGCGATCCTCCTGGTCGACGCGGCGCAGGGGATCGAGGCCCAGACGCTCGCGAACCTCTACCTGGCCATGGAGAAGGACCTCACGATCATCCCGGTCCTCAACAAGATCGACCTGCCGGCGGCCGATCCCGATCGCTACGCCAAGGAGATCGCCCACATCGTCGGCTGCGACGCGGACGAGGTCCTGCGGGTCTCCGCCAAGACCGGCCTGGGTGTGGGCGAGCTGCTCGACGAGGTCGTCCGGGTCACCCCGGCCCCGGTCGGCGACGCCGATGCCCCGGCGCGCGCCATGATCTTCGACTCGGTCTACGACACCTACCGCGGCGTCATCACCTACATCCGCGT
>CAXTTN010000240.1:0-8732 GCA_964247105.1 uncultured Pseudonocardia sp.
GGGCACGCCGGGATCCGGGGTGTCCGACGCGGGCGGTGCGGGGGTGCTGCCCACGGCGACGACGTCTCCCTTGACCGAGCCCGTGACCGGCGCGAACCCGCTGCGGTCGGGGAGCAGGGCCGCAAGGTTGCAGTTGACCTTGCGGGTGCCGGCGTTCCACGAGTCCTGGGTGATGTTGTCCCAGTAGACCGTCAGCTTCTTCTGGGCGATCGCGTCCGGGCTGCCCGCGTAGGTGTCGGCGATCTTGTCGCACTCCGGCTGCAGGAACGCGTCCTGGTCGGCCACGGCCGGGAAGCCGCCGGTGAACTTCTTCGAGACGTCGACGACGCCGACGGTCTCGACCGCGTGCTGTTTGGCGCAGTCGACCGGGTCGCCGATCTCGCGGCCGTCGATGGCCAGGCAGGTGCCCGGCTGCTGCACCGAGGCCTGGTCGCCGTCGGCGGCCCTGCCCGCGATCGGGTAGAGCGCACCGGACTGGGACGCGCTCTGCAGCCCGCAGCGCAGCTCGCGGTCGCCCTCGGTCCACTTCGCGGCCGACGGCTTGAGGGCGCCGACGCGGTAGCGGCCGTCGGGGTCGAACTTGTTGTTCAGGTACTTCATGACGACCGGCGTGCACCGCTCCTTGACGAGCTGGCGCCACTGCTGGTCGTCGGGCAGCGCCGGCTGGTCGGTGACCGCCACCGACCCGGACTGCTCGAACAGGTGCGGCTGCGCGCAGTCCACCACCTGGGCGTCCGCGGCGTCGGCCCGTGACCAGCTCAGACACGTGCCCGGCTGCGACGGCGGCGGGGGCACCTCCACGACCTCGGGCCCGTTGTCGGCGACGGGGAGCGCCGCGAACGTGCCCAGCACCGGCACCGTGGCCCCCGCGAACGTGTCCAGCGTGGCCACGCCGAACATCGTGAGCGCGCCGATCACCACACCGGCGACGATCCTGCGCACGGTGCGGCTCTGGTCGGGTGACGGGTCGGTGGCGGGAGCCCGATGCGGTGGCTGGGGAGCCTCGGGTCGTCCCGCTCCGTCCGTGTCGCGCCGGACGGCCCGTGGGGAGTCGGGCGTCGGCGCCATGAGGAGTTGGTCCATGACGACCGTCATCATGCCGTGACCTGACACGACGGTCCGGGGGTGGGTGGGGTCCGCGCGGCCATCGGTCGCCCGCGTGCTGTGAGCGTCCGCGCTTGACCGGTGGGCTCGGACCGGTACGGTTCCGCGCGTCGGCCATCCGGATCCCAGGGTCGGCGAATGGCGGGTCGACGCAGCTGAGGGGGGCTCGAATGGCCGACGGTGACCAGGGCTCCATGCGCTACCAGGGTCGATGTCCTATCAGGACCCGTCCTCCACCACGCCCCGCCCGCCGACGCTGGCCGAGCAGAAGGCCCGTGAGCAGGCCGAACGTCGCCGGCAGGAGGCGGAGGCCCAGCAGGCCGAGGAAGCCGAGGAGAAGCGCCGCAAGCGCAAGCGCCTGCTGATCGGCGGCGGCGTCACCGTCGGCATCGTCGCGGTGATCGCGATCGGGTACGCGGTCTCGCAGGCGGGTGACGACGAGGTGCAGGCGAAGTGCGTGGGGGACGACGGCGTGGTCGTCGACGACTCCAACTGCGTCACGCCCGCCTCGTCGAACACCCCCTACTACGGCGGCGGCGGCTTCTACCCGATCTTCATCGGGGGCGGCGGGCGGCAGTACCACTACAACTACGGCGGCAGCGGCGGCATCGGGCAGCCCGTCGCCGGCGGCACCACCACCGTGCCCCGCGACACCACGCGCGTCACGACGTCGTCGGGGAAGACGGTCTCGGGCGGCAAGTCGTCGTCGGCCGGGTCGTCGGACTCCGGCGGCAGCTCGTCGGTGTCGCGCGGCGGGCTCGGCTCGTCCAGCAGCGGTTCCAGCAGCGGTTCGTAGATGGAACGGCACATGGGGGAGCCGCGTCCCGGCTGGGAGCGGACCGTCCGGGACCAGGGCATGGTCTACGGCGCGCCCGGCCGCGGCCACGGTGGCGTGGCGCGGCCCTACTGGGACGAGTCGGTGCACTACACGTTCTCCATGGACGAGGTCCTGTCGCTGGAGGCGGACGTCGAGGTGCTGCACGGGATGTGCCTGGAGGCCGTCGACCACGTCGTCACGACCGAGCGGTTCCGCGACTTCGCGATCCCCGAGTACGCCTGGGAGGGCGTCGCGGCGTCCTGGAAGCGGAGCGACCCGCACGTCTACGGGCGTTTCGACCTGCGCTACGGCGGCGACGGGCCGGCCGCGCTCCTGGAGTACAACGCGGACACGCCCACGACGCTGCTCGAGGCGTCGATCCTGCAGTGGAACTGGCTGAAGGACACCCACGCCGACGACGACCAGTGGAACTCGATCCACGAGAAGCTCGTCGAGCGCTGGAGGCACATCAAGGCGACGCTGCCCGGCGACGACGTCTACTTCACGTGGTCCGCGGGTGACACCAGCGGCGAGGACCACGTCACCGTCGGCTACATCCAGGAGACCGCAGCCGAGGCCGGGCTCAACACCGTCGGGCTCGCGATCGAGGACATCGGCTGGGACGCGGCGCTGGACCGCTTCGTCGACCTCGAGGAGGCGCCGATGGCCGCGGTGTTCAAGCTGTACCCGTGGGAGTGGGTGCTCACCGACGACTTCGGCAAGCACGTGCTGCGCAGCCTGCCCGAGACGCTGTGGGTGGAGCCGCTCTGGAAGGCGATCCTCTCCAACAAGGCGCTGCTCGCCGTGATGTGGGAGATGTACCCCGGCCACCCCAACCTGCTGCCCGCCTACCTCGACCAGCCCGGGATGCTCACCGAGTACGTGCGCAAGCCGCGGCTGGGCCGCGAGGGCGCCAACATCGCGATCGTCTCGCCCGGTTCCGAGCTGCAGACCCCCGGCGTCTACGGCGAGGAGGGCTACGTCTACCAGCTGTTCTCCCCGCTTCCGGAGTTCGACGGCTTCCGGCCCGCGCTGGGCGCGTGGGTGGTCGGCGACGAGTCGGCCGGCCTGGGCATCCGCGAGACCGTCGGGCTCGTGACCGACGACGGCGCGGCGTTCGTCCCCCACCGCATCCCCTCGTGACCTGGAGGTTTACGTGACCCTCGCTCTGGATGGCGCCGTGATCGGCACCGGCATCGGCGCGATCCTGCTCTACGCCGTGCTCGGCGTGCTGATGATGCTTCTGGGCTTCTACGCCGTGGACCTGACGACGCCCGGCCCGCTCAACCGGCAGGTCCGCGAGGGCAAGCCGAACGCGGTGATCATCACGGCCGCCGGGATGCTGGGCATCGCGTTCATCGTGGTGATGTCGATCTACGTGTCGTCCGGGGATCTGCTCGACGGCCTGCTCACCACGCTGATCTTCGGCGTGATCGGGATCGTCGCCCAGGTGCTGGCGGCGCGGCTGCTGGAGTGGGTGACGGGCATCGACATGGGCGCGGTGCTGGCCGGCGAGACCACGGTGCCGCAGGCCTACCTGGTGGCGGTGGCCCACGTCGCGCTGGGCCTGGTGGTGGCGGTCGCGATCCTCTGACTTGACCCTCGACCAGGTCGAGACGCGACGGTCGACGGCGTGGAGGGCATGCGCGGGATCGGCCGGATGTCCCGGGAGTCGGGGCTGACGGTCAGCGCGCTGAGGTTCTACGACGGCGCCGGGCTGCTGTGCCCGGCTCACGTGGACCCGTCCAGCGGCTACCGCTACTACGCGCCCGGTCAGGTGGCGCAGGCGCGGCTGGTCGCGGCGCTGCGCCGGGCCGGGATGCCGCTCGCCGGGATCCGGGACGTGCTGTCGTGCCGGCACGATCCGGATGCGGTCGACACCGTGCTGGCCGCGCACGTCCGTGCCCTCGAGGAGGGGTTGGCCGACGCCCGGCACGTGCTCTCCACGGTCCCGCTGCTGCTCGCGAACCCGGAGAGCCCCATGCCCGTCACCGTCCCTGCCGCTGATCTCGCCGCCGCCCTGCGCGCCGTCCGCTTCGCGGCGGGCTCGGACCCGGACCTGCCGGTGCTCGCGAGCGTCCTGTTCGACCGGGACGCCGACGGCCTCACCCTCGTCGCGACCGACCGCTACCGGCTGGCCAGGGCCACGGTCCCCGCGCCGGGTGGGGCCCCGTTCGCGGCCGTCGTACCCGTGGCGCCGGCGGACGAGATCGCGGCGCTGCTCGACGGCGCCGATCTCGTGGAGCTCGTCACGGGAGGCGGGACGATCACCGCCCGCGCGGGCGACGCCGAGGTCAGCGGCGCCCTGCTCGACGACGCCTACCCCGACCACCGCCGCCTGCCCTGGGACCGGTGGACGCCGAGCGGGACCGCGAGGGTCGACGCGGCCGAGCTCCGGGCGGCCGTGGCCGCCGCGCCCACCCGCACGTCGACGCGCGAGCAGGACGGCGTCGAGTTCCCCGTCACGGAGCTGGCCGTCGGGCCGGACGGGTCGGTCACGGTCGCCCCGGGCGGGGTCGGGGTGAACCGCGAGTTCCTGCTCCAGGCCGTCGACGCGGGCGGTGACGGCCAGCTCCTGCTCTCCCTCGACGGCCCGGTCGCACCGCTCGTGCTGGCGTCGGAGCGGTCGACGTCGCTGCTGATGCCCGTGCGCCTGTGACACGCTGAGCGGGTGCAGGCTCCCCGGTTGGTCGCCACCGACGTCGACGGCACGCTGCTGAGCCCCGACGATCTCGTCACGCCCCGCACGGCCGGCGTGATCGGCAGGCTGGTGGCGGACGGCGTCGGGTTCGTGCTGGTCACCGGCCGCCCGCCGCGGTGGATCCCGCCGATCGTCGCGCAGCTGCCACTGGTGCGGCTCGCGGTGTGCGCCAACGGCGGCGTGCTCTACGACGTCGCGGAGGACCGCGTGGTGTGGTCCCGCACGCTCGACCCCGCCACGCTCGCCGAGCTGGCCGCCGTGATCACCGACACGTTGCCGGGCTGCCGCCTGGCCGTGGAGGGCGTCGGGGAGAGCGCGTCGGGCGACCACTTCGTGGCCGAGCCGGACTACGTCCACGCCTGGGCGGACAGCGACAACCACGTCGTGCCGCGGTCGGCGCTGGTGCACCGGCCCGCCGTCAAGATGCTCATCCGCAACGCCGAGATGGGCAGCGCCGCGATGGTGGCCGCGCTGGCCCCCGCCGTCGGCCACCTGGCCGACCTCACCTACTCCCACCCGCGCGGGCTCGTCGAGATCTCTCCCGCCGGCGTCACCAAGGCCACCGGCCTGGCGGAGGTCGCCACGCGGCTGGGGGTCGCGGCCGCGGACGTCGTCGCGTTCGGGGACATGCCCAACGACCTGGCGATGCTGCGCTGGGCCGGGCACGGGGTCGCGATGGGCAACGCCCATCCGGCGCTGAAGGACGTGGCCGACGAGGTGACGGCGAGCAACGCCGAGGACGGCGTGGCGCTGGTCCTCGAACGCTGGTTCTGACCCCCCTTCCCCACGCGGTCGGACACCGGGCGATCCTGGCGTCGCGGACATCGCTGTAACCGTCGGACGGCAACCGGACAGTTCCCGAGTGTCCTGCTGTCGAGCGGAAGAGGGCCTATCAGGATGACCCCCGACGAACGATTCGACGCCCTGTGGCGCGACCACGCCCACGCCGTCCTGAGGTACGCCCGACGCCGCGTCCTGCCCGGTGACGTCGACGACGTCGTCGCCGAGACGTTCGTCGTCGCCTGGCGGCGTCTGGACGACGTGCCCGAGCCGGCGCTGCCGTGGCTGCTCGGCGTCGCCCGCGGCGTCAGCGGCAACGCGATGCGATCGGCGCGGCGCCGCACGGCGCTCACCGACCGGGTGGCCGCCACCGGTGAGCACGACCCGCGGCGGGCCGCCCCCGACCCCGTCGGCCATGTCGTCGACACGGAAGGTTCTGTGGTCGCCGCCCTGCACCGGATGTCCGAGGCCGACCGCGAACTGCTCACCCTCGTGGCCTGGGACGGGCTGTCCCAGGAGGAGGCGGCGATGGTCATCGGCTGTTCCCCGGGAGCGCTCAGGGTGCGGTTGCACCGGGCCCGCAAGCGCTTCACGGGTCTGCTCGGCCAGGCCCCGTCCCGCCCTCGACCGTTCGCTCTCGTCCCCCAGCCCGACTCACGTACCGGAGGTTCCCGGTGAACCGTTCGACCGACCTGACAGACGACCTCGCCCTGCTCGCGGTCGCTGATCCGGAGCGCGTGATCCCGACGTCCGGCGTCACCGACGCGGAGCGGCTCGCCGTCCTGAGGGGACGCGTCGACATCGAACGGCACACCGCGGTCCCCGCGCGCCGGCGGTCGCCGGTGTGGCCGCGCAGGATCGCGGTGCTCGCCGTGGCCGCCGCCGCCGCGATCGCCGCGCCGGTCGTCGTGTCGGCCGTCGCACCGGACAGCTCGATCAGCCGGGTCGTGACCCCGCAGGCCCTCGCGGTAGGACCGGACGGCGCGCTCCACTGCACGGCCCCCAGCGGCACCGGTAGCGCCGTCGCGGTCGACCCGCGCCTCTCCGATGTGCGGCTGCTGCCGTCCGGACTGCCCGCGGGCTGGTCGCTGACGACCGTGTTCGCCCGGGCCGAGCGGACCTCGTCCTGTCTCGCTCCGTCGTTGTCCGTCGTGGAGACGGCCGGTGACCGGGTGACGGGCACGCTGTCGGTCACCGGCCCCTTCGAGGCGTCGACGGACACGGCGGGCACGGAGACCGGCACCGTGCTCGACGACACCGTGGACGGACGCCCCGCCCGGCTGTTCGTCGTCTCCGACCAGTTCCACCGGTGGCTGTGGCAGGACGACAAGGGCCGGTCCTGGCTCGCCGAGGTCGACGGCAGCCCGCTGAAGGACGCCCGCGCTCTCCTGCGCGGCGTCGGGACGGACAAGGACCAGGTGACGTGGGACGCAGCAGCGGCGCCGAACGCCGAGCTGGTGCACCGGCGGACCGGTAAGCCCTACGGCGTCCAGGCGTCGGCGACCGTCTGGTACGTCGGGGTGAGCGACGGCACGCAGGAGGTGCTCCTGTCGGCCACCGGACGCGACGGTTCCAACGTCCCGGTGAAGACCGGGGCGGAGGCGGGCTACCGGCTCGCCGCCGCGGGTGGCGTGACGTTCCTCGTGGACGAGGGTGTCGGTGAGAAGGTCGACGCCGGTGGCGAGACCGACACCCCGCCCGGTCGCCCGTGGACGTGGGCCGTGGGGCAGCTCGGGTCGGGCGTCACCGTGTCCGGTGGGTGGACCGGGACGGCCGACGGGTTGCTCTCGCTTCTGAGCTCCCTCAAGGAGGTCCCGGCGAGCGACCCGCGCATCGCGGAGCACGCCCTCGAGGAGGAGTACGGCCACCGCTGACGGGTGGGCCGGCGGGCATCCCACCCGCCGGCCCGCCGGCCCGCCGCGTGTCGTGGCGCGCTCCCACCCGGTGAGCACATACGGCGAACACCGCGTGCTCGGACGGTCGACTCGCGGGAGGGGGCGGGGTCGGCTCCGGGGCCGCGCGTAGCATCGGGAGCCGTCTGCGCCAGTCCCAGCTGCGGGTGCCGCCCGCCCGCGATCCCGATGGAGGGCCCCCGCATCGTGGCCGAGCTTCTCGACCGTCCCGCCCCACCCCTCGTCGCGGACGTCCCGCCGCCCCCGGGGGTCGAGGTCCAGGTGCTCGAGGCCGTGCAGCGCGCGGCCGGTGGGCCTTCGGTCGTGAAGGTCGCCCGGGGGATGTCGCTGTTCGGTGAGCACGCGGCCGGGTGGCTGGCCATCGGGGTGATCGGCGCCGTCGTCGACCGTCCGCGACGCCGCGAGTGGCTCACCGCCGCCGCGGGCACGGCCCTCGCGCACGGCGCGTCCATCGGCGTGAAGCGCGTGGTGCGCAGGCCCCGGCCGGACGACCCCCGCGTGCGGGTCCTGGTCGGAACGCCCAGCCGGCTGAGCTTCCCCTCGGCGCACGCCACCTCCACCACCGCGGCCGCCGTGCTGTTCGGCGCGCTGGTCCGCAAGCCGCTCGTCGCCGTGCTCGTGCCGCCGATGGCGGTGTCGCGGCTGGTACTGGGCGTGCACTACCCCAGCGACGTCGTCGCGGGGTCGGTCCTGGGCGCGCTCGTCGCGTTCGCGACCCGTCGCGTGACCCGAAAGGGCCGGTCATGACCAGTACCGACATCCCCACCACCCCGGCTTCGGTGCCGCCGCGCACCCCCGTCGGCGTGGCGCGCGGGGTGCTGCGGACGATGCGGCCCAAGCAGTGGGTCAAGAACGTCCTCGTGCTCGCGGCGCCGTTCGTGGCCGGCGACTTCCTCACCCGTGGCAACGCGGCCCACCTCGCCGTCGCGTTCGTGGCGTTCTCGCTGGCCGCGTCGGGCATCTACCTCGTCAACGACGCCAACGACGTCGAGGCCGATCGCGCCCACCCCACCAAGCGCAACCGGCCCATCGCGGCCGGGATCGTGCCGGTGTCGCTGGCGCTCGTGGTCGCGACGGTGCTGCTGCTGGGGGCGCTGGCCCTGAGCCTGCTGGCCGGCACGCAGCTGCTGGTCGTGCTGGCCGTGTACATCGCGGTGCAGCTCGCCTACTGCTTCTGGCTCAAGCACCAGCCCGTGCTCGACATCTGCATCGTCGCGTCCGGCTTCCTGCTCCGCGCGATCGCGGGCGGCGCGGCCACCGGCATCCCGCTGTCGCAGTGGTTCCTGCTCACCGCGGGCTTCGGCTCGCTGTTCATGGTGGCCGGCAAGCGGTACGCGGAGATGATGCTGGCCGAGCGCACCGGCGCGAAGATCCGCAAGTCGCTGGAGGCCTACTCGGCGTCCTACCTGCGGTTCGT
>CAXTTN010000241.1:0-8705 GCA_964247105.1 uncultured Pseudonocardia sp.
CTACCTGCGCGACAACATGGCCTGGAACGCCGCGGACATGGTGCAGCGCGGCCACAACTTCGCCGTCGTCGACGAGGCCGATTCGATCCTCATCGACGAGGCCCGCACCCCGCTGATCATCTCCGGTCCGGCCGAGCAGAGCGCCCGCTGGTACCAGGAGTTCGCGCGCATGGCGCCGATGCTCAAGAAGGACATCCACTACGAGGTGGACGAGCGCAAGCGCACGGTCGGCGTCACGGAGGAGGGCGTCACGCTGGTGGAGGACCAGCTCGGCATCGACAACCTCTACGAGGCCGCCAACACCCCGCTCGTCGGCTACCTGAACAACGCGCTCAAGGCCAAGGAGCTGTTCAAGAAGGACAAGGACTACATCGTCCGCGACGCGCAGGTCTTCATCGTCGACGAGTTCACCGGCCGCGTCCTGGCCGGCCGCCGCTACAACGAGGGCATGCACCAGGCCATCGAGGCCAAGGAGGGGGTGGAGGTCCAGGCGGAGAACCAGACGCTCGCCACCATCACCCTGCAGAACTACTTCCGGCTCTACACGAAGCTGTCGGGCATGACCGGCACCGCGCAGACCGAGGCGGCGGAGCTGCACCAGATCTACAAGCTGGGCGTCGTCCCGATCCCGACGAACAAGCCGATGATCCGTGCCGACCAGCCGGACCTGATCTACAAGACCGAGGAGGCGAAGTTCGAGGCCGTCGCCGACGACATCGCCGAGAAGCACGCCAACGGCCAGCCGGTGCTGGTCGGCACCACGAGCGTGGAGAAGTCGGAGTACCTGGCCAAGCTGCTCGTGAAGCGCCAGGTCCCGCACGAGGTGCTCAACGCCAAGCACCACGAGCGCGAGGCCGTGATCGTCGCGCAGGCCGGGCACGCCGGCGCGGTCACCGTCGCCACGAACATGGCCGGTCGCGGCACCGACATCGTGCTCGGCGGCAACTACGAGTTCCTCGCCGATCTGGAGCTGCGCAGCCGCGGCCTGGATCCGGTGGAGACCCGCGAGGAGTACGAGGCCGCGTGGGACGAGGCCGTCGCCGGGATGAAGGCCCGGGTCGCGGCCGAGGCCGAGCAGGTCAAGGAGGCCGGCGGGCTGTACGTGCTGGGCACCGAGCGCCACGAGTCGCGGCGCATCGACAACCAGCTGCGCGGCCGTTCGGGCCGCCAGGGCGACCAGGGGGAGTCCCGCTTCTACCTCTCGCTCGGCGACGAGCTCATGCGCCGGTTCAACGGCCAGATGGTCGAGTCGATCATGAACCGGTTCAACCTCCCGGACGACGTGCCGATCGAGGCCGGCATGGTCACCAAGGCCATCCGCAGCGCGCAGACGCAGGTGGAGCAGCAGAACTTCGAGATCCGCAAGAACGTCCTCAAGTACGACGAGGTGCTCAACAAGCAGCGCACCGTCATCTACGACGAGCGGCGTCGCGTGCTCGCGGGCGAGAACATCCAGGAGCAGATCGAGCACATGCTCGAGGACGTCGTCAGCGCCTACGTCGACGGTGAGACCGCCGAGGGCTACGCCGAGGACTGGGATCTCGACAAGCTGTGGACGGCCCTGGGCACGCTCTACCCGGTGGGGATCCGCTGGCAGGACCTGGCCGGCGACGCCGCGGAGCAGGGCGATCTCTCCCGGGAGGCGCTGTCGGAGGCGGTCCACGCCGATGCGCGCGCCGCGTACGCCCGCCGCGAGGCCGAGATCGACGAGATCATCGGGACCCAGGGCGGCATGCGCGAGCTGGAGCGCCAGGTGCTTCTGCAGGTCATGGACCGCAAGTGGCGCGAGCACCTCTACGAGATGGACTACCTCAAGGAGGGCATCGGCCTGCGCGCGATGGCCCAGCGCGATCCCCTGATCGAGTACCAGCGCGAGGGTTTCGACATGTTCGCCGCGATGCTGGAAGGCATCAAGGAGGAGACGGTCGGGCACCTGTTCAACGTCCGGGTGCAGGCGGCCGAGCCGTCCGCAGGCGAGGTGCCGGAGGTGTCGGAGGTGGTGCCGGAGGCGGCGGCGGTGCCCGCAGCGCCCTCCGTCGCAGCGCCGTCCGTCGCGGAGCCGCCCGTTGCGGAGCCGGTCGGGCGGCACGCCGTTCCGAACGGGGATCCCGAGCAGACCGGGGTGCTGCCGAACGTGTTCCGCGGTGCACCGGCCGAGGCGCTGAGCTACAGCGGTCCGTCGGAGGACGGCGAGCCCGTCCGCTCCCGGCCCGCCGCCGCGAGCGGCAACGGCCGGCCCGCGGCGAACGCGCCGTCACGCAACCGGCCGTGCCCCTGCGGATCGGGTCGCAAGTACAAGCAGTGCCACGGATCGCCCACGGCGGCGCGGCCCTGAGACCGAGTTCAGCTCGGCGGCTCGGTGAGATCGACGCGCGCGCGGGGCTGCGGGATGTCGGGGGATTCGTGCCGGCCCAGGCGCACGGTGTTGCGGCCGGCCCGCTTCGCCGCGTAGAGCGCCGAATCGGCCACCCCGACGAGGTCCTCGACGCTCGCGCCGTCCTCGGGTGCGACGGCCCCGCCGATCGAGACCGACACGTCGTTGATGGTCAGCGGCCCGTCCGGGGTCGGGATGGTGACGCCGAGCCGCGCGACGCTGCGCCGGATGCGTTCGGCGATGCGCTGCAGTTCCATGTAGGTGTAGGTCGGCTCGTCCGGCCGCGGCAGCAGCACGACGAACTCCTCGCCCCCGAACCGGCCCACGAGGTCCTGCTCCCGCACCTCGCCCTGCACGGCCATGGCGACGCTGCGCAGGACGGCGTCGCCCGCGAGGTGCCCGTAGGTGTCGTTGACCTTCTTGAAGTGGTCGAGGTCCATGATCAGGACGGCGGCCGACCCGTTGCACTCGCGTAGCCGTTGCAGCTGCTGCACGCTCTGCCGGTGCCAGGCGGCCGCGGTGAGCAGGCCGGTCTTGTCGTCGGTGTCGGCGGCCCGTTCGAGCTGGCGGGCGAGCACCGCCCGGTGCAGCACCAGCATCGGCGGCAGCGCGAACACCACGAGCACCGCCCCACCCGCCGACACGCCCAGGGCGACCAGCGTTCCCAGTGACAGCGTCGCGATCTCCAGCACGAGCTCGTCGCCGTGCCCGATGATCTCGCGGACCGACTGGTTGGAGCTGACCACGACCACGCCCACGACGAGGCAGGTGTTCACCACCGTGTAGGCGAGGATGGCCGCGAGCACGGCGAGCGGGCCGAGGCCGCTCTGCAGCGGATCCGGCGCGCCCAGGCTGACGTAGGAGGCGATCCCGGCCGCGGCGTGCGCCGCCAACAGGACCGTCGACGTCGAGAACACCTGCCGGTAGGCCGGCGACTTCGCCGGGCGCCACACGCGGAAATGCAGGTACAGGTCCAGCACGATGATCAGCACCGCCGCCAGCGTGATCGGCAACAGGATCACCGCGGCGAACGTCCACACCGAGCTGAGGTCGATGTGGGCGGTCTCGCGCACCACCCGCCGCCGGATGCGTTCCAGGCGGAGTGATATCTCCGAATGGGCGACGGCTCCGAGCAGTAGTGCCGATCCGATGGCCGGACCGGATCCGTAGGTGTGGATCGGCGAGGTGAGTGCGTCGAAAAGAACGAGTGAGAATGCCAGCAGGTCGACCAGGAGAACCGATCCGAGAAGGCGGCCCGGTAGCGACCATACGTCCCAGTCGAGCAGGCTCCGGGCGGTCCGCCTCACGACGTGACCTCCCCGGGCTCAGTGCGGTTCAAGATGTGACGGACCCCCATTCGAAGTTGATCGTAGCTTCGGCCGCCGCCGGATGTCACGGACGGGGCACGGGTGGTCGCTGCGGTGCAGGTCACCGTCACCCCGGAAGGAGGTGTGGCCGTGCGGAACTGGCGTTGGGGCTGAGTGTCGGTGGTCGGGTTCGAGGACGGAAGGGAGGTGTGGTCGTGCGGAACTGGCGTTGGGGCTGACCGACGGTGTTCGCGATCGGCAACGGAGGGGAGGTGTGGTCGTGCGGAACTGGCGTTGGGGCTGACCAGCGATGTTCGGGATCGGGAACGGAAGGGAGGTGTGGTCGTGCGGAACTGGCGTTGGGGCTGAGCGAAACAGCACGTGCGGATCGGCGGGGGAATGGAGGTGTGGTCATGCGGAACTGGCGTTGGGGCTGAGGGGAATGGAGCGGCGGCATCACCCGAGCCGTAGTGCGGTGCAACGCCACGCTGCGGCGGGACCCTGCTGCTCGAAACGGACGGCGAGAGCGCGCACCCGGCCGTCGATGTCACACACCGCGGTGACCTCGGCGGCACCGGGTCGTGGGAGGCAGACGAGCATCCGCACGACCCGGGCGGGTGCGCGCACCCGCCTCTGGTGGGCCGCCACGCGCCAGTAGCGCAGTGCGGCGTCGTCGAAGCGGTGCCCGAGATGGGCGGGCGGGCGCCTCCCGTCGAGCACCTCCAACGCGAGGCGGACGGTGCCGGTGAGCGCCCGGCGCACGCGGTCGGTGTCGGCCGGCCGTGGTGCTTCGGGCTCGGCCGGGCTCGGCTCCGGCGGACGCGGGACGCCGCAGGCCGTGGGCGTGGGTTTGTACCGCAGGTGCCGCAGCCGCGGCGCCGGGAGGGCGGCCGGCCGGGGGGCGGGGGCGACGAGGGTCGTGGTCATGGCGCCAGCGTGCGCGACGAGGTGGCGTCGCCGGGCGCGTTCGGATTCGGACGTCACCGGACGGTATGGAGGTGAACGTTCTGGCGACGTAGTGTCGGTGCGGTGGGTGATCCGGAGTCCACGGGTCTCGCCGAGCTGCTGACGCGGGCCGGCCAGGCCGTGGGGCGCTTCCAACGCAGGGCGGCCGCGGCGCACGGGCTGAGCACCACCGCGATGGGCGTGCTCGCCGCGCTGTCGCGCTCCGCCGGGACCTCGCACCGCGAGCTGGCGGCCCGGCTCGGCGTCAGCCCGGCCACGCTCACTCCCGTGGTCGACGCCCTGGACGCCGCGGGCGATCTCACGCGGCACCGTGACCCCGGGGACCGCCGCGTGGTCCGCCTGTCGATCACCGGGTCCGGCCGGGCGCGGATCGCCGCGGCGTCGGCGGCGGTCGAGTCCGCGGTCGCCGAACGCATGCCCGCGACCGAGCACGCCGCCGCCGTCCGCGAGCACCTGCTCGCCGTGCTCACCGCGTTCGACGACGGCGAGCGCGACCGGTGATGCTGCGTGCGCTGGTGATGGACTGGGGCGGGGTCCTCACCGAGGGCCCCGAGATGCTCGACCTCGTCGGCCGGGCCGGGGCGTCCGGCGTGCGTACCGCGCTGGTGACCGCGGCCACCACCGTCCCCGACGACTGCGCCGCCGCGTTCGACCTGGTGGTGCTCGGCGCGCGCAAGTCCGTTCCGGAGGCCTACCGCGAGGTGGCGCGCGGGCTCGGCGTGGGCCCGGCCGACTGCGTGGTCGTCGACGACCTGGCCCGCAACGTGGCGAGCGCGCGGGCGGCCGGGGCGGTGGTGGTGCACCACACCGACGTCGAGCGGACGGTCGGGGAGGTCGAGATCCTGCTGGGCCTGTGAGAACGGCGAAGGGCCGCGAGCGGGTGCTCGCGGCCCTCGTGGACGGGGTTACGGGGCCTCGGCGGGGGGCGGGGCCTGGGTGGTGTCGCCGGCGCCGGTGCGCTGCTGCGCCTGGTCGATCAGGCCGTCGATCTGGGCGTCGTGGCCCGCGAACCGCTCCTTCGCGAGCTCGCCCGCCTTGTCGAGGCCCTGGTCCACCTTGTCGTCGTTCTGGTCGATCAGCTTCTTGGCGTCGTCGAGGAAACTCATGCGGACACCTTGGCCCGGAGGTCGGCGGGGCGCCAGGGGGGGGGATCACCCGTTCGGGCGGATACGGACGTGCGAGGGGCGCAGTTCGTCCACGGTGTTCACCCCGATCAGCTGCAGGGTCCGGGTGATCTCGCCGGTGAGGATCTGCACCGCCGTGCGGACCCCGAGCTCGCCGCCCGCCATCAGCCCGTAGAGGTACGCGCGGCCCACCAGCGCCGCCCGCGCCCCGAGCGCGACGGCGGCGAGCACGTCGGCGCCGTGGGTGATGCCCGTGTCCACGAGCACCTCGGCGCGGTCGCCCACCGCCTGCACAGTGGGTTCCACCAGCTCCAACGGCACCGGGGCCCGGTCGAGCTGGCGGCCGCCGTGGTTGGACAGCAGCACCGCGTCGGCGCCGGCGTCGGTGACCCGGCGGGCGTCCTCGACGCTCTGGATGCCCTTGATCACGAGCTTGCCGGTCCAGGTGCCGCGCAGCCACTCGACGTCGGCCATGGTGAGCGCGGGGTCGAACACCCGGTTGATCAGGTCGCTGACCGTTCCGCCGTCGGTGGAGGTGAGGCTGGCGAAGGTGAGGGGCTCGGTGGTGAGCATGTCGAACCACCAGTTCGGGTGCAGCGCCCCGTCGAGGAACGTCCGGAGCGTGATCGCGGGCGGGATCGACAGGCCGTTGTAGGTGTCGCGGTGGCGCGCGCCGCCCACCGGGGTGTCGACGGTCAGCATCAGCGTGTCGTAGCCGGCTTCGGCGGCGCGCTGCACGAGGTCCTTGGCCACGGAGCGGTCGCGCCACAGGTAGAGCTGGAACCACTTGCGGGCGCCCGGCGCGGCGGCGGCGACGTCCTCGATGGTGGTGGTGCCCATCGTCGAGAGGGCGTAGGGGATCCCGACGTCCTGCGCCACGCGCGCCACCGCCCGCTCCCCGGACTGGTGCATCATCCGCGTGAACCCGGTGGGCGCGAACGCGAACGGCAGGGCGGAGCGCTGCCCGAGGATGTCGCGTCCGAGGTCGACGGTGGACACGTCCCGCAGCACCGACGGCGTGAACTCGACCCGGCCGTACGCGGCCCGCGCCCGGTTGAGCGACAGCTCGCCGTCGGCGGCGCCGTCGGTGTAGTCGAACACGGCCCGGGGGGTGCGGCGGCGGGCGATGGCGCGCAGGTCGCCGATGGTGGCGGCGCGGCGCAGGCGGCGCTCGGTGGCGTCGCGGACGAACGGGGCCGGCCGGAGCAGCGGGCGCAGCTCGGACGGGCGGGGCAACCGGCGCTGGACCATGCCGGCCAGGGTAGGCGCCGATCCGCGTTGCAGCAGGGTGACACCGCTGCGGTCCAGTCAGCAGTGTCACCCTGCTGCGGAATGGCGGCGCCGGGCCAGCTCGAACGCCGCCACCGCTCCCGCCGCCGCGACGCCCAGCGACTCCACCCCGCCGTGCATGGGGATGGCCAGGATCCCGTCGAGGTGGGGGCGCACCGAGGCGGACAGGCCGTCGGTCTCGTTGCCCAGCACCAGCGCGACCCGCGCCGGCAGCTCGGCGTCGAGCAGGGAGGTGCCCCCGGCGTCCAGGCCGTACACCGTGAAGCCGGCGGCCCGCAGCGCCGCGCACCCCTCCTCGACCGTCGCCGAGCGCAGCACCGGCGCCCGGAACGCCACCCCGGCCGACGCCTTGATCATCAGCGGGTCGATGGCCGGCAGGCCGCGGCGCGGGAGCAGCACGCCGTCGAGGCCCGCGGCGGTGGCGCTGCGCAGGATCATCCCGACGTTGGACGGGTTGGTCAGCCGGTCGAGGACGAGCACCGCCGCCGACGGCCCGACGTCGTCGAGGAACTCGGCGACCGGTGCCATCCGCGGCGCGACGACGTCGGCGAGCACGCCCTGGTCGTGGCGCCCGTTGCCGGCCAGCACCTTGACGCGGTGGGCCGTGGCGCGCTGCACGGGCACTCCGCGGTCGCGCGCCGCGTCGAGGATCTGCCGCGCCGAGGCACCGCGCACGTCCTCGGCGAGGATGACCTTGTCCACCCGCAGCGCGGCGTCGTCGAGCGCCTCCAGCACCGGCTTGCGCCCGTAGACGGTGATGAAGGTGTCCTTCGGCGAGCGCGGGGAGGTCACCGCCTCAGCCTAGGATCGGGGTATGCCGCCCCGGCTCTCCGCCCTCGACGCCTCCTTCCTCTACCTGGAGCAGCCGACCACGCCCATGCACGTCGGCGCCGTCTCGATCTTCCGGCGGCCGAAGAAGGGCCTCGACTACGACCGCCTCGTCGAGCTGATCGAGCAGCGCATCGCGCTCGTCCCGCGCTACCGCCAGAAGGTCCGCTACGTGCCGGGCAACCTGGCCCGACCGGTCTGGGTGGACGACACCGAGTTCGACGTCGCCTACCACGTGCGCCGCTCGGCCCTGCCCAAGCCGGGGTCGGACGCCCAGCTCACCGAGCTCGTGGCCCGGCTGATGTCGCGGCCGCTGGACCACACCCGCCCGCTGTGGGAGATGTACCTGGTGGAGGGCCTGGCCGGCGGGCGCACGGCGGTGCTCACCAAGACCCACCAGGCGATGGTCGACGGCATCAGCGCGATCGACATCGGCCAGGTGATCCTCGACGTCTCCGCCGAGCCGCGCGTGGTGGCCGAGGAGCTGTGGATGCCCCGCAACGAGCCCACCGACGCGCAGCTGATCGTCGGCGCGGTCGTGGAGGCCGTCGCCCGGCCGGGAGTGATCGTCGACAACGCCCGCGCGGCCGCGGGCGACGCCATGGCGACGGCCGGCAAGCTCGCCGGCGCCGCCACCAAGCTGTTCACGATGGCCCGCGCCGTCAGCCGGCAGGCCCCGGGCTCGCCGCTCAACGTCGACATCTCCACCCAGCGCCGCTTCGCGATCGCCCGCACCGAGCTGGAGGACTACCGCAAGATCCGCGCCGCCCACGGCTGCTCGGTGGCGTTGAGGTAGAAGCCCGCGCCCAGCCCGAA
>CAXTTN010000242.1:0-8701 GCA_964247105.1 uncultured Pseudonocardia sp.
CCGGACGGGCACCGCCTCGAGATCATCACCCGGTCCTACGGCAGCAGCGGGACCGAGGCCGAGCACGTGCATCCGCTCGTCGCTCCCACCGTCGAAGGCTCCGAGGCCCGGCTCGACATCCACTAACCGGGTTCCTCGCGGGCTGACCTGCCGCGCCTGCCGTCGCGCCGTAGGCTCGGTTCCGTGAGCCGCGCCGACCTCGACAAGCATCCCCGTGACGTCGCCGCGATGTTCGACGGTGTCGCGCGCCGCTACGACCTCACCAACACCGTCCTGACGGCCGGGCAGGACCGCCGCTGGCGCGCGCTGACCCGCGCGGCCCTGCAGCTGCAACCCGGTGAGAAGGTGCTCGACCTGGCCGCGGGCACGGCGGTGTCCACTGTGGAGCTGGCCCGCTCCGGCGCGTGGTGCGTGGCGGCGGACTTCTCCATCGGCATGCTGCGCGCCGGCGCCCGCCGCGAGGTGCCGAAGGTGGCCGCCGACGCGCTCGCGCTCCCGTTCCGCGACGGCTCCTTCGACGCGGTGACGATCTCGTTCGGGCTGCGCAACGTCGCCGACCCCGACCGCGCCCTGGCCGAGCTGGCCCGCGTCACCCGGCCCGGTGGCCGGCTGGTGGTGTGCGAGTTCGGCCGCCCGGTCTGGGCGCCGTTCCGCGCCGCGTACTACCTGGGCCTGGAGCGGGTGCTGCCGGCGATCGCGGAGCGCGTGTCGAGCAATCCCGAGGCCTACTCCTACCTGGGCGAGTCGATCCGGGCCTGGTCGCCCCAGCCCGACCTGGCCCAGCGGATCGCGAAGGCCGGGTGGGGCCGGGTCGGCTGGCGCAACCTGGTGGGCGGGGCCGTGGCCCTGCACCGCGCCCGCCGCGCTTAGCGCGGCACGCGGTTCCAGCCGCATCGAGCCCGCGCGATGGTGGCAGGCGTGGTCCGGTGTCACATCGAGCCCGCGCGTTGCTGTCGCGTGCCGCCCAGCACAGCATCGAGCCCGCGCGATGCTGTCGCGTGCCGCCCAGCACAGCAACGAGCCCGCGCGTTGTCGGCAGTGCAGGGCAGAGGCATGCTCAGCTGTGCAGCGTGGTGACCAGCGCGCGGTAGGCCTCGCGTTCCTCCGTCGCCAGGTCGTCGTGGTGGATCGACGCGAGCGTCGCCCGCAGCACGTGCGGGGGCACCACCCCCACCCGGCCCAGCGCCGCGAGCGAGCCCAGCAGCCCGACGAGGACGCCGTACCCGCCCGGCTCCAGCACCGCCGCGCGGATCAGCGCGGCGCCGACGGCGGTCGCCTCGAACGCGTCCAGGGCCCCCGCGGCGAGCCACTCCCCGGCGGTGGGCCCCCAGTCCAGCCGGTCCTCGCGCGCGTCGGAGGAGATGCCGCGCAGGAGGTCGACGCAGTGCAGCGGCCCGATCGTCCGGTCGTCGGGAGCCGTCGGCGGCCCGACGCGCTGCGCGTCCAGCATCGCGGCCAGGTAGCCGTACCCCTCCACCTCGACGGGGTGCAGGTCGTGCGCGGCGATCCCGCTCGTCACCAGCTCCAGGACGCGGGTCGGCAGCAGCCCGCCCCCTCCCATGATCGACAGCGACGACAGGAACCCCGCGCGCACCCGCGGCCGGTCGATCTCGATGAGCGCGGCCCAGGCCAGCACGGCCCCGATCAGGTGGATCTCGGCGGTGTCCAGCTCGCCGTCGAGCACCCACTCCCCGGCGATGTCGGCCCAGGCGTCGCGCTCCTCGATCACGTAGCTCGTGACGCCGCGGACCAGCTGCAGGCACCGGGCCGGCCCGACCGCGCCGGCCGCCGCGGGGATCACTTCCCGTCCCCGCTCGGGTCGAGCAGCGCAACCGGGTTGGGGACCGCGACCCGGACGTGGGTGGCGTCGGGCCGGGGCAGGCCTGCGGGGTAGGGGATGTGGGTGCCGTCGGCGACCTTGGTGTCGTAGGACGGGATCCGCGGGTTCAGCTTGGTGGACGGGAAGGGCCGGCCGTACTTGTCCAGGTAGGTGTTGTTGCCCTCCTTGACCCGGTAGACCGGCCCCCGGACGGCGTCCCCGCGCGCGTGCACGGTGATCCGCTTGCCGTCCTGGAACCACCGGTACCGCACGCCGACCGAGCCCGGCGGGACGGCGAGGCGCTCGGCGTACGCCGGCACGATCGTGGGCCGGTCGTGCAGGAACACCTTGAGCCCGTCGAGGGTGTGGACCGCCTTGTAGCCCTTGATGCCGAGCTTCCCGCCGGTCGACACCCACCCGGCGATGGGGATCATGGCGGCGGCCGACAGCCCGGCGGCGGCGTAGTCGCCGTCGGCGCCGTACCAGAGGGCGTTCGCGCCGTCGGCGAGCTCGCCGGCCAGCGGGACGAGGCCGAGGACGTCGAGGACGGTGTGGCCGATGTCGGCCGGTGTGAACCCGCTCGGCTCGGGCAGCGGCGCGCCGTACTCGTCGGGGGTGGCGGGGCCACCGCCGTCGTCGGGGCGGTAGGTGGGGCCGGTGCCGCTCAGGGCGTCGATCGCGTTGGCGCAGCGGCGCTGGGCGTCGTCGAACCGGGCCATGGCGTCGTTGACCTGGCCGACGAGGTCGTCGCCGCGGTTCTCGTCGGGGACCGCGGCCGTCTCGAGCATCCCGGCCTGCAGCCGCAGGGTGCCGAGCTGGACCTGGATGGCGCGCACCTCGTCGGCGTAGGTGGCGAGGATCGCCCCGACGCTCGCGATGTCCTCACCGACCGACGCCGACGTCTGCTGCACCGGGGCGGTGGACATGAGCAGCTCGGCGGCCTCGGGGGCGCGGTAGACCGCGCCGAGGGCCTGCCAGCCGGCGTGGATGCGGGCACCGGTCTCGGCGAACTCGCTCCCGACCCGATCCAGGGTCCGGGCGTGCGCGGCGAGGGCGTCCATGTCGCCGTCGATGGTGGGGATGTCGGCTGCGGAGATCATGGGGCCCCCTGCGGTGTGTGTCCCTCCCCAACACGGCGGGGAGCGCCGGACGGTTCAGCGCAGGCTCCGCTGCACCCGGTCGGCCAGGTCGACCAGCGCATCGGGGGCGATGCGGTCGTCCGTGGCGGTGACGGCCACCACGTCACCGGTCGCGGGGTAGAGCATCAGCACCGCGGAGTAGCCCGGGATCTGGCCGATGTTGCCCCAGCGCACCGGCCCGCCCCGGGTGCCGGTCAGGTCGCCGAGGCCGAAGCTGTAGGACGGCCCGTCGGGGAACGAGCGCAGCAGGTCCCAGCCCGGCCGGCCGGTCGCCCGACCCTCCAGCAGCGCGCGCCCGAAACGGACGACGTCGGCCGGTGTCGCCACCATCGCACCCGCCGTGCCCGCCGTGGTCTCGACGGCCCGGTAGGAGCCGACGGAGCTGACCGGCACCGCAGGCGCGTCGCCGACGACCGCGTAGCCGTCGGGAACCGGGCGGCCCTGCGCGCCGTAGGTCGTCGCGCGGAGGTCCAGCGGGGCGAGCACCAGGTCGTGCAGGGCGCGGCCCGCGTCGGTGCCCGTCACCGCCTCCAGGACGAGCCCGGCCACCACGTAGTTGGTGTTGCTGTAGGCGAACGTCCCGGCGGGCCCCGGCGGCCCGGCCGGCACCAGCCCCAGCACCTCGCGCAGCGTCCACGCCCGTGCCGGGTCCGCGAGCACGGACTCCTGCCAGGCCGGGTTGGCCAGGTAGTCGGGCAGGCCGCTGGTCTGGTCCAGCACCTGGCGCAGGGTGATCCGGTCGCCGCCGGGCACCCCGGGCACCCACCGCGCGACCGGCGCGGCGAGCTCGACGCGACCCTGCTCGGCCAGGCGCAGCAGCGCGGCGGCGACGTAGGTCTTGGTGAGGCTGCCCAGCCGGAACGCGTCCGTCGACCGCGGACCGCCGACCGCGCCGCCGGCGGCGGCGCCCGACCCGGACTGCGCCGTGACCGCGACGCCGCCCGCGGTGCCGGCGGGCACCGACTCCCGCTGCCAGCGCTCCAGCACGTCCTGGACGCCGCCGGGGGCGCTCCCGAGCCACGCGTCGAGCACCGCGGACGCCGGCACCGCGGCGTCGAGCAGCCCGGTGCCGTTGCAGGCGACGGCGACGGCGAGCCGGGCGTCGGGCACCACCGCCCAGCTGGTCTCGAACCCGCCCCACTGGCCCTCGTGGCCGATCACGGCGCGTCCGTCCGGGAGCTCCCCGAGCATGATCCCGGCGCCGTAGCGGAGCCCGCCGAACAGGTCGACGCCGGTGGGCACCGCGCCGCCGGTGCGGGCGGCGGCCAGAGCGGGCCCGCCGAGGGTCGGGTCCCAGTACTGGCTGCTCCATCGTGCGAGATCAGCGGTCGTGGCGACGACCCCGCCGTCGCCGACCTGCCCCCAGCGCGCGTCGAGCCGTCGCCACGGCCGGTCGGGCGCGTCCCGGCCGTACCCGGCGGCCCGCGGCCCGGCGGTGCCGGTCGGGTCGACCCGCATGCCCAGGCCCAGCGGGCGGAACACCCGGTCGGCGACGAGCTGCGGGAACGGCGTGCCGGAGGCCGCGGCCGCGATCTCGGCCAGCAGCACGTAGTTGGTGTTGCTGTAGGCGTAGGCCGCGCCCGCCGGGGTGGCCGGCGGCGCGGCGGTGCGCAGCCACGCCAGCACGTCGGCGTTCGTCGTGGCGGAGGGGAGGCCCGCCTCGACGTAGTCGGGCAGGCCGCTGGTCTGGTGCAGCAGCTGCTCGACCGTGACCTCCGCCGCCCAGCTCGGCAGGCCCGGGAGGAAGCGTCCGGCGCGGTCGCCGAGGGCGAGGCGGTTCTGCCCGGCGAGCAGCAACACGACCGTGCCGGTGAACTGCTTGCCCACCGACGCGATGTCGAACGCCGTCGACGCGTCGACCGGGATCGCCCGCTCGACGTCGGCCAGACCGTAACCGGCCGCGAACATCACCTGCCCGCCGCGGGCGACCGTGACCGAGCAGCCGGGGCCGTGCGGATCGATGCGGGCGAAGACCTCGGCGGTGGCGGCCCGCGCCGCCGTGTCGCCGCCCGCGGGCTGCCCGCAACCGGCGAGCAGGGTCGCGAGGACGGCGGCGACCAGGATGCGCGTTGTCGTCATGCGCCGAGCCTGCGGGCGCGGCGGGCCGCGGTCCATCCGTCGCGGGTCGGGCGCCCGGCCCGCCGCGCGGGGGAACGGGCGGTGCGAACTCATCCTCGCGGGGGAGGCCCGCGATCGGCCCGGCCGCCTACGCTGACCGGGTGCTCGCAGCTCGGAGGCCCATCCGGGGGTCCGCGGTCCCGGGCGTGGTCGACGCCGGGGTGTGCGCGGCGGCGGCGGTCGCCTTCGTCGTGGCCCGCGCCGTGGCGGCCGCGCCCGCGCCGCCGCCGACCGCCGGGCTGGCGCTCACCGTCCTCGCGGTGGCGCCCTTGGCCTGGCGCCGCCGCGCCGCGCTCGCGGCGCTCGCCGCCGCGCTCGGCGCCGGGGCCGCCGTCGTGGGCGCCGGGGAGCCGGAGATCGGGCTCGCCCTGGTGGGGCTGGTGCTCGCCCTCTCCGCCGCGGCCGGCCGGGATCCCGACGCGCCACCCCGCCGCGTCGCCGCCGTGGTGGTCGTGGGGTGGGCCGCCCAGACCGTCGCCGCCGCCGCCGTCGGCGGCGGCACGGGGGAGGTCGTGTCCGCCGCGGCCGGCGGGGCCGTTCTCCTGGCGCTCGCGACGGCGCTGGGCGACAACCTGCGCCGGCGCCGCCAGCACCTGCGCGACCTCGAGGAGCGGGTGGCGGCCGCGGAGCGCGCGCGGGAGCTGGAGGTGCGCAACGCGGTGGTCTCCGAACGCCTCCGCATCGCCCGCGAGCTGCACGACGTCGTCGCGCACGCGGTGAGCCTGGTGGTCGTCCAGTCCGGGGCCGGCCAGCGGGTCGCCCGGCGCGACCCCGACGGGGCCCGCGCCGCGCTCGCCGACGTCGAGCGGACCGGGCGCGGGGCGATGGTCCAGCTCCGCGCCCTGCTCGACGTCCTGCGCGACGGTGTGGTGGCGCCCGCCGCGCCGCAGCCGGGCCTCGACCAGCTGCGGGCCCTGGTCGAGGAGGACCGCGAGCTCGGCGCGCGGCTGGTGGAGGACGGGTCGTCCGGGGCGGTGCCCGACGGCGTCGGGCTGCACGCCTACCGCATCGTCCAGGAGGCCCTCACCAACGCCCGCCGGCACGCGCCCGGGGCCCGGGTCGAGGTGACGCTCAGCCACACCGGCCGGGAGCTGGTCGTCGCCGTGGCGGACTCGGGCGCGGCCCGCCCGCGACGCGCTCCGGACGGGCCCGGCCACGGCCTGGTCGGCATGCGCGAGCGGGCCCAGCTGTGCGGCGGGGTGCTGCACGCCGGTCCGCGGACCGGCGCGCCGGGCTGGTGCGTCGAGGCCCGGCTGCCGACGTGATCCGGGTGGTGCTCGTCGACGACCAGCAGCTCGTCCGGGCCGGGCTCCGCACGATCCTGACCGAGGAGCCCGACATCACCGTCGTCGGCGAGGCCGGCGACGGCCTCGATGCCGTGGCCGTGGCACGCCGGACCCGTCCCGATGTCGTCCTGATGGACGTGCGGATGCCGCGCATGGACGGGGTGGCCGCCACCGCCGCGCTCATGGCGCTGCCGCAGGTGCCGCGCGTGGTCGTGCTCACCACCTTCGACGTCGACGAGCACGTCTTCGGCGCGCTGCGCAGCGGGGCGTCGGGATTCCTCCTGAAGGACGTCCCCGCGCAGCAGATCGTCGACGCCGTCCGGCTGGTCCACGCCGGGGACGCGATGCTCTCCCCGAGCGCGACGCGGCGGCTCGTCGAGCGGTTCCGGGCGCAGCCGGACGGCCCGGTGGCGGCGGTCGCGGCGGTGCTCACGGCGCGGGAGCGGGAGGTGCTGACGCTGGTGGCGCGCGGCCGCTCCAACGCGGAGATAGCCGCCTCGGTCCACCTCGGCGAGGCGACGGTCAAGACCCACGTCAGCAACCTGCTGGGCAAGCTGGGCGTCCGCGACCGCACGCAGGCCGTCGTCTACGCCTACGAACACGGCATCGTCGTGCCGCGCACCGGTCCGTCCAGCTGACGGAGGCCCGCGCGCAACTGTCGGTCCCCGTGCTTAGACTCACACCGACTTCGTGAAATCCTTCACAAGTAGCAAGTTAGGTGTGCCTGGCTCCGGCCGGGACGGCGTTTCGACCTAGGGTCGCGACGCAGGTGAGCAAGATCCGCCGAAGTGACCGATACAGACGAGGGTGCTCGGATGCTCGATCCCTACCTCCCGCTGGTCCTGATGTTCGCGCTGGCCGGGGCGTTCGCGCTGTTCTCCGTCACGGCCGCGCCCTACGTCGGGCCGCGGCGCTACAACCGGGCCAAGCTCGACGCCTACGAGTGCGGCATCGAGCCCTCGCCCGATCCGGTCGTGGGCGGCGGGCGCATGCCCGTGGCCTACTACCTCACGGCGATGCTGTTCATCCTGTTCGACATCGAGATGGTCTTCCTCTACCCGTTCGCCGTCAGCGCGGATGCTCTGGGCCTGTTCGGGCTGGTGGAGATCGTGCTGTTCATCGTCACCGTCGGGTTCGCCTACGTCTACGTGTGGCGCCGCGGCGGCCTGGATTGGAACTGACATGGGTCTCGAAGAGAACCTGCCCAGCGGCGTCCTGCTGACCAGTGTCGAGAAGCTGGTCAACTGGACCCGCAAGTCCTCGCTGTGGCCGGCCACGTTCGGGCTGGCCTGCTGCGCCATCGAGATGATGACCACCGGCGCCCCGCGCTACGACCTCGCCCGGTTCGGCATGGAGGTCTTCCGGGCCTCGCCGCGCCAGGCCGATCTGATGATCGTGGCCGGTCGCGTGAGCAACAAGATGGCCCCGGTGCTGCGCCAGATCTACGACCAGATGCCCGAGCCCCGCTGGGTGCTCGCGATGGGCGTCTGCGCGAGCTCCGGCGGCATGTTCAACAACTACGCGATCGTGCAGGGCGTCGATCACGTCGTGCCCGTCGACATGTACCTGCCCGGCTGCCCGCCCCGGCCCGAGATGCTCATGGACGCGATCCTGAAGATCCACGCCAAGATCATGGACGAGCCGCTGGGCACCAAGCGGGCCGCGGAGCTGGCCGCGAGCGGGCACACCACGGAGCTGATCCCGTCCTCGATCAAGTACGCCCCCAAGAAGTCAGCTGGGAAGAGCAAGTGATGGCCGACGACACGACGGGCACCTCCAAGGAGAGCGTCGAGCCCACCGGCGGCGAGCAGTCCTCGGCCGAGGCGAGCGGCGCCGACACCGACGCCCAGCGGGCGGCGGGCGGCGAGGCCCCGGTCGCGGGCGAGGTGGAGCAGACCGCCGGTGCTGATTCTCGCTCCGCCGGCGCTCCGCTCGGCGTGCCCGAGGGCGGCACCCGGCCGGCCCCGACGCGCGCCCGCGAGGGCATGTTCGGCATCCACGGCACCGGCGACACGTCCGGCTTCGGCGGCCTGCGCCTCCCCGGCTACGCGCCCGCGCCCGCGGAGCGCCCGTTCGGCGGCTGGTTCGACGAGTTCGCCGACGACTTCGCGGAGGCGCTCACCGAGCGCGGTGTGCCGCGCGGTGCGGTCCAGCAGATCACCATCGACCGCGGCGAGATCACGTTCTACGTGCGGCGCGAGCGGATCCTCGATCTCTGCCGCACCCTGCGCGACGAGGAGGGGCTGCGCTTCGAGCTGTGCTCCTCGGTGTCGGGCGTCGACTACGGGGAAGGTGTGGCGCAGCGCCTGCACGTCGTCTACCACCTGCTGTCGATGACC
>CAXTTN010000243.1:0-6531 GCA_964247105.1 uncultured Pseudonocardia sp.
GTCTAGCAGAGGACCTCAAGGACTGACCACCCGGGTTTCACAACACCCTCTGAGCGGCAGGCACCGCGGTCGTCACGCGCGGCACCCGGCCACCGTTTGGGCAGAACCCGGTGGGCTCGGGCCTCCCCGGTTGCAGCATGGTGGCTTCACTCCAACGAGATTGGAGTGAAGCCACCATGCTGCAACCCGGGCGGGGGCGTGGCGGGGGCGCGTGTTGGTAGTGTTGGGCCCTCACTTCGTGAGGGGGTATCACAATATGGGGCGTCCGACGCGCCGGGAGCAGCGCCGCGAGCAGACCGTCCGCGAGATCCGGGCGCTGGCGATCGGGCAGGTCACCGCCGGTGGCGCGGACGCGGTGTCGCTCACCGCCATCGCCCGCACGATGGCCATGTCGCCCGCGGCCGTCTACCGCTACTTCGACAGCCGTGACGCCCTGATCGCCGACCTCGTCACCGTGTTCGACGCCGCGCTCGCCGACGCCCTCGCGGCGGCCGCCCGCGAGCAGGCGGACCCGGTCGAGCGGCTCGCGGCGGTCGCGCGGGCCTACCGGCACTGGGCCCTGGACAACCCCAACCCCTACCGGCTGGTCTTCCATGCGACCGGCGGCTCGGGCCGGGAGGCCGCCACCGCGCTGGCCACCGCGCTGGCCACCGCGCTGGCCACCGCGCTCGCCGCCGTGGCCGACGCGGACGCGGGGACGGGCGATCGGCTGCGCGTTCTCGCGCCGACCTGGTGGACCCGCCTCCACGGGGTCGTCAGCCTGGAGCTCGGCCACCACCTCGCCTCCACCGGCGTCGACCCGGCGCTGGTCTACGAGGCCGAGCTCCGGGAGCTGATCCGCCAGGCTTGCGCACCGCTCCCCGGAGGCGGCCCCGGGCCAGCGGCGGCTCCGCCGGGCGGCCCGCGCGACGTCCCCGGCGGCTTCCTGTCGTTCATCGAGACCGCCCTCGACGTCACCACGGGTCGGCTGCCCGGCACCGACCGCCCGGCCATGGCCATGGTGCTGCTGCTGCACCGGGTGGCGAACTCGCTGGTCTACGACCTGGAGTCGACCGTGCACCGGCCGGCGGGCTGGAGCTGGTCGGCGTTCCGGCTGCTGTTCGTCCTGTGGGTGGCGGGGCCCCAGGAGGCCGGGCTCGCGGCCGAGCTGGCGGGGATGAGCCGTGCCGCGGTATCGAGCCTGGCCCGCACGCTGCGCGGATCAGGGCTGGTCAGCAGCACGCCCGACACCCGGGACCGGCGGGGTGTGGTGCTCGCGCTGACCGACGCCGGCAGCAGGCGGCTGGAGTCGACCTTCCGCGTGCACAACCGCCGCGAGGTCGACTGGTCGGAACTGCTCACGGCCGCGGAGCTGGCCACGCTCAACGCCCTGCTGGCGAAGCTCGCGCGGGCGGCCCAGGGCCAGGACTGGGTCAGCCACCGGCGATAGGCCCGGGGATCTGGCGTTCCGGGCGGGCGGGTCCTAGAGTCGTCCGGTAGTAGTACAACCTTTGATCAGTTGCCCCGGAGGAAGACCATGGCCAAGCCGTTCGCCTCGTCCGCCGACACCGCGGTGAAGGCGCAGACGCTGGAGGTCCTGGCCGAGGGTGTGTACGCCCTGACCGCCGAAGGCGATCCCAACATCGGGGCGGTCGAGGGGGAGGACTTCCTGGTCTGCTTCGAGGCGCTGGCCACGCCGGTCGCGGCGGCGAAGTGGCTGACGAGGCTGCGCGCGTACACCGACAAGCCAGTCCGCTACCTCGTGCTGAGCCACTACCACGCCGTGCGCGTGCTCGGGGCCAGCGCGTTCGACGCGGAGGTGATCGTCGCGCACGAGAACACCCGCGCGCTGGTGGCGGAACGCGGCAAGCAGGACTGGGCCAGCGAGTTCGCCCGCATGCCGCGGCTCGCGGAGTCGGCGGACTCGGTGCCCGGCCTCACCTGGCCGACGCTCACTTTCGCCGACCGGCTCACGATCGACCTCGGCGGGGACCGCGGCGACCTGGTGCTGCAGTACCACGGCCGCGGCCACACCGAGGGCGACATCACCGCCTGGCTGCCCCGGCACCGGATCCTGTTCGCGGGCGACCTGGTGGAGGCCGAGGCCGCGCTCTACACCGGTGACGCGTTCCACCGGGAGTGGACGAGCACCACCCTGGACCGGGTGGCGGCACTGGGCGCCGAGCAGCTCGTCGGTGGCCGTGGGGACGTCAGCCGGGGTCGTGCCGAGGTCGACGCCGCGATCGCGAAGACCCGCGGGTTCCTGGACACGATGCTGCGCGAGGTCGGCGCGGTGCAGGGGCGCGGCGGCACGCTGAAGGAGGCGTTCGAGGCCACCCACGCCGCGCTGGTCGACGACTTCGGCACCTGGCCGATCTTCGAGCACTGCCTGCCGTTCGACGTGTCCCGCGTCTGGGACGAGCTCGCGGGCGTGGAGCGGCCCGTCATCTGGACCGCCGAACGCGACCAGGAGGTCTGGGCCCGGTTGCAGAGCTAGCCGAGGTAGCCGCGGAGATGACCCCCACCACCTGGCCCCACGCCCCGGTCGCCGTCCTCGGCGCCGGTCCCGTCGGGCAGACCACCGCACTGCTGCTGGCCCGCTGGGGCGTGCCGAGCGTCGTGCTCGACCAGCGCGTCGAGCGCGACCGCATCGGGTCCAAGGCCATCTGCCAGCAGCGCGACGTGCTCGACATCTGGGAGGCCGTCGGCGCCGGCTCCCGGATCGCGGCCGAGGGCGTCACCTGGACCACCGCCCGCACCTTCCACCGCGACGCCGAGCTGTTCAGCTACGCGTTCGCCGAGCCCGGCCGCCCCGCGTTCCCGCCGTTCGTCAACATCTCCCAGACCCGCACCGAGGAGATCCTCGACGACCTGATCGCGGCCGAGCCGCTCGTCGACCTGCGGTGGAACCACCGCGTCACCGGCGTCGAGCAGGACGGCGGCGGCGTCACGGTCCGCTGCGACACGGGGGCGGAGATCCGGGCGCCCTACCTCGTCGCGTGCGGCGGCGCCCGCAGCGACGAGCTCCGCACCCTGCTCGGGGTCTCCTTCGACGGCCACACCTTCGACGACCGCTTCCTGATCTGCGACATCCGCGCCGACCTCCCCGGGTGGCGCACCGAGCGCCGCTTCTACTTCGACCCCGTCTGGAACCCCGGCCGGCAGGTGTTGATCCACCCGTGTCCGGACTCGACGTTCCGGATCGACTGGCAGGTCCCCGCCGGCTACGACCTCGACGCCGAGGTGGCCTCCGGCGCTCTGGACGCCCGGATCCGGCGGATCGTCGGCGACGCGGACTACGAGATCGTCTGGAAGTCGGTCTACCGGTTCCACTCGCGGTGCGTGGACCGGATGCGGTGCGGGCGGGTCCTGATCGCCGGCGACGCCGCCCACCTCGTGTCGCCCTTCGGGGCCCGCGGCCTCAACTCCGGGGTCGCCGACGCCGAGAACGCGGCCTGGAAGATCGCCTACGCCGGCCACGGCTGGGCGCCGGAGGCGTTGCTGGACACCTACCACGACGAGCGGCACGCCGCGGCCGTCGAGAACATCGCCGTCACCACGGCCACCATGGACTTCCTCGTCCCGCAGAACGAGCGGCAGGCGGCCGAGCGGGCGGAGGTGCTGGCCGCGGCCGCCGACGACGCCGCGGCGAGGTCCCGCGTGGACTCGGGCCGGCTGGCCGAGCCGTTCTGGTACGTCGACTCCGCCCTGACCACCCCCGCCGCCGAGCGGCCCTTCGCCGGCCGGCCCGCCCGCGGCCAGGTTCCCGTGGCCGGGCCCGGGGTGCTGCTGCCCGACGCGCCCGTGGCCACCCCTTCCGGCGGCACGAGCCGCATCCGGTCGCTGGCCCGCGACGGGTTCCTGGTGCTCACGACATCCGGCGTCCGGCCTGCCGCCGCACGGGACGCCGCCGCGAGCGCCGCCGGTCCGGTCCGGGTCCTCACGCTGCCCGACCTCGACCCCGACGGCACGCTCGGCGCGGCGCTGTCCGCCCGTCCCGGCGAGGTGTGGATCGTCCGGCCCGACGCCCACGTCGCCGCCGTCCTCACCGACCCGTCCACCGCACAGATCGCCGCGGCGCTGCACCGCGCCGTCGCGCAACCCGTCACCCGGGAGGAGAGCCACGATGGCGCACTACAGGCGAGCCGGTGAGATCCCGCCCAAGCGGCACACCCAGCACCGCACCCCCGAGGGCGGCCTGTACTACGAGGAGCTGATGGGGGAGGAGGGCTTCTCGTCGGACTCCTCGCTGCTCTACCACCGCGGCATCCCCTCGGCGATCGTCGACGCGAGCGTGTGGGAGCTCGGCGACCTCACCACCACGCCGAACGCCCCGCTCGTGCCGCGGCACCTGAAGCTGCACGACCTGTTCGACGACGCCGAGTGGAAGGCCGTCGACGCGGTCACCGGCCGGCGTCTCGTGCTCGGCAACGCCGACGTCCGGATCTCCTACGTCGTGGCCGGGGAGACCAGCCCGCTCTACCGCAACGCCGTCGGTGACGAGTGCGTCTACGTCGAGTCCGGCACCGCGGTCGTCGAGACCGTCTTCGGGGCCCTGGACGCGCGGCAGGGCGACTACGTGGTCCTGCCGCGCGCCACCACGCACCGCTGGATCCCCACCGGCAGCGATCCGCTGCGGCTCTACGCCATCGAGGCGAGCTCCCACATCGCGCCGCCCTCGCGCTACCTCTCGCGCTACGGCCAGCTGCTGGAGCACGCGCCGTACTGCGAGCGCGACCTGCACGGGCCCACCGAACCGCTGCTCCTCGACGGGACCGACGTCGAGGTGCTGGTCAAGCACCGCGGCTCGGCCGGCATCACCGGCACCCGCTACCTCGTGCCGGCGCACCCGTTCGACGTCGTCGGCTGGGACGGCTGCCTCTACCCGTACACGTTCAACGTCGGCGACTTCGAGCCGATCACCGGCCGGGTGCACCAGCCCCCGCCCGCGCACCAGGTGTTCGAGGGCGCGAACTTCGTGATCTGCAACTTCGTGCCGCGCAAGGTGGACTACCACCCGCTGTCCATCCCGGTGCCCTACTCCCACGCGAACGTGGACTCCGACGAGATCATGTTCTACTGCGGCGGCGACTACGAGGCCCGCAGGGGCTCCGGCATCGGCCAGGGCTCGATCAGCGTGCACCCCGGCGGCCACAGCCACGGGCCGCAACCCGGCGCGATGGAGCGCTCGATCGGCGCGGAGTACTTCGACGAGCTCGCCGTCATGGTCGACACCTTCCGCCCCCTGGAGCTGGGCGAGGGCGGCCGCGCCGTCGACGACGGGACGTACGCCTGGAGCTGGTCGGGCCGGGGCCCGGCGTGAGCGGGTCCCTCTTCGGCCTGGACAACCTGCCCTACGGCGTCTTCTCGACCGGTGGCGGCGCGCCGCGCGTGGGGGTCCGGCTCGGCGACGCGGTCGTCGACCTCGCGGTCCTGCTCGACGAGCCGGTCTTCGCGGCACCGTCGCTGAACGGGTTCATGGCCGAGGGTCCCGCGCGGTGGGCCGAGGTACGGGCCCGGATCACCACCCTGCTCGCCGGCGGCGTCCCGGACGCCGCGCGGCACCCGCTGCACACCACCTCGCTGCACCTGCCCTTCGAGGTGGCCGACTACGTGGACTTCTACGCCTCGGAGCACCACGCGTCCAACCTCGGGCGGCTGTTCCGTCCCGACGCCGAGCCGCTGCTGCCCAACTGGAAGCA
Organism: uncultured Pseudonocardia sp.; assembly: GCA_964247105.1. Lineage (GTDB taxonomy): Bacteria > Actinomycetota > Actinomycetes > Mycobacteriales > Pseudonocardiaceae > Pseudonocardia. The sequence continues at coordinate 5,682 of CAXTTN010000243.1, forward strand.
CCTGCCCGTCGGGTACCACGGCCGCGCCGGCACCGTCGTGGTCTCCGGAACCGACGTCGTCCGCCCGTCGGGGCAGCGCAAGGCGCCCGACGAGGCCGCCCCCACGTTCGGTCCCAGCCGCCGGCTCGACATCGAGGCCGAGCTCGGGTTCGTCGTCGGCACGGGCTCGGCGCTGGGCGACCGCATCGGCGTCGACGACTTCGCCGAGCACGTCTTCGGGGCGGTGCTGGTCAACGACTGGTCGGCGCGCGACCTGCAGGCCTGGGAGTACGTGCCGCTCGGGCCCCACCTGGGCAAGAGCTTCGCGACGTCGGTGTCGCCCTGGGTGGTGCCGCTGGCGGCGCTGCTCGCTGCGCGCGTCCCGTTGCCGGGGCAGGATCCGCAGCCGCTGCCCTACCTGCGGGAACGGGAGTCGTGGGGGCTCGACATCGACCTGGTCGTGGAGTGGAACGGCGAGGAGGTCTCGCGGCCGCCGTACCGGGAGATGTACTGGTCCCCGGCGCAGATGCTGGCCCACATGACCGTCAACGGGGCCTCGGCGCGCACGGGCGACCTCTTCGCGTCCGGCACCATCTCCGGCCCCGGGAGGGGGCAGCGGGGCGCGTTCATCGAGCTGACCTGGGGCGGGAGGGACCCCGTGGTGGTCAAGGGCGAGGAACGCACCTTCCTGCTCGACGGCGACGAGGTCACCATCTCCGCCACCGCCCCGGGTGCGGCCGGCGGGCGGATCGGGTTCGGCGAGGTGACCGGCACCGTCCGGGCCGCCCGCTGAGGAGCCCGGCGGCGGGGATGGGGCTACGCGAATCGCTCACCGTTGTAGCGGAGCCACCGACAGCCGGGAGCGAAGGGG
>CAXTTN010000243.1:6541-8615 GCA_964247105.1 uncultured Pseudonocardia sp.
CCTGCCGGGCCGGATTCACGCGGCGGAGCGGACGGAGGCCCGCTCGTAGAGCCGCCTCGACCACAGGTAGCCGCCGGCGGCGATCGCGACGCACCACGCCACGGCGAGCACGCCGTTCACCCCGAGGGGAGTGCCGAACAGCAGGGCCCGCAGCGTCTCGATGATGGGCGTGAACGGCTGGTAGGCGGCGAACCACCGCAGTGCCGCGGGCATCGAGTCGGTCGGGACGAAGCCGCTGCCCAGGAACGGCAGCAGGATCAGGATCATCGGGGTGTTGCTCGCCGTCTCGACGCTCCGGGCCTTCAGCCCGAGCGCGACCGCCAGCCAGATGAGGGCCAGGGTCGACAACGTCAGCACGCCGGCGGCGCCGAGCCACGCGAGCGGGCCCGCGGTCGGCCGGAACCCGACGGCCAGCGCGATCGCCACCACGATCACCAGCCCGACCAGGGTCTGGATCATGCTGCCGACGACGTGCCCGGTCAGCACGGCCGCTCGGGCGACGGCCATCGTGCGGAACCGGGCCACGATGCCCTCGGTCATGTCCATCGCGATCGAGATCGCGGTGCCCTGCACCGCGCCGGCCACGGTCATCAGCAGGACGCCGGGCACGACGTAGTTGGCGTACTCGGCGCGACCGCCCCCGGCCCCGCCGATGCCCGCACCGAGCACGCCGCCGAAGACGAAGACGAACAGCAGCAGGAAGACCACCGGCATCCCGACGAGCATCAGCGTCAGCGACGGGTACCGGATCATGCGCCGCACGCTGCGGCGCAGCATCGTGCGCGAGTCCTGGATCGTGGAGGTGAGGGTGCGCAGTGTCGATGACTCGCTCGCGAGCTCGCTCATCGGGCCGGCTCCTTCTGTCCGGTCAGCGAGAGGAACACGTCGTCGAGGTCGGGGGTGTGCACGGTCAGCTCGTCGGCCTCCACGCCCGCGCCGTCGAGGCGGTCGAGCACGGAGCGCAGCGCCCGCGAGCCGCCGTCACCGGGGACCTGCAGGGTCAGGGCGTCGCCGTCGCAGGTCGCTCCGGCGAAGGCCCGCGACGCCGCGGCGAACCGGCCGGGGTCGGTGAACCGCAGCGTGACGTGCCCGCCGGGGATCATCTGCTTCAGCTGCGCCGCGGTGCCCTGCGCGACGAGACGGCCCTGGTCGAGCAGCGCGATCCGGTCGGCGAGCTCGTCGGCCTCCTCGAGGTACTGCGTGGTCAGCAGGACGGTCACGCCGCCGGCCACCAGGTCGCGGATGATGTCCCACATGATCCGGCGGGTGCGCGGGTCGAGACCGGTGGTGGGCTCGTCGAGGAAGATCACCCGTGGGTCGCCGACGAGGGTCATCGCGAGGTCGAGCTTGCGGCGCATGCCGCCGGAGTAGGTGCTCGGCGTCGTCCTCGCGGCGTCGACCAGGTCGAACCGCTCCAGCAGCGCGGCCGTGCGGCGGCGCCCCTCACGGCGTTCCAGATGATTCAGGTCGGCCATCAGCAGCAGGTTCTCCTCGCCGGTGAGGAGGTTGTCGACAGCGGAGAACTGGCCGGTCACGCCGATGACGCCGCGCACCGCGTCGGGGTCGGTGGCCAGGTCGTGACCGCCGACGGTCACCTCGCCGCCGTCGGCGGGGATGAGCGTCGACAGGATCTGGACGGCCGTGGTCTTGCCGGCGCCGTTGGGGCCCAGCAGCGCGAAGGTCGTGCCGGCGGGGACGTCGAGGTCGATACCGTCGAGCACCACCGTGTCGCCGTAGGACTTGCGCAGCCCTCTGGCCGTGATCGCTGAGTGCATGGTCCTTCCTTCCGTTGTGCGGGCATGCGTCATCGCCGCATGACCGGTCGTGGACGTGCGAGGAGAAGTCAGGCGCGTCGGATGAGGATGTCGCCCCCCGAGGTGCGCGCGCGGATCTCGACGGTGTCGGCGAAGCCCTCCGGGCCGTCGTGGGTCTCCAGGGAGTTGCGGACCTTGCCGCTGGTGGAGCTCACGTCGAGCCACGCCGCGGTGCCGGCCCGGACCCCGACCTCGAGCTCGCCCGATGTCGTGGTCAGGTCGATGAGCCCGCGGATCACCTCCTTGATCCGCACGCTGCC
>CAXTTN010000244.1:0-5970 GCA_964247105.1 uncultured Pseudonocardia sp.
TTCGACCCCCGCGAGACCAGCAAGAACGACGACGACCGCGCCGCGTTCGCCGCCGAGCTGGTCGCGCTCGTGGGCGACGACGCGGCGTTCGTCTCCGACGGGTTCGGCGTCGTGCACCGCAAGCAGGCCTCGGTCTACGACGTGGCGTTCCTGCTCCCGGCCTACACCGGCGGCCTGGTGCTCGCCGAGGTCGAGGTGCTGCGCAAGCTCACCGAGCACCCGGAGCGCCCGTACGCGGTCGTGCTGGGCGGCTCCAAGGTCTCCGACAAGCTCGCCGTGATCGAGGCCCTGCTCCCCAAGGTCGACGCGCTGCTGGTCGGCGGCGGCATGTGCTTCACGTTCCTCGCCGCCCAGGGCTACGGCGTCGGCGGCTCGCTGCTGGAGGCCGACCAGATCGGCACCTGCCGCAAGCTGCTGGAGTCGGGCAAGATCGTCCTGCCGTCCGACGTGGTGGTGGCGGACGCCTTCGCCGCCGACGCGGCCACGCAGACCGTCGAGGCCGACGCGATCCCGGACGGCTGGATGGGCCTCGACATCGGGCCGGCCTCGGTCGCCTCGTTCGCCGAGGTGCTCGCCGGCGCGAAGACGATCTTCTGGAACGGGCCGATGGGCGTGTTCGAGCTGGCGCCGTTCGCGGAGGGCACGCGGGGCGTGGCGCAGGCCATCGTCGACGCCAAGGCGTTCAGCGTGGTCGGCGGCGGCGACTCGGCGGCCGCGGTGCGCGCGCTGGGCCTGCCCGAGGACGGCTTCTCCCACATCTCCACCGGCGGTGGCGCGTCGCTGGAGTTCCTGGAGGGCAAGTCCCTCCCCGGTGTCGCCGTTCTGGAGGACTGAGTGCCCGCCCGCAAGCCACTGATCGCCGGCAACTGGAAGATGAACCTCACGCACCTCGAGGCCATCGCCCTGATGCAGAAGTTCGCCTTCGCGCTGCCGGAGAAGTACTACGACAAGGTCGAGGTGGCGGTCCTGCCGCCGTTCACCCACATCCGCAGCATCCAGACCATGATCGACGGTGACGGGCTGCTGATGGTGCACGGTGCGCAGGACCTGTCCCCGCACGACTCCGGCGCCTACACCGGCGACGTCTCCGGTGTGATGCTGGCGCGGCTGGGCTGCCGCTACGTGGTGGTCGGGCACTCGGAGCGCCGGGAGATCCACGGCGAGACCGACGCGCAGGTCAACAGCAAGGTCCAGGCCGCGATCCGCAACGGCATCGCGCCCATCCTGTGCGTCGGGGAGGGGCTCGCGGTCCGCGAGGCAGGCGAGCACGCGGCGCACTGCACCGCGCAGCTCACCGCGGCGCTGCAGGGCGTCACCGCCGAGCAGGCGAAGGACCTCGTCGTGGCCTACGAGCCGGTCTGGGCCATCGGCACCGGGCGCGTCGCGAGCGCGGCCGATGCGCAGGAGGTCTGCGGCGCGCTGCGGCAGACCCTCGCGTCGCTCTACGACCCGGCGTTCGCGGCCGGTGTCCGCGTGCTCTACGGCGGTTCGGTGAAGGCCAAGAACGTCGGCGAGATCGTGGCCGAGCCCGACGTCGACGGCGCGCTGGTCGGCGGCGCGAGCCTGGACGTCGACGAGTTCCCCCAGCTGTGCGCGATCGCGGCCGGCGGCCCCCTGCCGTGACCCGGGGCACCCGGCCGATCCGGCGCGGGTACCCTGGCTTTCCCGGGCACGGCAGTCATCGGGTCCGGTGTGTGACGAGAATGAGGATGGGATGCAACTCGCCCTGCAGATCGTGTTGATCGTCACCAGCGTGCTGCTGGTGCTGTTGATCCTGCTGCACCGGGGTCGCGGCGGCGGGTTGTCGACGCTGTTCGGCGGCGGGGTGCAGTCCAGCCTCTCGGGCTCCAGCGTCGTCGAGAAGAACCTCGACCGGCTGACCTTGTTCGTCGGTGCCATCTGGGTCATCGCCATCGTCGGCACCGGCCTGCTCGTGAAGATCGGGGTCTGAGGAGGATGGCCATGTCAGGCGGCAACGCGATCCGCGGCACGCGTGTGGGTGCCGGTCCGATGGGCGAGTCCGAGCGCGGCGAGACCGCCCCCCGGTCGCACATCTCCTACTACTGCACCAACGGCCACGTCACCACCCCGTCGTTCGCGGCCGAGGCCGAGATCCCGGATTCGTGGGACTGCCCGCGCTGTGGGCTCCCCGGCGGGCGTGACAACACCAACCCGCCCGCGGCCCCGCGCACCGAGCCGTACAAGACGCACCTCGCCTACGTGAAGGAGCGTCGCAGCGACGAGGACGGCGCCGCCATCCTCGAGGAGGCCCTGGGCCGCCTGCGCGCGTCCCGCGAGCTGTAGCGCCCTCCGGATCGTCCCGCGGGGTCACTCGCGATCGTCGTCCGGGACGCGTTCCCGCGCCCGTCGCGGCCTCGCGCCCCCCAGCGTCGATCATGCCGGCGTCGATCATGCCGGCTGGGCTCGCGAGGGGTCAGGCGGCGGTGGTCCGGAGCTGCTCGGCGATCGCGGCCGAGAGCCGGGCCGCGGTCGTTCCCGGTGGCACCGCCGATGTCGAGATGGTCACGACGCGCGTGCCACGCACCACCGCGGCGTAGGTCGTGGGGCCGTCGAACCTGCAGACGAACCCGCCGTCGCCCGCCTTCACGTCGGTTCGGGAGCCGCGGTCGCAGACCGCGGCGATCGTGTCGAGCTGGGACGCGGCGTCGTCGGTGGCGGTGGTGATCTCCACGGTCAGGAACCCTGCCGGGCCGGACGACCCGGCGGGGTCGTAGACGCACCGCGTGTCGGTCGCCGTCGACTGGTCGGGGGTCCAGCCGATCCCCGTCGTCGCGGCCAGTGCCGGACCGTCGAGCAGGCAGGCGGCCGGCGGGGCCGGCGGCCGGGCCTGTGGGGCGGGATCGGGCGGGACCGGTCCGGCACCGGAACAGCCGCCCAGCAACCCGCCCAGGACCAGCGCACCGGCCGCCGCGTAGGCCACCCACGGCATCCTCAGGCCAGCGCCGCCTCGATGGCGGCCACGACCTCCGGCGAGGTCGGCTCGGTGCGCGGGCGGAACCGCTGCAGCACCGTGCCGTCCGGGCCGACGAGGAACTTCTCGAAGTTCCACTGCACGTCGCCCGCCGCACCGCTGTCGTCGGGGGTGGCGGTGAGCTCGGCGTAGAGCGGGTGCCGGCCGGGACCGTTCACGTCGACCTTCTCCGTCAGCGGGAAGCTGACGCCGTAGGTGGCCGAGCAGAACGTGGCGATCTCCTCCGACGTCCCGGGCTCCTGGCCGCCGAACTGGTTGCACGGCACGCCGAGGACGGTGAAGCCGCGATCGGCGTAGCGCTCCTGGAGCTCTTCGAGGCCGGTGTACTGCGGGGTGAGCCCGCATTTCGAGGCGACGTTGACGACGAGCACGGTGCGCCCGTCGAGCGGGGCGAGCGGGGTGCCGTCGAGGGCGGCGATGGGGGTGTCGAGAACGGGCATGGATCCGAGCCTACGACGCGGCTACAGTCCGATCATGACGCGGTGGACGCTGCCCCCCGAGAAGATCCCGAGTGCGTGGTTCAACGTGGTGCCCCACCTCGCGAGCCCCCCGCAGCCGCCGCTGCACCCCGGCACGCGGGAGCCGGTGGGCCCCGACGACCTCGCCCCGCTGTTCCCCATGGCGTTGATCGGGCAGGAGGTGAGCGCCGAGCCGTGGATCGACATCCCCGGCGAGGTGCTCGACATCCTCCGGCTGTGGCGCCCGACGCCGCTGGTCCGGGCCGTCCGGCTGGAGAAGGCGCTGGGCACGCCCGCGCGGATCTACTTCAAGGACGAGTCGGTCTCGCCCGCGGGCAGCCACAAGCCCAACACCGCGGTGCCGCAGGCGTTCTACAACAAGCAGGAGGGCATCGCGCGCCTGGCCACCGAGACCGGCGCCGGCCAGTGGGGCACCGCGCTCGCGTTCGCCTGCGCGCAGTTCGACCTCGACCTCAAGGTCTACATGGTCCGGGCGTCCTACGAGCAGAAGCCCTACCGGCGGATCGCGATCGAGACGTGGGGCGGCGAGGTCGTCCCGTCGCCGGTCGACGACCCGACGCACCCCGGCTCGCTCGGGTCCGCCATCTCCGACGCCGTGCGCGACTGCGTGGGCCGCGCCGACACCCACTACGCGCTGGGTTCGGTGCTCAACCACGTGCTGCTGCACCAGACGGTGATCGGCATCGAGGCCAAGGAGCAGCTGGCGCTGGCGGGGGAGCGGCTGCCCGACGTCGTCATCGCGCCGTGCGGCGGCGGCTCCAACCTCGGCGGGATCGCCTTCCCGTTCGTGCCGGACGGCGAGGTGCGGTTGCTCGCCGTCGAGCCGCTGTCGTGCCCGACGCTGACGCAGGGCGAGTTCGGCTACGACTTCGGCGACACCGAGGGCCTCACCCCGCTGCTGCCGATGTACAGCCTGGGCGCGAGGTTCGTGCCGCCGTCCATCCACGCGGGCGGGCTGCGCTACCACGGCGACTCGCCGCTGATCTCCCAGCTCGTCCGCGACGGGCGGATGGAGGCCGTGGCGTACCCGCAGGGCAAGGTGTTCGAGGCCGCCGTCCAGTTCGCGCGCACCGAGGGCAAGATCCCGGCGCCGGAGTGCGGCCACGCCATCCGCGCGGCGATCGACGAGGCGCTCGCCGCCAAGGAGACCGGCGAGGAGAAGGTGATCCTCTTCAACTACTGCGGCCACGGCTTCCTCGACCTCTCGGCCTACGACGACTACAACAACGGCCGGTTGCCGGACGAGCAGGGTTCGTGACGCGGGGTCAGCACCCGCAGGGGGCCGTGAGCGGGTCGGCCGGCTGCTCGACGCGGCCGTGCGCGGTCTCGACGGCGAACCCCTCCCGGGCCCAGTACTCGAACCCGCCGATCATCTCCTTGACGCGGTAGCCGAGCTGCGCCAGCGCGAGCGCGGCCCGCGTGGCGCCGTCGCAGCCCGGCCCCCAGCAGTAGGTCACCACCGGGACCGCCGGGTCGAGCAGCGCGGGTGCGCCCGCAGGGATGCCGGCCGTCGGGAGGTGGACCGCGCCCGGCACGTGGCCCTGGTCCCAGGCGGCGCGGCTGCGCGAGTCGACGAGCACCAGCTCGCCCGAGGGCAGGGACGCGTGGACGTCCGCGACGTCGGTCCGGAAGGCCAGCCGGGCGGCGAAGAACGCCGCGGCGTCGGCCGGGTCGGCGGGCGGGGTGCGGAGGGCGGGTGCGGTCATGGCGATGACGCTAGGAGAGCCGCGGGCGCGGTGACAGGGAACATCGCCGGCCTGGCGGCCGACCCGCCGGGCTTCCCGTCCTAGAGTGGTGCGATGGCCGTGGAAAACCTGGACGACGTCGACTGGCGCCTGCTGGAGGCACTGCAACGCGACGGGCGCGCCAGCTACGCCGACCTCGGCCGGCTGGTCGGGCTGTCACCGAGCGCGGTCACCGAGCGCGTGCGGCGGCTGGAGGACACCGGCGTGATCACCGTCTATGCGGCCGAGGTCGATCCGGAGAAGCTCGGCCTGAGCATCCTGGCGCTCGTGCGCCTGCGCTACCCCCACGGCAACTACAAGCCCTTCCGCGACCTGCTCGCCACCACACCCGAGGTGGGGGAGGCGCACCACGTCACGGGCGAGGACTGCTTCGTCCTGACCGTTCGCGCCCGCTCGATGCGCCACCTGGAGGAGGTCACGGGCCGGATCTCCGGCCTGGGCGCGGTGACCACGAGCGTCGTCTACTCCAGCCCGCTGCCGAGGCGCCCGGTGGTCAGCAGCGCGGTCGGGGCCGGGGCCACGGCGGCGAGCACGTCCCGCAGGCGCGCCTGAACCGCAACGCGCCCGCGCGATGTCGGCCACAGCGCCTTCTGAACCGCAACGAGCCCGCGCGATGTGGCCACAGCGCGTTCTGAACCGCAACGAGCCCGCGCGATGTGGCCACAGCGCGTTCTGAACCGCAGCGCGCCCGCGCGATGTGGCCACAGCGCCTTCTGAACCGCAACGAGCCCGCGCGATGTGGCCACAGCGCGTT
>CAXTTN010000244.1:6070-8598 GCA_964247105.1 uncultured Pseudonocardia sp.
CTGGGCAGCGTCGCGCCCGCGCGATGTGGCTCCCGCGGCGGGGTCAGGGCAGCGCGACGAGCAGCGCGCGGGGGCTGACGGCGGTCGCGCCCGCCGCCCGCACGCGGCGGGTGAGCTCGCGGTCGGCGGTCACGACCGTCACCTGCTCCCCGGCCAGCTCCCCGGCCAGCTCGACGATGGCGGTGTCGCCGTCCGCCGGGGCCAGGACGACGCGCAGGCGGGGGCCGCCGTCGATCAGGCTCGCCGCCCGGCGGGCCGCGCCCTCCAGGACCAGGTGCACCGTCGGGTCGGGGCCGCCGAGCCCGTCCAGGGCGGACGACCCGAGCGCCGCCACGAGCCGGTCGGCCAGCCGCACCGCCGCCGCGGACCGGTCGCGCCACCAGCCGTCCGGGCGGGAGCCGACCACGTTCGCCCCGTCGACGATCAGGTGCGGCACGGGAGCTCAGCCGATCGGGGGCACCAGGTCACGCGGCAGCTTCGACGCGGCGGCCCGGTCCAGCAGCCAGCGCGTGCGGCGGCGGCCCTGCGCGCCGGCCACCGGGATCGCCACCTCGCCCGCCCCGCCGAGCGCCATCGCCACCACCGCGGCCTTCTCCTCGCCCGCGGTCACGATCCACACCTCGGCGGCGCGGCGGATGGCCGGCAGCGTCATCGTGATGCGGGTGGGCGGCGGCTTCGGGCAGCCGTGCACCGCGACGACCGTGCGCTCGGTCTCGTAGACCGCGGGGGAGTGCGGGAACACCGACGCGGTGTGGCCCTCGCCGCCCATGCCGAGCATCAGCACGTCGAACGACGGCACGGGGCCGTGGTCCTCCGGGCGCGCCTTGCGGGCCAGGAGATCGGCGTACTCCTGGGCCGCCGCGTCCGCCCCGGACGGGCCGGTTCCGGTGTCGGCGCCCATCGGGAAGACCTTCGCCGGGTCCACGTGGACGTGGTCGAGCAGCGCGTCGCGGGCCTGGGTCTCGTTGCGGTCGGGATGGCCGGGGGGCAGGAAGCGCTCGTCACCCCAGTAGAACTCGACGTTGCCCCAGTCGACGGCGTCGCGGGCCACGGTGGCGCGGGTCTCGGCCAGCAGCGCGATGCCGACCCCGCCGCCGGTGAGGACGATCTTCGGGACGTTGCCGGCGGCCTGCAGGTCGACCAGCCTCGTGATCAGCCGCGCCGCCACGGCGGTGGCGAGCACGTTGGGCTGGGCGTGGACGGCGATGTCCGGGGCGGCTGACATCATCACGTCTCCACGAGAACGATCACGTCGGAGTGCATCACGACCCCGCCCCGACCTTCACCGGCGTGCGGCCCTTGCTGATCGAACCGATGCCCGCCAGCGCCTCGCCGTAGATCTCGTCGGGATCCAGCCTCCGCAGCTCCTCGGCGAGGCAGTCCCGCACCTCGCGCCGGGCCAGTGCCACCAGGCGGTCGGGCTGGCCGGGCTGGCGCAGCGTGCCGACCTTGCCGTCGGGGCGGGAGAGCTCGACGGCCCCGCCCGCCCGCTCCAACCGCACCGACACCAGGCCGGGCCCGGACGCCGCCGGCGAGCGCTTGACCTTCGTGCCCAGCCGCACCGCGAGCCAGCCGGCCATCAGGTCGGTGGACGGTGAGACCACCTCACCGGCCACGACGGCGCCGGTGACCGGCTCGTGCGGCGGGTGGTCCAGTGCCGAGGCGAGCAGCGCGCGCCAGGGCGTCAGCCGCGTCCAGGTCAGGTCGGTGTCACCCTCGACGTGGTTCGCGCGCCGCTGCTCGAACGACTTCAGCGGGTTCTTCGACGCCAGCGCGTCGGTGATGCGGCGCTGCGCGAGCTTGCCCACGGCGTCCTCGGACGGCCGCGCCGGCGCCTCCCCCGGCCACCAGGCCACGACGGGGGCGTCCGGCAGCAACAGCGGCATGACCATGCCGGCGCCCGCCGCCTCGTCGGCGAGCGGGCCGTAGCCGCGCAGCACGACGACCTCGCTGGCACCGGCGTCACCGCCGACGCGGATCTGCGCGTCCAGCCGGGGCGCCGCCTTGCGCTGCCCGCGGGCCAGCACGATGACCCGGCACGGGTGCTCGCGGCTCGCCGAGTTGGCCGCCTCGATCGCGCCCTCGATCGAGCGGCCGTCGTCGGTGATCATGACGAGCGTCAGCACCCGCCCGAGCGCCAGCACGCCGCCGCTCTCGCGCAGCTCCACGATCTTCTTGTTGACGGCCGAGACCGAGGTGGACGGCAGATCGGTAATCATGTTCGCCTCGCAAGCTCGGACTCGGTGATCACGGCCTTCTCCAGGTGCGTCCGGTGCGGGCGAGCATGGCGGCGGCCGACCCGGGCCCCCAGGACCCGGCCGGGTACGGGTCGGGCCCGGCCTCCTCCTCGGCCCAGTGCTCGATGACGGGGTCGAGGATCTCCCAGGACCGCTCGACCTCCTCGTTGACGGGGAACAGCGACGGCTCGCCGAGCAGCACGTCGAGGATGAGCCGCTCGTAGGCCTCCGGTGACGCCTCGGTGAACGCGGTGCCGTAGCCGAAGTCCATCGTGACGTCGCGGACCTCCA
>CAXTTN010000245.1:0-8590 GCA_964247105.1 uncultured Pseudonocardia sp.
CGGAGCTGGCGGCGTCGAGCGGCTTCCGGTCGGCGGTCGTCGCGTGGTGGGACGAGCACCGCCCCGGCGAGCTGACGGCGTCCGCGGACGACCCGCTGTCCGCGGCCGCGGGTGCCGTTCTGCTCGGCGACGCCTCGGCGGGCGACGCGGTCGCGGCCGCGGCGCGCCGCGGCGAGGTCGCCGAGCTGCGGGCCGAGCGTGACGAGGCGTTGTCGAAAGTGGACAAGCTGACCGTCGAGCTGGAACGGCTGCGCGGCGAGCTCACCGAGGCCAGGGGCATGGCGCGCACGGCCGGGGAGCACCGCGACGCGGAGTACCAGCAGCTGCGCAGGCGGGTCTCCGAGCAGGGCGCAAGGCTGCGCGCCGCGCTCGACGCGCGGGCCGCGGGGGAGGAGGCGGTGGCGGAGATGCGCCGCGCCGCCGACGCGGAGCTGGCGGCGGTCCGGGCCGAGCGCGATCGCGAGCGCGGCCGCGCCGATGCCGAGCGCCGCCGCGCCGACCGGGCGGCCGTCGAGGTCGCCTCGGCCCGGCAGGCCGCGAAGGAGGCCCGCCAGGCCGACGAGGTGCGGCTCGCCCTGCTCGTCGACACCCTCGCCGGCGCCGTCACGGGCCTGCGCCGCGAGCTCGCGCTGGGCGGTGGCGGCCCCCGTCCGGGAGATCTCGTGACCGGGGCGGGACCGGTTGCGGGCGGAGCCGCGATCGACGGGCTCGCCGGCCTCGACGCCCTGCTCGCGGTACCCACCGTGCACCTGGTGGTGGACGGCTACAACGTCAGCAAGACCGGCTACCCGGAGCTGCCGCTGGCCGACCAGCGTGCGCGGCTGGTCGGCCAGCTGGCGGCGCTCGCGGCCCGCACCGGCGTCGAGGTGACGGTCGTGTTCGACGGCGCCGGGGTCGTCGCGGCCCCGCCGCGCGGGTCGCGCGGGCTGCGCGTGCTCTTCAGCGATCCCGGCGTGCTGGCCGACGACGTGATCCGCGCGCTGGTGGCCGCGGAGCCCCAGGGCCGCCCCGTCGCCGTCGCCACATCCGACCGCGCGGTGGTCGACTCGATCCGCCGGCGCGGGGCCTACAGCGTCCCGTCCGCGCTGCTGCTCAAGCGGCTGGTGCGGCCCTGATCCGGCGCTGTCGCCCGAAACTGTCGGTGGGTGCCTCTAGCGTCGGCCGTGCTGGTGGATCCCACGGTCGACAGGAGCAGAAATGATCATCGAATGCGACAGCTGCGAGGTTCGCGGACACGCCTGCGGCGATTGTGTGATCGGGGTGCTGCTCGGCGCACCGGAGCCCAGGTTCGCTGAAACGGGTGGTGCAGACACGCCGTCCGGCGCGCCCATCGTGCAGCTCGACGCACCGGAACGGCGCGCGCTCGATGTTCTCGCGCAGCAAGGGCTCATCCCTCGGTTGCGGCTGGTGGCCACCCCCACGCGCCGAACGCCCACAGGGGAGAGCGGAGAGCGGCCGGTTCGTGACGCAGGGTGAAATAACGCCGTCCGTGAACCCCTCCGGAGGAGCCTTCACCTCCCCGGAGTGACCCGTGAACGCCGCCACGCCGGGTCCGGGGTGTGGTGGACGGGCCGTGGCGGCCTCCGTAATCTCCGCCACGCCTTGTGGACGATCAGCCGTTCGATCCCGACCGGCGACGCAAGGTGACCGCGCGCTACTCCGTCCGGACACGCACGATGCTCTGTTCGGGTAGTGCGAGGGCTGGAGGAAGGGAGTGCCGGTCGCGTGGTGTCGCTTCGTCGCGAATCCTCACGGCGCAGCTCCCCGGTCTCCCGCCCGACCGTCTGGCGGGTGATGTCGGGCAGCGCGATCGCCGTCGTCGTCCTGCTGGCCGCGGTCCTCGTCGTGAACCCGGCCGCGGCCCAGCCGATCGTGCCCGCGCCGCCGCCGGTCGACGCCGCGCCCCCCGCCGCCTCGGCCGCTCCGGCGCCGCTGCCCGTTCCCACCAACGCCGCTGACGCCGCCGCCCAGCTCAACCAGGTGCAGCGCGAGGCCGAGGCGCTCACCGAGCAGTGGCACGCGGCCCAGGACGTCCTCGCCGCGCGCCGGGACGACGTCACGAAGATGCAGGCCGCGGTCGGGCCGGCCACGGTCAAGGTCGACGCCGCCAAGGCCGCCGAGGAGAAGTACCGCACGCAGGTCGACGCCGTGGCCATGGCCACGTTCGAGAGCGGCAACCTCGACCAGTTCAACGCCCTGCTCGCGAGCGGGTCGCCCAAGGACTTCCTCGACAAGATGTCGGCGCTGGAGAGCATCTCCTCGGACTACAAGGACGCCCTCCTCCAGCTCAGTGCGGTCGTCGACGCGACGTCCGCCGCCCAGGACGAGGCCGACGCCGCGGTGGCCCGGGCCCGGTCGGCCGCCGACGACGCGGCCAGGGCCGAGCAGGATCTGGCCCTCCGCAAGAAGGACGCCGACGTCCGCATCGACCAGGCCGAGAAGCTGCTCGCCCGGCTCTCGCCCCAGCAGCGCCGCGAGCGCAACGGCGGCGGGGTCGACGCGCCGGACATCACCGGCAGCGGTGTCGGCGTCGAGGCGCTGCGGGCCGCCGCCACGCAGCTGGGCAAGCCCTACGTCTGGGGTGCCACCGGCCCGGGCAGCTTCGACTGCTCCGGCCTCACCTCCTGGGCGTTCCGGAAGGCCGGCGTCACGCTTCCGCGCTCCAGCAGCCAGCAGGCCACCATCGGCCGTCCCGTGTCCTGGAACGAGTTGCAGCCCGGTGACCTGGTCTTCTACTACAGCCCGGTCAGCCACGTCGGCATCTACGCCGGCAACGGCACGTTCATCAACGCGCCCCAGTCCGGCGACGTCGTGAAGTACCAGAAGGTCTCGCGATCGTCCTTCAGCGCCGCCCGGCGCTTGTAGCGCCCACCAGCCACGTCCGCTCCCCGGAACGGGCGGCGGCCGCCCCCCGCGGGCCGGCCGCCGCCCGTCCTCCCTCCCGATAGCGTTGGTGCGTGGTGCGAACGCTCCTGGTGACCAACGACTTCCCGCCCCGCACCGGCGGCATCCAGCACTACCTGCACGCCCTCGCCACCCGGCTGCCGGCCGGCGAGCTGGCCGTGTACGCCCCGGCCTGGCCGGGCGCCGCCGCGTTCGACGCCGCGCTGCCCTTCCCGGTGCACCGCCACCCGACCTCGGTGATGCTGCCCACGCCCGCCGTCGCGGAAAGGGCTGCGGCGCTGGCCCGGGAGCACGGCGCGGCCACCGTCTGGTTCGGGGCGGCGGCGCCGCTGGGCGTGCTCGGGCCGGTGCTGCGCAGGCGGGCCGGGGTCGAGCGGGTCGTCGCGAGCACGCACGGGCACGAGGTGGGCTGGTCGATGGTGCCGGGAGCGCGGCAGGTGCTGCGGCGGATCGGCGCCGACGCCGACGCGGTGACGACCGTCTCGCGGTGGACGCGCGGGCGGGTCGCGTCGGCGTTCGGGGCGGACGCGGCGCTGGAGCTGCTGCCGTCCGGGATCGACACCGCGGTGTTCCGGCCCGATCCGGGCGCTCGGGCGGAGCTGCGGCGCCGCTACGGGCTGGGGGAGGCGCCGGTCGTCACGTGCGTGTCCCGGCTGGTGCCACGCAAGGGGCAGGATGCGCTGATCCGCGTGCTGTCGCGGGTGCGGGCCCGGGTGCCGGGCGCACGGCTGCTGCTGGTCGGCGGGGGGCCGGACGGCGACCGGCTGCGGCGGCTGGCCGCGGCCTGCGGCGTCACCGGCGAGGTCGTGTTCGCCGGCGCCGTGCCGGACGCCGAGCTGGCCGCCCACCACGCCGTCGGCGACGCGTTCGCCCTGCCCTGCCGCACTCGCGGCGGCGGGCTCGACGTCGAGGGTCTGGGCATCGCGCTGCTGGAGGCCGCGGCCGGCGGTGTGCCCGTCGTGGCCGGGAACAGCGGCGGCGCCCCGGAGACCGTCCTTCCCGGCCGCACCGGTCACGTCGTCGACGGCCGCGACCTCGACGCGCTGGCGGCGGCCGTCACGGCCCTGCTCGCCGACCCCGCCCGCGCCCGGGCCATGGGCGCCGCGGGCCGGGCGTGGATGGCGGAGAGCTGGACCTGGCGCGATCGCGTGGCCCGCCTCCGCCCCCTCCTCACCCCCACCCGCGAGTCGACGTTCTCGGCACGGGGTCTTGGCTGATCCGGCACCGTGCCCGATCGGCGAAGACCCCGTGTCGCGGTGGTCGACTCGCGGGAGGGGTTGCGCCGAGTCGACCTTCTCGGCACGTCGTGGTCGCCGATCCGGCACCGGGCCGGGTGTGCTCGAACGGCCATCACCCCGTGTCGAGGAGGTCGACTCGCGGTCAGGCGGGCTGGCGGGTGCCGGCGTAGATCGAGGCGATCGCGTCGGCGAAGTGCTCCGCGACCACCGTGCGCTTGACCTTCAGCGTGGGCGTCATCTCGCCGCCCTCCTCGGTGAAGTCGACGGGCAGGATGCGGTACTCGCGGATCTGCTCGGCCCGGGAGACGGCCAGGTTGGCGTCGGCGACCGCCGCGCCGATCTCCGCGCGCAGCTCGGGGTCGTCCACGAGGTCGGCGACCGACGTGCCGGCCGGCTTGCCGGTGCGCTCCAGCCACGCGGGCAGCGCGTCGACGTCGACGGTGACGAGCGCGCCGACGAACGGCCGCGCATCGCCCACCACCATGCACTGGCTGACCAGCGGGTGGGCCCGCAGCCGGTCCTCCAGCACCGCCGGGGCCACGTTCTTGCCGCCGGCCGTCACGATGATCTCCTTCTTGCGCCCGGTGATCGTCAGGAAGCCCGCGTCGTCGAGCTCGCCGATGTCGCCGCTGTGGAACCAGCCGTCCTCCAGCGCCTCGGCCGTGGCCGTGTCGTTGCGCCAGTAGCCCCGGAACACGATCGGGCCCTTGAGCAGGATCTCCCCGTCGTCGGCGATGCGGACGGCGTGGCCGGGCACGGGCCGCCCGACGCTGCCGATGCGCTGCGCGTCGAGGGTGTTGACCGTGATCCCGGCGCTGGTCTCGGTGAGGCCGTAGCCCTCCAGGACCGGCAGCCCGATGCCGCGGAAGAAGTGCCCGAGCCGCGCGCCCAGCGGTGCGCTGCCGGACACGGCCGCGATCACGTTGCCGCCCACGGCCGCGCGCAGCCTGCCGTAGACGAGCCGGTCGAACAGCGCGTGCTTGGCCCGGAGCGCCAGCCCCGGGCCGCCGGTGTCCTGCGCGGTGCTCCAGGCGATGGCGGTCTCGGCGGCCGCGTCGAAGATCGTGCCCTTGCCGTCGGCGTGGGCCCGCTGGCGCGCGCCGTTGTAGACCTTCTCGAACACGCGCGGCACGGCCAGCAGGAACGTCGGCTGGAAGGCGGCGAGGTCGCCGAGCAGGTCGGAGACGTCGGCGGTGTGGCCGACGACCGTGCGCGTGTACGTGGCGCCGCACTGGATGGCCTTGCCGAACACGTGCGCGAGCGGCAGGAACAGCAGCACCGACCCGCTCGCCGTGAGCAGCTGCGGGAACACCTGGGCCACGGTGCGGACCTCGGTCTGCATGTTGCGGTGCGTCAACTCGCAGCCCTTGGGCCGGCCGGTGGTGCCCGAGGTGTAGATCAGCGTGGCCACGTCGTCGGCGCGGACGGCCTGGCGCCGGGCGTGCACCTCCTCGTCGGTGACGTCGCTGCCGAGCAGCCCGAGCTGCTCCACCCCGCCCGGCTCGCCGTGCCGGGGCTCGATCTGCCAGATCCGGGTGAGGTCACCGAGCTCGTCGCGCACGCCGTCGACGAGCGCGGCGTGCTTGGCCGACTCGACGATCACGGCGACGGCGCCGGAGTCCGACAGGATCCAGTGGATCTGGTCGGCCGAGGACGTCTCGTAGATCGGCACGGTGACGCCGCCGACGGCGAGGATCGCGTAGTCGAGCAGCGTCCACTCGTAGCGGGTGCGCGACAGCAGGGCCACCCGGTCGCCCGCGGCCACCCCGGCCGCGATGAGCCCGCGGGCCGCGGCGGTGACGTCGGCGGCGAACTGGGCCGCCGTGACGTCGGCCCAGGCCTTGTCGGGGCCCCGGCGCCGGTACGCCACGGCCGAGCCGTGCGCGGCCGCGTTGTCGTAGACCGCGCCGACGAGGTTCTCCTCGTCGCCCACGCGGACGGTGGCGGGGACGCTGTACTCGCGCACGATCGGGACCTCCTGGCCGGCAGCGGCTGGCGATCCGGCCAACCTACCCTGTGGTAGCACCGCGGGGCAGTGTCCGGTTTGTCCGGCGGGCATGCTGATGGCATGCCGTCGGTGGACGTGGTCGACGAGACCTTCCTGGCCGTGCCACCCGCTCGGGTGGCCGCCGAGTTCGCCCGGCCCGCTTGCTGGCTGCGGCTGTGGCCCGACCTGCGCCTGGAGGTCGTGACCGACCGCGGGGAGCAGGGCTTCCGGTGGACCGTCACCGGGGCGCTGGTGGGCAGCATGGAGATCTGGCTGGAGCCGGTCCTCGACGGCACGGTGCTGCACTACTTCCTGCGGGCGGATCCGGCCGGGCCCGACGGGGGGCCCGCTCCCGTGCCGTGGCGGCGGGCGATGGGGGAGGCCCGCCGCCGGCAGCGGGCGGCGAAGGCCATCGCGTTCGCGTGGAAGGAACGGCTGGAGGCGGGCCGGGCGCCCGGTGAACCGCCGTCCGGGTAGCGTTCGGCGCATGCGGGTGCACGTGATCTCCGACGTGCACGGGCGCATGGACGGCCTGGCCCGCGCCGGCGAGGACGCCGATGCGGTCGTCGTCCTGGGCGACCTCGTGGACTACGTCGACTACGCCGATCCCACCGCCGGGATCCTCGGGCGGGCGCTCGGGCCCCGGGTCAGCGCGGAGTTCGCCCGGCTGCGCATGCACGGCGGCCCCGGCGAGCTGGTGGCGTTCATCGCCGCCGAGTGGGCGCGGCTCGACGATCCGGTCGCGGTCGTCGAGGACGCCGTCCGCGAGCAGTACGACCGGATCTTCGGCGTGCTGACGGCCCCGACCTGGGCGATCCCCGGCAACGTCGACCTGGTCCGGCTGTGGCCGGAGTACGAGCGGCCGGGCCTCTGCCTGCCCGACGGCAAGGTCGTCGAGATCGGTGGGCTGCGCTTCGGGTTCGTGGGCGGGGTGCCGTTGGCGCCCGGGACGGCCGCGCGCCGCGGCGGGCCGTGGACGCCGCACCTGATCCCGGCGGAGGAGTACGCGGCGGCCGCGGGCGCGCTGCTCGACGTCGACGTGCTGTGCAGCCACGCGCCCCCCATGGTGCCGGAGCTCGCCTACGACGTGGTGTCGCGCCGCTCGGAGTCGTCCGCGTCGGCGTTGCTGGAGCTGATCCACCGCGAGCGGCCGCGCGCGGCGCTGTTCGGGCACGTGCACCAGCCGCTCGCGGCCCGGGTGCGGGTGGGCCGCACCGAGTGCGTCAACGTGGGGCACTTCCGCCGGACGGGCGCACCGTACGTCCTGCGCTGGTGATCGGGTGACGGGTGGGTAACCTGCGCGCCATGGCCGACGCGACGTCCTCCTCGATCACCATCGCCGCCGCACCGGAGCAGGTGATGGCGGTGATCGCCGATTTCGAGGCGTATCCGGAGTGGGCCGAGCAGGTCAAGACGGTCGAGGTGCTGGAACGCGACGCCGCGGAGCGCGCCGAGCGGGTGCGGTTCACGATGGACGCCGGTCCGATCAAGGACTCCTACACGCTGGACTACCGCTGGGCCGCCGACGGCCTCTCGGTGAGCTGGACGCTGGTCAAGGGCCAGATGCAGAAGGCGCAGGACGGCTCGTACGCGCTGGCGGGCGGCACGGGGTCCACCACGGTGACGTACTCGCTGGCCGTCGACCTGAACATCCCGATGATCGGCATGCTGCGCCGCAAGGCGGAGAAAGTGATCATCGACACGGCCCTCAAGGGGCTGAAGCGGCGGGTCGAGAGCGGGGCCTGAAAGGCCGAGGGCCCGCTGCGCAGATAGGCTCCTCCGGGTGCGGATGGTGCTGTTCACGGGCAAGGGCGGGGTCGGCAAGACGACCCTCGCCGCCGCGACCGCCTCGCACCTGGCCCGCTCGGGACGCAAGGCGCTCGCCGTCTCCACCGACCCGGCCCACTCGCTGGGCGACGCGCTGGAGGCCGAGCTCACCGGTACGCCGTCCGAGGTCGAGGCCGGGTTGTTCGCGGCCCACATCGACACCCGGATGCTGCTCGACCACTCCTGGAGCCGGCTGCAGGGCCACCTGCGCACCGTGCTCGCCGGCGCCGGCGTCGACGAGCTGGTGGCCGACGAGCTGACGGTGTTGCCCGGCATCGAGGACCTCCTCGCGCTCGGGGAGGTGCGCCGGCTGGCCGAGAGCGGTCCGTGGGAGGTCGTGGTCGTCGACTGCGGCCCCACCGCCGAGACGCTGCGGCTGCTGGGCCTGCCGGAGGCGATCGCGGGCTACGTCGAGCGGCTGTTCCCCACGCACCGGCGCGCCGTCCGCGGCCTGCTGGCCGGTCTCGCCGGCGCGAAGGCCGACGGAGCGGGCTGGGACGCCACCATCGGCGCGCTCGACGAGCTGGCCGAGCAGCTCGGCGGGCTGCGCGCGATGCTCGCCGACCACACCCGCACCTCCATCCGGCTGGTGCTCACCCCGGAGCGGGTCGTCGCCGCGGAGACCCGGCGCACC
>CAXTTN010000246.1:0-8584 GCA_964247105.1 uncultured Pseudonocardia sp.
GGGGTCACCGGCCGGCCCCGCGGGCACTCGGACGGAGGGCGCAGCCGGGGTGGCGCCGATCGGGTACCCCCCGCCGGCGGGCGGCGGAGCGCTCGGGCTCCAGCCGGCGGGCGGCGGAGCGCTCGGGCTCCAGCCGGCCGGCGGCGGAGCGCTCGGGCTCCAGCCGGCCGGCGGCGTGGACACGTCGGTGGCGGCTCGGCCGGGCGGGGCCCAGCCCGGCTCGGGCGCCGGTGTGCGCCGGTGTGCGGCGGGGTCGTAGTCGGGGTCGTCGTGCCAGGGGTAGCGGCGCTTCGGCGTGTAGTGGTCGGCGGGCTCCGGTTCCAACGGGAGCGTCGGGGGCTGGGCGGGCGCGCCGTCCACGGTGGCCCACTTCCGCCCGCGGCGGGGTCTCGGAGTTCTGGCCACACCGCCCATTCTGACGCATCCGCGACCCGCCGGGCAGGTATCGGCCCGCGCGCCCGGATGAACCCCGCCCGCCCCGACGATCACGGGCTGATGGTCGCCCGGTGATCTTCTGTAGCGACCGTTCGCCCGTGATCAGCGGGTTTCGAAGCGCACCCGGAAGGTGGTCGGCCACAGCTTCCCGGTGAGCAGGTACTCGCCGTCGCCCACGGCCGCGATGCCGTTGAGGACGTCGGTGCCGGCCCGCTGCGCGGCCGGGAGCAGCCCCGACGCGTCGATCACGGCCGTGACCTGCCCCGTCGCCGGGTCGATGCGCAGGATCCGGTCGGTCTTCCAGACGTTGGCGAGGATCTGGCCGTCGCTGCAGTCGAGCTCGTTGAGGTCCGCGACGGGCCTGCCGTCGAGCGTGACGGCCACCGACCCGGTGTTCGCGAACGTGACGGGATCGGCGAACGTCAGCCGGTCGGTGCCGTTGCTGCGGACCAGCCGGGTGCCGTCGGTGCACAGGCCCCAGCCCTCGTCGTCGAGCGGGAGCTGCCGCAGCAGCGCCAGTGTCGCGCGGTCGTACTCCAGCACCAGGTGGTCCTGGTAGGTCATCACCCAGATCCGGTCGCCGACGACGGTCAGGCCCTCGCCGAACACGGTCGCGGGCAGCGGCACGGAGCGGCGGACGGCGCCGGTCCCCGGGTCGAGCTCGCGCAGCTCGGAGCGCCCGACGAGCCCGGTGCTCTCGTACAGCGTGCCGTCGACCAGCTCGAACCCCTCGGTGAACGCCGACGTGTCGTGCGGGATCTCGGCGACCACCTGCGGGCGGAGCGTGGCGACCGGCGTCGGTGGGGCCGCGGCGGCGCAGGCGGCCGTCAGGAGCGTCAGCACGCCGACCAGCGTCCGCCCCGGGATGACCATGATGGGCAGGGTGGCACAATCGCCGGGGTGAACGCCCTCCAGGACGCAGTGGACATCGCCCGTGCCGCCGCCGTCGAGGAGGCGGCCGCCGATCTCGGGGCGGAGCCCGCCGTCGGGGAGCACCTCGAGGTCGTGCCGGAGGGCGAGGGTGCGGCCACCCACTACTTCGCCGCCACCCAGGGCGGCTACCGGGGGTGGCGGTGGTCGGTCACGCTGGCGGGTGGCGCAGGGTCGCTTGCGGGCCCGAGAGTCGATGCCGATCCCGTGACGGTCAGCGAGGTCGTCCTGGTCCCCGGCCCGGACGCGCTGGTCGCGCCGACGTGGGTGCCGTGGGAGGAGCGGATCCGGCCCGGTGACCTGGGCGTCGGCGATCTGCTGCCCACGCCCGACGGCGACGAGCGCCTGGTGCCCGCGTACCTGGCGTCCGACGACCCGGAGGTCGAGGAGGTCGCCCGCGAGATCGGGCTGGGACGCGAGCAGGTGCTGTCCCGGATCGGGCGCGAGGAGGCCGCGCGGCGCTGGCACGACGGCCCGCACGGCCCCGGCGCCGACATGGCCCGCGCCGCTCCCGGCCACTGCGGCGACTGCGCCTTCTTCCTGTCGCTGGCCGGCTCGCTGCGCGCGGCGTTCGGGGTGTGCGGCAACGCGTACGCGCCCGCCGACGGTGCGGTCGTCGAGGTCGGGTTCGGCTGCGGGGCCCACTCCGACGTGCACGTCGAGGTGACGTCGCCGGTCACGGTGGCCGAGCTGGTGTACGACGACGGCGTCGACGTCGAGCTGGTCCCCGTCCCTGAATCGACACGAGCCTGAGCGATCCCTTCGGCACGTCGGGTCTGCGCACGGCGGTCCTCGACTCCTGGGCCGCCTCACCCACCCGCTTCCGCGAGGACGCCAACGCCGAGGAGGACCTGCGCCTCGGCGGCTACGCCGACGCCTGGTTCGTCGAGCTGGCGCAGAACGCGGCCGACGCGGGCGGCGGGTGGCTGCGCGTCGCCGTCGTCGCGGGCGAGCTGCGCGTCGCCAACACCGGCGCGCCCCTGACCAGGGCCGGTGTCGAGGCGCTCGCGTCGCTGCGGGCGTCGGCGAAGCGGGACGACACCGGCTCGGTCGGGCGGTTCGGCGTCGGGTTCGCGGCGGTGCTGGCGGTGTCCGCCGCGCCGCGGGTGGTGAGCACGAGCGGCGCGGTGGCGTTCAGCGCGTCCCGGACGGCCGCCGAGGTCGCGCACCTGCCCGGCCCGGCCGCCGAGCTGGCCCGTCGCGACGAGCCGCCCGTGCTCCGCCTGGTCTGGCCGTCCGACGAGGAGCCGCCGGAGGGTTTCGCCACGGAGGTCCGGCTGCCGCTGCGTACCGGGCTCGACCCCGCCGACCTGCTCGCCCACGCCCGCCACACCGCCCCCGACCTGCTGCTCGCCCTCCCCGGCCTGGCCGGGATCGACATCGACGGCACGCCGGTCCGCCGCGCCGACCACGGTGACGAGGTGACGATCTCCGTGCTCGGGCCCGCCGGCGTCGACCTCCGCCGCTGGCGGCTCGCGCGCCGCACCGGCGTCCTGCGCGATCCGGACCGCGCCGCCGAGCAGCGCGAGCGCCGCGAGTGGTCCGTGACCTGGGCGTTCCCGCTCGACGGGCCGCTCGGCGAGGACGTCGCCCACGCCCCGACGGCCACGGCCGAACGCCTGAACCTGCCCGCCCGCCTCATCGCGACCCTCCCGCTGGAACCCGACCGCCGCCGCGTCCGGCCCGGCCCCGCCACCGACCAGGTCCTCGCCGGGGCCGCCGCGGCCTACGTGGACCTGGTCCACGCCACGGACCCCGCGAGCCGGCTCGGTCTCGTGCCCGAGCCCGCGTTCCCGCGCTCCGAGCTGGACGGCCGGCTGCGCGCGGCGTTGATCGACGCCCTGCGCGGCGACGCCTGGCTCCCCGCCGCGAGCGGCGCCGAGCTCGCCCCGGGCCGGGCCGAATGGCTGGACGTCCCGGGTGTCGAGGCCCCGCTGACGACGCTCCTGGCCCAGGCCGGCTTCGACCGGCTGCTGGCGCCACCCGTCGCGCCGAACGCGCTGGTCGAGCTGGGTGCGCACCGGCTCACCGCGGCCGAGATGGTGGCGCGGCTGTTCGGAGCCGCGGGCCCGGGCATCCGCACCGCCCGACCGGCCGCCTGGTGGCGCGCGCTCTACGCCGAGCTGGAGCCGCTCGCCGAGACCGTCCCCGGCCTGCTCGACGACCTGCGCGCCCTGCCCGTCCCGCTCGCGGGCGGGCGCACGGCGGCCGGCCCGGCGACGGTCCTGGTGGGGGCGCGCCCCCTGGAACTGCCGGGCCTGCACATCGCCCACCCCGACGCCGTGCACCCGCTGCTCACGCGGCTCGGCGCCACGCCCGCGGACGCGCGCACGCTGCTGGAGCACCCCGCGCTGGCCGAGGCCGTCGACCGCTCGCTGGACGACGCCGACGCCGGGCTCGACCCCGCGCCGCTCGCCGAGGCCGTGCTGGCGCTGGTCGAGGAGGTCGGCCGCGCGCCCGCCGCGCTGGCCGCGCTCGCCCTCCCCGAGGACGACGGCCGCGCGTCCCGCGCCGACGAGCTGATGCTCCCCGACGCCGCGCTGCGCCCGCTGCTCGCCGACGACGTCCCGCTCGGCGTGCTCGACGCGGCGTTCGCGGCGCGGTTCCCGCGGGCGGCGCTCGTGGCGGTCGGGGTGCTGGACGGGTTCGCGCTGGTCGTCGACGAGGAGCCGGTGGCCCCCGAGCACGACCTCGACGACGAGGACCGCTGGTGGGACACCCTCGACGCCCCGCCCGCGCGGCTCGTCGCCGTCCGCGATCTCGATCTCGTCGCCGACGGCGCATGGCCTGCCGCGCTGGCCCTGCTCGCGTCCGACCGCGACCTCCGGGCGGCCGCCACCGGCTCCTACACCGCCTGGTGGCTGGCCCGCCACGCCCGGCTCGGCGGGTTTCGGCCCGGGCACTGGCGGCTGCCCTCGGCCACCGCGCTGGCCGCGCTCCACGACCCCGTCCCGGCCGAGCTGGACGAGGCGTTCCTCGCGGCGATCGGGGTCCGGGAGGACCTGCACATCGCCGACGCCGCAGCCGCCGACGACCTGCTGCTCCGCCTCGCCGACCCCGCCCGCCACCCGTCCGCGGCGCTGGTCGCCGAGGCCCACGTCGCGCTGGCCTCCGCCGGTGTGGACCCCGCCGACCTGCACCTTCCCGAGTACGTCCGCACCCTCGACGGCGGCGTCGCGCACGTCGACGTCGCGATGGTGCTCGACGCCCCCTGGCCCGCCGCCGTGCTCCCGCCGCGCGAGCTGGTGATCGGCGGCGACCCGGTGGCGCTGGCCGAGCTGCTGGACCTCCCGCTGGCCACCGACGTCGTCGCCGCGGACGTCGACGGGGACGGCACCGCGACGGCATGGGCCGAGCTGGGCGAGGTCGTCGTGGCGTGCCACACGTTGGGCATCGCCGTGCCCGTGGGTCGGCTGCGGGTGCACGACGAGATGTGGGTGACCGTCCGCAGGCCCGTGACCGGCCGGTTCCGCGTCCCCACCTGGGTGGACGCGCGCGGCCACTGGCACGCCGAGGACCCGCTGCGCGCCCTGCTGGGGGTGCTCGCGGCCGATGAGCGTGACAGGTGAAGCACCCCGGCCCCGTGCTAGACAGGGGCCGTGAGCGTCCACAGCATCGGGGCAACGCGGCTTCCCCGCCGGGTGTGTGTGCTGTCCGTGCACACCTCGCCGCTCGAGCAGCCGGGCACGGGCGACGCGGGCGGCATGAACGTCTACGTCGAGCAGACCGCGCGGCGGATGGCCCAGCGCGGCGTCGAGGTCGAGATCTTCACGCGCGCCACGTCGTCGGAGCAGCCGCCGGTCGCGGAGCTGGCGCCCGGGATCCTCGTGCGCCACGTCGCCGCGGGCCCGTTCGAGGGCCTGGGCAAGAACGACCTGCCCAGCCAGCTCTGCGCCTTCACCGCCGGGGTGCTGCGCACCGAGGCGCGGCACGAGCCGGGCTGGTACGACGTGGTGCACTCGCACTACTGGCTCTCCGGGCAGGTCGGCTGGCTCGCGCGGGACCGCTGGGGCGTCCCGCTCGTGCACAGCGCGCACACGCTGGCGCGGGTCAAGAACGCCGCCCTCGCCGACGGCGACGCCCCCGAGCCCGTCGTCCGGGTGATCGGCGAGGACCAGGTCGTCGCGGAGGCCGATCGCCTGATCGCCAACACCGACGAGGAGGCGCGCCAGCTCGTCGAGCTGTGCGGGGCCGATGCGGGTCGCATCGCCACGATCCCGCCGGGCGTCGACCTGCACCGCTTCGCCCCCGGCGACCGGGCCGCCGCGCGCCGCTCGTTCGCGATCGCGCCGAACGCCGTGGTGCTCGCGTTCGTCGGCCGGATCCAACCGTTGAAGGCTCCTGACGTGCTGCTGCGCGCCGCCGCCGAGATGCTCGCCCGCGACCCCGCGCTCCGCTCCCGGCTCACCGTGCTGGTCGCGGGCGGGCCGTCCGGATCCGGGCTGGCCGAGCCCACCGCGTTGCAGGAGCTGGCCGGGTCGCTCGGGATCGCCGACGTCGTGCGGTTCCTGCCGCCGCAGGGCGGAGCCGGGCTGGTGGACGTCTACCGCGCGGCCGACGTCGTCGCGGTCCCGAGCCACAACGAGTCGTTCGGGCTGGTGGCGCTGGAGGCCCAGGCGTGCGGCACGCCGGTGGTGGCGGCGCGCGTCGGCGGGCTGCCGGTGGCGGTGGCCGACGAGCGCTCCGGCCTGCTCGTCGACGGGCACGGTGCCGCCGCGTGGGCCGATGCGCTCGCCGCCGCGCTGTCCCGTCGCGACGAGCTGCGCCGCGGGACCGTCGCGCACGCCCGTGGCTTCTCCTGGAACCGCACGGCCGACGCCCTGCTGGACACCTACGCGCAAGCCGCGGCGGGCTTCGCGACCCGCTGCCTGAAGGTGGGCGAACCGGCGTGACCCCCACCCTCCCCGACGAGTGGCACTCTCGTCGCAACCTAGCCGACGAAAGTGCCACTCGTTCGAGGGGAGAGGGGGAGGTGTGAGCATCTCCGAGGTTGTGGCTGAGGCGCTTGCCGCGATGGAGGTCGCGCACCAGCAGCGGGAGCCGGGGCAGTTCATCGTCACGCTGCCGGGCACCAACCGGTTGCAGACGCACTGCTGGCTCGTCGTGCGCGACCACGCTCTGTTCGTGCAGGCCTTCGTCTGCCGTCAACCTGACGAGAACCACGAGGGCGTCTACCGCTTCCTGCTGCACCGCAACGCTCGCCTGTACGGCGTGCACTACACGCTCGACCGCATCGGCGACATCCACCTGGTCGGACGCGTCCCGCTGCACGCGGTCACCCCCGACGAGATCGACCGCGTGCTCGGCCAGGTGCTGGAGGCCGCCGACGGCGACTTCAACACCCTGCTCGAGCTGGGCTTCGCGAGCTCGATCCGGCGCGAGCACGCCTGGCGCGTGGAACGCGGCGAGCCGACGGCCAACCTGAAGGCGTTCGAGCACCTCTTCGAGTAGCCGTGTCCGGATCGTGATCCTTCGGGGCCAACCCGTTCCGGTGGTCGCGCCGTCCTGTCCGTGCCCGGGTGGTCCGGGCGCGGAGGAGGCGGTGACGGTGATGCGGTGGTCGCGGCGCACGGTGGTGCTGACGGTCGTAGGGGTGCTCGCGGTGGTCCTCGTGGTCGCCACGGCGCTGGGCGCGAGGAGCGCGGCGTCGTCCTCGGCGGGGTCGGCGAGCTCGATGGTGGGCACCGTCGAGCCGGGCGGCGAGGCCGCGCGAGCGGCGGCGCCGGCCCCCGCGGACTCGGCGGCGCCGGCCCCTGGGGCCCCGTCCCAGGTCGCGGCCCCGCTCGACCTCGGCCGCTCGCTGGTGCGCACGGCCCAGCTCTCCGTCGAGATCGACGATCCGGTGGCCGGCGCGTCCCGGGTCCGGACGGCCACCGCGGCCCGGGGCGGCAACGTCGCCGAGGAGCAGTCGGGCGACCGCAGCAGCCGCCTGACGCTGCGCGTCCCCGCCGCGTCGCTCGACGCGTTGATCGACGACGTCGCCCGGCTCGGGCACGTGACGTCGCGGTCCGGGCAGGTCGTGGACGCCACGGACCAGGTGGTGGACCTCAACGCCCGGGTCGCGAGCCAGCAGGCCAGCGTCGTGCGGGTGCGGACGCTGCTCGGCCAGGCGAGCTCGATCGGCGACATCGTGTCGATCGAGGCCGAGCTGTCGCGGCGCGAGGCCGACCTCGACTCCCTGACCAGCCGGCTCGCCGCCCTCCGCGACCAGGTGGCGCTCTCGACGTTGACGGTCGACATCGCGGAGCCCGGTGTGCCCGTCGAGCCGCCGGTCGCGGCCGGCGGCTTCCTGGGCGGCCTCGCGAGCGGCTGGGACGGGCTGCTCGTGGTCGCGTCCGGGGTCGGGGTGGCGGCCGGGTTCCTGCTGCCGTTCGCGGTGGTGCTCGCCGTGCTCGGCGGGATCGGGCTGGTGGTGCGCCGGATCGTGCGGGCCCGGCGCGTGCCGGCCGCGGGAAACGGGCCGAGCTGATCGTCTCCGCCTTACCATGTGATCCTCAGCCGTACGCAAGGGAGCGCCGCCATGCCCGTCCGCAGCCCGTACCCGGATGTCGAGATCCCCGAGGTCTCCCTGTTCGAGTTCCTGTTCGGCGATTTCGGCGAGCGGGCCGATTCCCCGGCGTTCGTGGACGGCGGCACGGGCGCCTCGATCACGTTCCGTGAGCTGAAGGGCATGGTCGAGAAGGTCGCCGCCGCGCTCGCGGAGCGGGGCATCGTCGCGGGCGACGTCGTGGGCATCCTCTCGCCCAACACGCCGTACTACCCGGTGGTCTTCCACGGCATCCTGCGCGCCAACGCCATCGTCACCAGCGCCAACTCGCTCTACACGGCCGGCGAGCTGGCCCACCAGCTCACCGACTCCGGGGCGAAGCTGCTGTTCACCGTCTCGCCGTTCCTCGACACGGCCCGCGCCGCCGTCGCCGAGGCCGGGATGCCCGCGGATTCGATCATCGTCCTGGACGCGGCGGAGGGCGTGCCGTCCCTGGCGGACCTGCTGGCCACCACGGCCTCCCCGCCCGTGCCGACCGTCGGGGCCACCGACACCGCCGTGCTGCCGTACTCGTCGGGCACCACGGGCCGGGCCAAGGGCGTGATCCTCACCCACCGCAACCTCGTGGCCAACCTCCGCCAGATCGAGGTGATGTTCGACGTCACCACCGACACCACGATCCTCGCGGTGCTGCCGTTCTTCCACATCTACGGCATGACCGTGATGATGAAC
>CAXTTN010000247.1:0-8565 GCA_964247105.1 uncultured Pseudonocardia sp.
GACCGCGCCGAGGTCGAGGCCGTGTGGGGCCTGCCCGCCGGTTCGCTGCCGGCCAGGCCGGGCCGCGACACCGCCGCGATCCTCGCCGCCGCCGCGATGGGCGACCTGGCCGCGCTCGTCGTCGGCGGGTTGGATCCCGCCGATCTCGCCGATCCGGCCGCCGCGCTGGAGGGCCTGCGGGAGGTGGGGTTCCTGGTCAGCCTGGAGCTGCACTCCTCCGCGGTCACCGAGCTGGCCGACGTCGTGCTCCCGGTCGCCCCGGACGCCCAGCGCTCCGGCAGCTACCGCAACTGGGAGGGCCGCCTCCGCCCGTTCGGCCCGTCGCTGGACGCCACCGGCGTGCTGCCCGACTGCCGGGTGCTCGACACGCTGGCCGTCGAGATGGACGTCGACCTGTTCACGCAGACCCCGGCCGCCGCCGCGGGCGAGCTGGCCCGGCTCGGTGGCGGGGCCGGCGCGGCGCCGCCCCCGCCGACGGTCGCGGCGGCCGCGCCGCTGCGGCCCGCGTTCGGGCAGGCGGTGCTCGCGTCGTGGCGCCAGCTCGTCGACGACGGCTCGCTCTCGGTCGACGAGCCCGCGCTGGCCGGCACGGCCCGGCCCGCGCTCGTCCGCCTCAACGCGGCCACGGCCGAACGCCTCGGGCTCACCGAGGGCGAACCGGCCACGGTCCGCACCGAGCGGGGCGCGATCACGCTCCCGGTGGCGCTGGCCGATCTGCCCGACGGCGTCGTGTGGCTGCCGGGCAACTCCGGTGAGTCCCGGGTGCGGGCGGTGCTCGGCGCCGGTCACGGCGATCTGGTGGGGGTGACGGCGTGAACACCACGGCTCTCGTCCCCGCCGCGCGCTCGGCCAAGGAGGACTCGGCATGACCCTCTCCCAGGCTCCGGCCCCGGCTCCGGCCGGCGGGCTGACCCGGACGCAGCAGCTGCTGGCCGACGACCCGCTCTGGCTGATCATCCTGAAGGTCGTGGTGCTGTTCGCCATCGGCGTCGTGCTGACGCTGGTGATGATCAACGCCGAGCGCAAGGTGGTGGGCCGGATGCAGCAGCGTCCCGGCCCCAACCGGGTGGGCCCGAACGGCTGGCTGCAGAGCCTCGCCGACGGGCTGAAGCTGGCGTTCAAGGAAGACATCATGCCGGTGATGGCCGACAAGAAGGTCTACTTCATCGCGCCGGTCATCTCCACGATCCCCGCGTTCGTCGCGTTCTCGGTGATCCCGTTCGGCGGCGAGGTCTCGATCTTCGGCGAGCCCACCGTGCTGCAGCTGGTGGACCTGCCGGTCGGCGTGCTCGTCGTGCTGGCGTGCTCGTCGATCGGTGTCTACGGCATCGTGCTCGGCGGCTGGGCGTCCGGCTCGCCGTACCCGCTGCTCGCCGCGCTCCGCAGCGCCGCCCAGGTGATCTCCTACGAGATCGCCCTCGGCCTGTCGGTGGTCGGCGTGGTGCTCTACGCCGGGTCGCTCTCCACGGCCGACATCGTCGCGTCGCAGGCGGGCAGCCTGTGGAACGTCATCGTGCTGCTGCCCAGCTTCGTGGTGTTCGTCATCGCGATGGTGGGCGAGACCAACCGCGCGCCCTTCGACCTCCCCGAGGCCGAGTCCGAGCTGGTCGGCGGGTTCCACACGGAGTACTCGTCGCTGAAGTTCGCGCTGTTCTTCCTGGCCGAGTACGTCAACATGGTCACCGTCTCGGCGATGGCCACCACGCTGTTCCTCGGCGGGGGCACGCTGCCGTTCCTCGACCTGAACGGCTGGCTCGAGTTCGTCGTCTTCATCGTGAAGATGTGCATCTTCCTGTTCCTGTTCATCTGGCTGCGTGGCACGCTTCCGCGCCTGCGCTACGACCAGTTCATGCGGCTGGGCTGGAAGGTGCTCGTCCCGGTCAGCCTGCTGTGGATCCTGCTGGTCTTCGCGATCCGCGCCTTCCGCAACACGGGCGGCAGCACCACCGCGCTGATCATCGCGCTGGTGATCGGCGTCGCCGTCGTCCTCATGATCGCGTTCCTGGTTCCCGACAAGCAGGTGCCGCAGGAGCCGGTCGTCGAGCTGGCGTCGAACTACCCGGTGCCGCCGCTGGACCTCGCCGTACCCACCGCGTCCCGCCACAAGGCGCGGACGCGACCCACCGGCAGGAAGGCCCGCGAGCGGGCCCTCACCGGTAAGGAGACCGACTAGTCATGTTCGAGTTCTTCAAGGGCTTCGGGGTCACCTTCTCCACGATGTTCAAGAAGGTCGTCACGGAGGAGTACCCGGAGAACTTCCCTCCGGCCGCTCCCCGCTACCACGGGCGCCACCAGCTCAACCGGCACCCGGACGGCCTGGAGAAGTGCGTCGGCTGCGAGCTGTGCGCCTGGGCGTGCCCGGCCGACGCGATCTACGTCGAGGGTGGTGACAACACCGAGGAGGCCCGGTTCTCCCCGGGCGAGCGGTACGGCGCGATCTACCAGATCAACTACCTGCGCTGCATCGGCTGCGGCCTGTGCATCGAGGCGTGCCCGACGCGGTCGCTCACGATGACCAACTTCTACGAGATGGCCGACGACGACCGGCAGAAGCTGATCTACACCAAGGAGGATCTGCTCGCGCCGCTGCTGTCGGGCATGGAGCAGCCGCCGCACCCGATGCGGCTGGGTGAGAGCGAGCAGGACTACTACGTGCAGGGGCCGAACCTGGCTGCTGCGGCCGCGAAGAAGGCGGAGGCCTGATGGACGTCGTCTCGACGGGTGAGGCCGTCGTCTTCTGGATCCTCGGGCCGGTCGCGCTGGCGGGGGCGCTGGGCATGGTGCTCGCCCGCAACGCCGTGCACTCGGCGCTGCTGCTGGTGCTCACGATGCTGTCGCTCGGCGCGCTGTACATGGTGCAGGGCGCGCCCTTCCTCGGCTTCGTGCAGATCATCGTCTACACCGGCGCGGTGATGATGCTGTTCCTGTTCGTGCTGATGCTCGTCGGCCGCGACAGCTCCGATTCCGTGGTCGAGGTGCTGCGCGGGCAACGCCTCGCCGGGCTCCTGTTCGGCATCGGGCTGGCCGTGCTGCTCGTCGCCGCCGTCGGCAACACGCTGGTCAACGTCCCGTCGGTCGGACTGGCCGGCGGCAACGCGGGCGCGGGCGGCAACGTCAGCGGCGTCGGCGCGCTGATCTTCACGAAGTACCTGTTCGCGTTCGAGCTCACGTCGGCGCTGCTGATCACCGCCGCGCTCGGGGCGATGGTGCTGGCCTACTCGCAGAGCCGCGCGCACGACAAGCGCGGCCAGCGCGCCACCGTCGAGGCCCGCCTGCGCGGCGAGCACGACCGCATCTCGCCGCTGCCCGGCCCCGGCGTCTTCGCCACGGGCAACTCGGTGGCCGTGCCCGCGATCCTGCCGGACGGGTCGATCGCCCCGGAGTCCGTCTCGTCGATCATCGACTCGACCCCGGTCGAGGCCTTCGACGCGCCCCCGGCCGATGCGCACGCCCTCACCGGCCGACGTCAGGAGGAGGGATCGTGACCCCCACCTACTACCTGTTGCTCTCCGCGCTGCTGTTCACCGTCGGCTCGGTGGGCGTGCTGGTACGGCGCAACGCGATCGTCGTGTTCATGTGCATCGAGCTGATGCTCAACGCCGTGAACCTGTCGCTGGTCACGTTCGCCCGCATCAACGGCGCCCTCGACGGCCAGGTCATGGCCTTCTTCGTGATGGTGGTCGCCGCCGCCGAGGTCGTGGTCGGCCTCGCGATCATCATGTCGATCTTCCGCACCCGCCGGACCGCGTCGGTCGACGACGCGAACCTGCTGAAATACTGACGGCAAGGAGCGTTCCCCGGTGCTCACCCCCCGCGCATGTCGCGCCGATCACCCAACCCGCACTTCGGAGCCGAACTGCGGTCCGGAGGAGGCCTCTGACGGCCATGTGGCTCCGAAGTGCGTTGCGGCCATGAACTGCGGGTGGGCGCTGTGAGCGCGCTCGCGGCCGAGCTGCCCTCGGTCGGGGTCGCCTCGGGAGTGGCCTCGCTCGCCTGGCTGCTGTTCGTGCTGCCCGCCGCCGGTGCCGTCGTGCTTTTCCTCGTCGGACGCCGGGGTGACGCCTGGGGCCACTGGCTCGGGGTGCTCACCGTGGTGGGCTCGTTCGCGCTCGGGCTGGCGATCTTCCTCGAGACGGTCGCGGCCCCGGCCGCGCAGCGCACCACCGAGCTGTCGCTGTTCGACTGGATCGCGGTCGCCGGGCTGAACGTCGACTTCGGGCTGCGCCTCGACCCGCTCTCGCTCACGTTCGTGCTGCTGATCACGGGCGTCGGGTCGCTGATCCACATCTACTCGGTCGGCTACATGGGACACGACCCCGGCCGCCGCCGGTTCTTCGCGCAGCTCAACCTGTTCGTCGCGGCGATGCTGATCCTGGTGCTGGCCAACAACTTCGTGCTGCTCTACCTGGGCTGGGAGGGCGTCGGCCTGGCGTCGTACCTGCTGATCGGCTTCTACCAGGACCGCCCGTCCGCGGCCACGGCCGCCAAGAAGGCCTTCCTGATGAACCGCGTCGGTGACGTCGGCCTGGCCATCGCGATCTTCCTGCTCTGGACGAACCTCGGCACGCTCCAGTACACGGAGGTGTTCGAGCGCATCGGCGACGTCGCGCCCGGCACGGTCGTCGCGATCACGGTGCTGCTGCTGCTCGGCGCGTGCGGCAAGTCCGGCCAGTTCCCGCTGCAGGCGTGGCTCCCCGACGCGATGGAGGGCCCCACGCCCGTCTCCGCGCTGATCCACGCGGCGACCATGGTCACCGCGGGCGTCTACCTCGTCGCCCGCGCCCACCCGATCTACGACCTCACCGACACCGGCCGGCTCATCGTCGCCCTGGTCGGCACGATCACGCTGGTCATCGGCGCGGTCATCGGCTGCGCCTACGACGACATCAAGAAGGTGCTCGCCTACTCCACGGTCAGCCAGATCGGTTACATGATCCTCGCCGTCGGACTCGGGCCGATCGGCTACGCGCTGGGCATCGCGCACCTGCTGGCCCACGGCTTCTTCAAGGCCGGGCTCTTCCTCGGGGCCGGCTCCGTGATGCACGCGATGGACGACACCGTCGACATGCGCCGCTACGGCGGGCTCGCTCGGAAGATGCCCATCACGTTCGTGACGTTCGGCCTGGGCTACCTCGCGCTGATCGGCTTCCCGTTCCTGTCCGGCTACTTCACCAAGGACGCGATCATCGAGGCGGCGTTCTCGGCGCCGGGCTGGCAGGGCTGGGTGTTCGGCTTCGCGGCCACCATCGCGGCCGGGCTCACCGCGTTCTACATGACCCGTCTGATGATCATGACGTTCTTCGGCGAGAAGCGCTGGGAGAAGCTGGAGACGTCCGACGGGGGCCACTACCACCCGCACGAGTCGCCGGTGTCGATGACGGCGCCGATGATCCTGCTGGCGTTCGGCTCGGTGTTCGCGGGCTTCCTGCTGACGAACGGCCAGGCGCTCGCGAGCTGGCTCACGCCGTCGCTGGGTGCGCTGGAGGAGGCTGAGGGCGGGGCGTTGCCGCACACCGTCACGCCCTGGCTGGTGCTCGGGTTCTCCGCGCTCGGCGTGCTGGTCGCCTACCTGGCCGTCGGTCGGCGCCCGACACCGGTGGAGCGCCCGGAGCGGGTGTCGTTCCCGGTGCGCGCCGCCCGTCGCGACCTCTACGCCAACGCCATCAACGAGTCGGTCATCGCCCGGCCCGGCACGTGGCTCACCCACGTGCTCGTGTTCGTCGACAACCGCGGCGTCGACGGGGTGGTGAACGGGCTCGCGGCCGGGCTCGGCGGCAGCTCCGCCCGGCTGAGACGGCTGCAGACCGGGTTCGTGCGCTCCTACGCGCTCTCGATGCTCGGCGGCGGGATCCTCGTCGCCGCGGCCCTTCTGATCGTGAGGTTCTCGTGAGCACCCCGGTTGACAAGCACGGCGGCCGGATCCTGGTCGTCGCGGTCCTGCTCGCGGGGGGGTTCTCGTGAACGTCCTGCTGCTCGTCGTGATCCTGCTGCCGCTGGTCGGCGCGCTCGCGATGTACCCGCTGCGCAACAACGTCCCGGCGGCGAAGGCCGTCGCGTTCGGCACGGGGCTCGCGGAGTTCGCCGTCGTGGTCGTCACGTGGTTCAGCTACTCGACGGCCGCGGCGAGCGCCGGCACCCGCTTCCAGCTCGAGTTCTCCGTGCCGTGGATCCCCGCGTTCGGCACGCACCTGGCGTTCGGGATCGACGGCATCGCGCTCGTCCTCATCGCGCTCACCGCGTTCCTGGTGCCGGGGCTGATGCTGTTCGCGTGGGCCGAGAAGCTGCCGGAGGGGCGCTCGCAGAGCGGCTACTTCGCGCTGCTGCTCGCCACCCAGGCCACGCTGATGGGCGTCTTCACCGCCACCGACGTCTTCCTGTTCTACGTGTTCTTCGAGGCCATGCTCGTCCCGATGTACTTCCTCATCGGGCGCTTCGGCGGCCCGAACCGGCAGTACGCGGCCGTGAAGTTCTTCCTGTACTCGCTGTTCGGCGGGCTGATCATGCTGGCGTCGCTGATCGGGCTGTACGTCACGAGCGCGGAGAAGCTGGGGCAGGGCACGTTCACCTGGAGCGACCTGCAGTCCATCGCCGCGAGCACCCCGACGTCCACGCAGATCCTGCTGTTCCTCGGCTTCTTCCTCGCGTTCGCCATCAAGGCGCCGCTGGTGCCGTTCCACACCTGGCTGCCCGACGCCGGGGCCGAGGCGCCGATCGTGGCGGCGGTGCTGCTGGTCGGCGTGCTCGACAAGGTCGGCACCTACGGGTTCCTGCGCTACTGCCTGCCGCTGTTCCCGGAGGCGTCCAAGGCGCTGGCGCCACTGGTGCTGGTGCTGGCCGTCATCGGCATCATCTACGGCGCGCTGCTCGCCGTCGGGCAGAGCGACATGAGCCGCTTCGTGGCCTACACCTCGATCGCGCACTTCGGCTTCATCGCGGTCGGGATCTTCTCGTTCTCGTCGCAGGCGTTCTCGGGCGCGACGCTCTACATGGTCAACCACGGGTTCTCCACCGGGATGCTGTTCCTCATGGTCGGCCTGCTCATCGCCCGCGGCGGCTCGCGCCTGATCGCCGACTACGGCGGCGTCGCGAAGCTCGCCCCGGTGCTCGCGGGGTGCCTGCTGCTGGCCGGCATGTCGTCGCTGGCGCTGCCCGGCACCAACTCGTTCATCAGCGAGTTCCTGGTGCTGGTCGGCTCGTACCCGCGGCAGCCGGTCTACACGATCATCGCGACGGTCGGCATCATCTTCGCCGCCCTGTACGTCCTGTGGTTCTACCAGCAGACGATGCAGGGCCCGGTTCGCGGCAACGCCGTCCTCGCCGCGTTGGAGCGGGCGGGCGCGGGCGGCCCCGGCGCCATGATCGACCCGACCGTCGCGGCCCGCCGCAGCGGCGCGGGCTTCCCGGACCTGACGCGCCGCGAGCTCGGCGTGCTCGCCCCGCTGATCGTCGTGATCGTGGTGCTCGGGTTCTTCCCCGGCCCCGTGCTGGACGTCATCAACCCGTCGGTGGTGGCCACCATGAACGAAGTGGGTCTGCCCGACCCGGTCGGAGGACAGAACCGATGACGTACCTGGCCCAGGTGGCGCCGCTCAACGCGCCGCCGATCGACTACGGCGCCATCGCCCCGCTGCTCATCGTGCTCGCCGCCGCGTGCGCCGCCGTGCTGATCGAGGCCTTCCTGCCGCGCCATCAGCGCTGGCCCGCGCAGGTGGTGCTGTCGGTGGTCGCGCTCGCCGCGGCCGGGCTCGCTCTCGGCGTCTACGCGGGCGGGAGCCCGCAGGGCATCACGACGGTGGCCGATGCGCTCGCCGTCGACAACCCCACGCTGTTCCTCTGGGGCACCCTGCTCGCGCTGGGGCTGGGCAGCATCCTGCTGATCGCGGACCGTTCCGTGGAGCCGGGCGGGGCGTTCCTGGCCTCGGCGGCGGCCCGGTCCGCGGCCGGGGCCTCCGGTGGCGGTCTGCCGCCGTCGGAGGAGCGCGGTTACGGCTCGCCCGAGCAGGCGCCGACCATGCAGACCGAGGTCTTCCCGTTCACGCTGTTCGCGCTGGCCGGGATGATGACGTTCTGCGCGGCCAACGACCTGCTGACGATGTTCATCGCGCTCGAGGTGCTGTCGCTGCCGCTCTACCTGATGTGCGGGCTGGCGCGGCGCCGGCGGCTGCTGTCGCAGGAGGCGGCCGTCAAGTACTTCCTGCTCGGAGCGTTCGCGTCGGCGTTCTTCCTCTACGGGCTGGCGCTGCTCTACGGCTACGCGGGCTCGGTGCGGTTCAGCGACATCGCCACCGCCGCGTCGGGGTCGCAGAAGAGCGACGCGCTGCTGCTCGGCGGGCTCGGGCTGCTGGTCGTCGGGTTGCTGTTCAAGGCGTCGGTGGGCCCGTTCCACACCTGGACGCCCGACGTCTACCAGGGCGCGCCCACGCCCGTCACGGCGTTCATGGGGGCGTGCACGAAGGTCGCGGCGTTCGGCGGCCTCGCCCGCGTGCTGTACGTGGCCTTCGGCGACACCCGCTGGGAGTGGCGCGGGGTGCTGTGGGCCGTCGCGATCGCGTCGATGGTGATCGG
>CAXTTN010000248.1:0-8482 GCA_964247105.1 uncultured Pseudonocardia sp.
TCTCCGCGCAGCTGATGGCCAAGAGCGCCGAGCAGCTCTTCGAGGTGCTGGGCGAGCTCAAGGGCGGGGCGATGAAGTTCGGCCAGGCCCTGAGCGTGTTCGAGGCCGCCATCCCCGACGAGTACGCCGCCCCGTTCCGGGAGTCGCTGGTCAAGCTCCAGTCCGCCGCCCCTCCGATGCCCGCCGCCGACGTGCACCGGATGCTGGCCGAGCAGTTCGGCCGCGGCTGGCGGAGCCGGTTCCAGGAGTTCGACGAGACGCCGACCGCGGCGGCGAGCATCGGGCAGGTGCACCGGGCGGTGTGGCGCGACGGCCGCGACGTCGCGGTGAAGGTGCAGTACCCGGGCGCGGAGGAGGCGCTGCGGTCGGATCTGCGCCAGCTGTCGCGGATGAGCCGGGTGATGCAGCCGCTGGTGCCCGGCCTGGAGATCAAGCCGTTGATCGCCGAGCTGCGCGACCGGATGGAGGAGGAGCTCGACTACCGCGACGAGGCCGACAACCAGCGCGTCTTCGCCGCCGCGTTCGAGGGCGACGAGATGGTCAAGGTGCCGCGGGTGGTGGCGTCGGCGCCCAAGGCGATGGTGTCGGAGTGGGTCACCGGCCGGAAGCTGTCGGACGTGATCGCCACCGGTACGCAGGAGGAGCGCGATTCCGCGGCCGCCCTGCTGTCGGAGTTCCTGTACTCGTCGCCGGCGCGAGTCGGGTTGCTGCACGCCGATCCGCACCCGGGCAACTTCCAGGTGCTTCCCGACGGCCGCCTGATGGTGATCGACTTCGGCGCCGTGGCCCGGCTGCCGGACGGCCTGCCGCGGCCGCTGTCGGAGATGGTGCGGCTGGCACTGGAGAACCGCTCGGACGAGCTGCTTGCGCTGCTGCGCCGCGAGGGATTCGTCCGGGCCGGCTCCACCCTGGGCGCGGCGGAGGCGGAGGCCTACCTCTCCCCCTTCACCGAGCCGCTGGAGGCCGAGAGCTTCCGGTTCAACCGGCGCTGGCTGCAGAGCCAGGCCGAGCGCGTCGGCGATCTGCGCAGCCCGCAGTTCAACACCGGCCGCGAGCTGAACCTGCCGCCCCAGTACCTGCTCATCCACCGCGTCACGATGGGCACGCTCGGGGTGCTCTGCCAGCTCGACGTGGACGTGCCCCTGCGCGGCATCGTCCGGCACTGGCAGCCGTGGATCTTCGACGCCGAGGACGAGTCGGCGGGCCGGCACTCCTGAACCGGGCACGCACGCCGACGGCGCCCGGTCCAGGTGGACCGGGCGCCGTCGGTTCTTGATGCAGCGCCCCCAGAACGGGGTGTCCGACCGCGGTGCGGGGCGTCAGACGGCGCTGCGGAGGCCGCCCGTCCACGACCTGCTTGCGGGGTCGGGCGTCGGCACCGCACCGCGGGTGCGGGTGCGGGCGTGCTCGGCGCGCCGGGCGGCGAACCGGGCCAGCACCGCCCAGCGGCGGCCCGCGGTCATGCTGCGGGCGAGGGCGTGCACACGTGCGGCCTGTTCGGCCTCTCGCTGTCGGGATCTGGCCAGTGCTTCGTGGAGCAACATCGTGGTTCCTTCGTTGTGACGCGGCGCGACGTGGGCCGGTGCGTGCGTGAGGGCGGACGTGAGGTCGGTCATCGGATCTCCTTGGGGGGTAGCCGAGTGCTCCTCGACGGAGACGCGGCGCGGATCGGGGCCGTGATGCTGGTCGGCGCGGTGGAGCAGGCTCTCGCGGAGCCCACGGGCAGGTGGTTCAGGCCGGGACGGCCGCGGCGAGTGCGCGGTCGCGGGCCAGGTCGGCCTTGCTCGGGCGGCCTCGAGGCCTCTTGCGCGGGATGACCACCCCGCGCTCGAAGATCTCTCCACCCCAGACCCCCCACGGCTCCGCCCGGTTCAGCGCACCGGCCAGGCACTCGGCCCGGATGGGGCACTGCGCGCAGAGCGCCTTGGCCTGCTCCAGCTCACGGGGAGCCTCGGCGAACCAGAGGTCGGCGTCGCCGGAGCGACACGGGAGGTCCAGGCCGGTGCCGGGTGCGGCATCGAGCAGGGACCCGAGTCCGGTGGAATCCTCGCCACCGAACTCGCCGGGACAGATCGCTCCGCCGTCCAACGGAACTGATCGGACTAGCACTTCTACCTCCTGAGAGATGTGATCAGGTAGGGCAACAACAAAAAAGGCCGCGGATCCCGGTGAGGGGGTCCGCGGCCTTCGATCATGGGCCGGAAGTGGGTCGCCTATAGACGGCGACGCTTCCGTGCGGACACACCTGTGCTGTTGTCGATCATCGTGAAACCGAGAGCCACCACATGCGGTCGCTTCTGCTGCCACGGGGACCCCACACCTTCGACACGCAGACGGGGGCCCGTGATACGTCCAGCGAAGGTGTTGATCGTGGTCATCTCGGCGCACCCCCTTCCGGGGTCGTGGTGTGGCGAAGCACGGGCTGGCTCAGCTCGTCCTGGACGAGGCTAGGGACACCCCCGGGGGGTGCACAACCTATTTACGGGGAAGTTCGCAGATCAATCTCTTTCGGCCACCAGCGACAGCACGGCCGAGCCGTAGCGGTCCAGCTTGCGGGCGCCGATGCCGGGGATCCCGACGAGGGCCGACCGGTCGGCAGGGCGTTGCTCCGCGATGGCGGTCAGCGTGGCGTCGGTGAACACGACGTAGGCCGGAACCTGCTGCTCACGGGCCTCCCCGGCGCGCCACTCGCGCAGCCGGTCCAACAGCTCTGTGTCCACATCGGACGGACAATCGGAGCACCGGCGCAGCTTCATCGCATCCATCCCGACCAGCGGGGAGCCGCAGACCCGGCACCGGGGCTTCGCGCCGCCGCGTTCGGCGGGGGCGGCCACCCGCGACGCCGTGTGGTGCTCGGGGATCAGGCCGTAGAGGAACCGGCTGCGGCGACGCCGGCGGGCCCCGCCCGGCTGGCGGGACAGCGCCCAGGACAGCAGCACGCGGCGCCGCGCCCGGGTGATGCCGACGTAGAGCAGCCTGCGCTCCTCCTCGATGGCGTCCTCGTCGCCGTCGGCGT
Source organism: uncultured Pseudonocardia sp. (assembly GCA_964247105.1). Lineage (GTDB taxonomy): Bacteria > Actinomycetota > Actinomycetes > Mycobacteriales > Pseudonocardiaceae > Pseudonocardia. Next base: position 3,017 of record CAXTTN010000248.1, read on the forward strand.
GCTGGATGGGCAGCGTGCCGTCGACCAGCCCGACGAGGAACACGACATCCCACTCCAGGCCCTTCGCGGCGTGCAACGACGCCAGCGTGACGCCCTGCACGGTCGGCGGGTGCGAGGCGTCGGCGCGCGTCTCCAGCTCGGCCGCGAAACGGCGCATGTCGGCTTCGGGCTCGACGGCCAGCAGCTCCTCGGCCAGCTCGACGATGGCGAGCAGCGACTCCCACTGGGCCCGCTGCTGGGCGCCGCCGGGGGGCTCGGGGGTGAGCCCGACCGGCGCCAGCACCTTGCGCACGACGTCGACGAGCGGGCCCTGGACCTGGCTGCTGGTGCGGATCATCGTCATCGCGCGGCGCACCTCGGGCCGCGAGAAGAACCGCTCCCCGCCGCGCACCTGGTAGGGCATCCCGACCTCGGTGAGCGCCTGCTCGTAGACCTCCGACTGGGCGTTGATGCGGAAGAGCACGGCGATCTCGGCCGCCGGGACGCCCTCGGCGATCAGGCGCCTGATCTGCTTCGCGACGGCCGCGGCCTCGGCGGGCTCGTCGTCGTGCTCGGTGAAATCGGGCTCGGGTCCGGGCGGGAGCTGGCCGATCAGCGCGAGCCGGGTGCCGGCCGCGCGGCCGCGGGCGGCCCCGATCAGCGTGTTGGCCGCGGCCACGACCTGCGGCGTCGAGCGGTAGTCGCGCTGCAGCCGCACGACGGTGGCCTCGGGGAAGCGGCGCGGGAAGTCGAGCAGGTGGCGCGGGCTGGCCCCGGCGAAGGTGTAGATCGTCTGGTTGGCGTCGCCGACGACGGTCAGGTCGTCGCGCTCGCCGAGCCAGGCGTCGAGCACGCGCTGCTGCAGCGGCGTGACGTCCTGGTACTCGTCGACCACGAAGCAGCGGTAGCGGTCGCGGAACTCCTCGGCCACGCCGGCGTGCTCCTCCAGCGCGCCGGCGGTGTGCAGCAGCAGGTCGTCGAAGTCGAGCATCTCGGCACGGTTCTTGAGCGCCTCGTACCCGGCGTAGACCGCGGCCACCTGCTCGGCGGGGCCGGGGGTGTCGCGCCGCAGCCGGGTGACCTCGGCGGCGTACCGCTCGGGGGTGATCAGCGTGGCCTTCGCCCACTCGATCTCGCCGGCGAAGTCGCGCAGCGACGCGGGGTCGGTGCCGGCCTTCAGCCGCGACGCCGCCTGCCCGACGACGCGGAGCTTGCCCTCCAGCAGCTGCCAGCGATCACCGCCGACGACGCGCGGCCAGAAGTAGCGCAGCTGGCGCAGCGACGCCGCGTGGAACGTTCGCGCCTGCACACCCCCGACGCCGAGCGTGCGCAGCCGGGTGCGCATCTCCCCCGCGGCCCGCGCCGTGAACGTGACCGCGAGGACCTGCCCGGGCGCGACGTGGCCGGTGCGCACGAGATGCGCGATGCGCCGGGTGATCGTGCGCGTCTTGCCCGTGCCTGCTCCGGCCAGGACGCACACCGGCCCGCGGGGCGCGGTGACCGCGGCGAGCTGCTCGTCGTCCAGTCCTGCGTGGGGGGCTCCGAGCAACGTCACAGGAGCCATCCTGACACCCGGGGATGACAGCGCGGGCCGCGGCTGTTGAGCAGGACATGTCTCAGGTGACGATGTACTCGACGACGTGGTGCGGCTTCTGCCGCCGGCTCAAGCTGCAGATGGACCAGGCCGGGATCTCCTACGAGGAGATCGACATCGAGCGCGACCCGGCCGCCGCGACGTTCGTGGAGAGCGTGAACGGCGGCAACCAGACCGTCCCGGTGATCAAGTACCAGGACGGCACGACGGCGACCAACCCGAGCCTGCGCGACGTGCAGGTCCGGCTGGCGGCGTAGGCACCGACGACCTCGCAGGGCCTCCTGTCACCTCACCGGGCCCGCGGAGCCTGTGAGGTGACGGGACGGCCTGCGAGGTGCGCTCAGTCCCCGACGGCCGCCCACGAGTCGACCATCGCGCGGGCGATGCTCACCCGGCCGGGAAGGAGCAGCAGGCGTTCGCCCGGCTCGGCCGCCCCGCTCCAGTCGCCCCTGGCGAGGGCGCGTCTGAGCTCGACCCGCGTCACCCACATCGCCTCGGCGATCTCGCCGTCGGCGAGGACGAGGGGCACGTCGGGGTCGGCCACCGCGTGGAACGCCACCATGATCGAACGCGGGAAGGGCCAGGCCTGGCTGCCGAGGTAGCGGATGTCGCTGACGTGGACGCCGACCTCCTCGTGGATCTCCCGCTCGACGCACGCCTCCAGCGACTCCCCCGCCTCGACGAAGCCGGCGAGCACCGTGAAGCGGCCCTCCGGCCAGACCGGCTGGCGCGCGAGGAGGATCCGGTCGGCGCCGTCGTGGACCAGGCAGATGACGGCCGGGTCGGTGCGCGGGTACTCCTCGTGCCCCGCGGCCTCGCAGTGCCGGTGCCAGCCCGCGTTGGCGACGCGCGTCGGGGAGCCGTCGCGCGCGCAGAACCTCGCGGTGTCGTGCCAGTTCAGCACGGCGACGGCCGTGGTGAACAGGCCCGCGCCCAGCGCGTCGAGCACGACGCCGGTCATGCGGAGATCGGCCCACTCGGCGGGGTCGTCGCCGGCGACGAGATCGGGCCTGCCCCGCACCGCCCAGTACGCGACGCCGTCGCTCTCGCCCAGCAGCACCGCGCCCTCGGTCGGGGTCGTCCCCGTGGTGGGGCGCGTCTTCAGCGTGGCCCCGGCGCCGTGCGCGACGTCCCAGCTGCCGGCGTCGCCCACGGCGAACCCGGCCTCCGGAGAGGTCTCCCACGAGACCGGTGTGCGACCCTGCTCGTCGACCACCACCAGCCGGGCCTTGGGCCAGCCCGCCTCCTGCCGCGCGAGGTCGGTGCGCAGCGTCTCGTCGCGGAACACCCCGGAGCGCGAGAGCATCGGCGGCGTCGTCAGGGAGAAGGTCACGCGATCCCACCCAGCGCCCGCACGCCCGCGCCGATCACGTCCGCGTCGCCGACGATCACGCCGGTGAACGCCGTGGGCGCGAAGTAGGTCAGGGCGGCCGCGGCCACCTGCGAGGCGGTCACCGCCTCCAGCCGCGCCGGATGCGCGCGCAGCCAGTCGACGCCGAGCCCGTCGGCGGCGAGGGTCGAGATCGTCGAGGCCAGCCCGCCCTGGTTGTCGAGCGAGATCAGCAGCGAGCCGACGGAGTAGGCGCGGGCCGCGTCGATCTCCTCGGGGGTCGGCGGCACGGCGGTGAGCCGGCCCAGCTCGTAGCGGGTCTCCAGGAGCGCGGCGGCGGTGACGTCGCTGGCCACGTCGGTCTCGACGTCCAGCAGCGCCCCGCCCGGCACGAACTCGACGCCCGAGTGCGCGCCGTAGGTGTAGCCCTTGTCCTCGCGGATGTTCTCCATCCAGCGTGAGGAGAAGTAACCGCCGAACACGAGGTTGGCCAGCTGGAACGCGGCGTAGTCGGGGTGGTCGCGGCGCAGGGCGGGCGCGGTCAGGCGCAGCTGCGACTGCACCGACCCGGGGCGGTGCACCAGCTCCAGGTCGCCCGCCACGAGCGCGGGCGGCGCGTCCAGCTCGCGGGCCGCGTGCTCGGACGTCCAGGCCGCGAGCTGCTTCTCGACCTCCGCGATCGCGGCACCGGTGTCGACGTCGCCGACGATCGTCAGGATCGAACCGCGCGGCACGAGCGACGCGGCCTGCAGCGCCCGCACCTGCTCGGCCGTGACGGCTGCGACGGCCTCGCCGGTCGGCATCTCGCGGGTGATCGGGTGGTCGCCGAACCGCTTGCGCTGCAACGCCTCCCGAGCGATCGTGCGCGGCTGCGCGCGGGCCACGGAGATCCGCTCGACGAGGCGCTCGCGCTCACGGGCCACCTCCGCGTCCGGGTGCGTGGCGGCCGTGAGGACGTCGGCGAGGACGCCCAGCACGTCGGGCAGCCCCTCGGACAGCCCCGAGCCGCTGATCATCAGCCGCTCCGGGTCGACCCCGACGCCCAGGTCGGCGCCGACAGCGGCCAGCTCGTCGTCGATGGCGACGCGGTCGCGCGTCGGGGTTCCGGCGAGCAGGGTGGCCGAGAGCAGCTCGGCGACCGCGGAGTGCGCCGGGTCGTCGCCGGCGAACGGGACGCGCAGCCGCAGCTCCACCATCGGCACGCCGGGGCGGTGGGCGGCGAGCACGCGCAGGCCGCTCGGCAGCGTGCGGTCCTCGACGTCGGGCAGCGGGACGTCGCGGGTGGGGCCGAGCGGCGGCAGCTCCCGCGGGCCGGCCTCGGTGCGTCCGATCTCCTCCGCGGTGCGGGTCACAGCTGGTCCCCCTTGGTCGACGGCTCGACGAGCAGCACGCCGCGCCCGGCCGAGCGCAGCGTCGCCGCCGCGTCCTGCACCTGCGCGGGTGTGACGGCGGCGAGGCGTTCGGGCAGCTCGACGCCGATCTCGGCACGGCCGTACAGCAGCTCGCGGGCGCCGAGGCCGAGCATGCGGTACATCACCCGGTCGTTCTCCTGGTGCAGCCCGGCCGACCAGCGCGCGACCTGCCGCGACAGCTCCTCGGCCGAGGGCCCGGTGGCGGCGAGCTTGTCCAGCTCCTCGTCGATGGCGCCGAGGACGCGGTCCGGGTCGACGTCGACGGGGTGGACGGCGGTGATCGTGAACGTGTCCGGGTCGCGCGCGTCGAGCGGGCCCATCAGGCCCGCACCCGCGGAGACGTCGGTGACCAGGCCGTCGGCGTGGACGAGGCGGCGCTCCAGGCGGGCTGCCTCGCCGTCACCCAGGACGGACGCGAGCAGCGCGTGGCCGAGGTAGCCGTCGAGGTCGGTGCCCGGGTCGGGCAGGCGGTAGCCGACGGCGAGGGCGGGCAGGGGCGCGTGCGCGTCCGGGACCGCCTGGCGGCGCTCGGCCCCCGGGATCGGCTCGGCGAAGCTCGGCCGGGGCGGCGTCGGGCGGGCCGGGATGTCGCCGAAGTGCTTCTCGACGAGCTTCAGCGTCTCGTCGACGTCGAGGTAGCCGGCCACGGTGACCTGCGCGTTGCCCGGCGCGTAGTAGGTGTCGAAGAACGACGCCGCGTCCTGCAGGGAGGCCTGCTCCAGCTCGGTGAAGTCTCCGTAGCCGTTGTGGGCGTTGGGGAACGTGTCGTAGAGCACCGGCGGCAGCAGGATCCAGGGGAACCCGCCGTAGGGCCGGTTCAGGACGTTGAGCCGGATCTCCTCCTTCACGACGTCCACCTGGTTGCGCAGGTTCTCGACGCTCAGCGTGGGCGCGCGCAGGCGGTCGGCCTCCAGGAACAGCGCGCGCTCCAGCGCGGCGGCGGGGAGCACCTCGAAGTAGTCGGTGTAGTCCTGGTGGGTCGAGCCGTTGAACACCCCACCCGAGCTCTGCACGTGGCGGAAGTGCGCGAGCTTCTCCAGGCTCTCACTGCCCTGGAACATCAGGTGCTCGAAGAGGTGCGCGAAGCCGGTGCGCCCCTCCGGCTCGGAGCGGAAGCCGACGTCGACGTGCACGGCGACCCCGACGACGGG
>CAXTTN010000249.1:0-8457 GCA_964247105.1 uncultured Pseudonocardia sp.
CGTTGGAGATGAAGATGTGCAGCGCCTCGGTGGAGCCGATGCCGTCGAGGATCTCGAAGCCGTACTGCTCCAGCACGCCGTGGAACATCCGCGGAGGCAGCGCCTCACCGGCGGAGACGCCGTTGCGGACGGTGGCGAACGTCGACCTCGGCAGGTCGGCGGCCATCAGCGGTCCCCAGAAGCTGGGCCCGCCGAAGAACAGCGTGACGCCGTGCTCGAGGGTCAGGTCGCCGAAGTGGCCGGGGTTGGGGCGGGCCGGTTCGAGCACGGCGCTGGCGCCCACCGAGAGCGGGAAGAACAGCGAGTTGCCGATGCCGTAGGCGAAGAACAGCTTGGCGCCCGAGAGGCACACGTCGTCGGGCCCCATGCCGAGCACCTGCGCGCCGTAGGTCTCGCAGACGTACCGGATGTCGGCGTGGCGGTGCATGGCGCCCTTGGGGGTGCCGGTGGTGCCGGACGTGTAGAGCCACAGCGCGGGCGACTCGTCCCAGGTCGGGTAGGCGGCGGTCAGCGGCTCCGACGTGCGCAGCGACTCCCAGGCCAGCCCGGTGATGCCGGGGACTGCGGGCGCGACGTCGCCGGTGAGCACCACGTGCGTCAGGTCGGGGGCGTCCACCGACGACGCGATGACGGTGGCCGAGAACTCCGTGCTGCCCAGCAGCACCCGCGCGCGCGAGTCGACCACGAGCTTGCCCAGCTCCGGCCCGGTCAGCATCGTCGACGACGGCACCGCGACGGCGCCGATGTACATCGTGGCGAGGATCGCGGTGGCCAGCTCGACGTCGTCGACCATGCACATCAGCACGCGTTCCTCGGGGCGGACGCCGATCGCGACCAGCCCGGCGGCGACCCGGCGGACCTCGTCGGTGAGTGCGCCGTAGGTGAGCGTGCCGCCCGGGTGGTGCAGCGCCGCCCGTCCGGCGTCACCCGCGGCGACCCGTCGCTCGGTCAGGTACACGGCGGCGTTGAACGATTCCGTCATCGGTGCGCTCCCGCAGGTCCGAAGGGGTGCCCGAACTCTACTGGTGGATCACGCTCCGTCAATCTTCAGTAGAAGATCTCTGTCCGGATCTTCACAGACGTGGGCGCACCCTGCTATGAACGGCCGTGCGTGACGTGGCGCACGCATCGACGTTCAAGGGAGAACCCTTCATGCAGACCCGCGGAGCCATCATCCGGCAGGCACCGGGCAAGTACGAGGTCGTGGACCTGGAGGTGGACGACCCGGGGCAGGGCGAGATCCAGGTCAAGCTGGTCGCCTCAGGGATGTGCCACTCCGACGACCACATCGCCACCGGCGACATCCCGGTCGGGGTGTACCCCTTCGCCGGCGGCCACGAGGGCGCCGGCATCGTGACCAGGGCGGGCGCCAACAACAAGGGGCTCAAGGAGGGCGACCACGTCGTCTTCTCCTTCCTGCCCTCCTGCGGCCACTGTCGCTGGTGCGCCTCGGGGATGCAGAACCTCTGCGACCTCGGCGCGGGCCTGCTCGCCGGCTCGCGCTGGGAGGACCCCACCAGCTTCCGGCTGAAGCTGGCCGGCACCGACACCCCCGTCGGCCAGATGTGCGGCATCTCGACCTTCGTCGAGACCACCACCGTCTCGCAGGACTCCTGCGTCAAGGTCCCCGACGACATCCCGCTCGACGTGGCGTGCCTCGTCGGCTGCGGCGTCGGCACCGGGTGGGGCTCGGCGGTGAACTCCGGCGAGGTCAAGCCCGGTGCCACCACGATCATCATGGGCATCGGCGGCATCGGCATCAACGCCGTGCAGGGCGCCGCGCACGCCGGGGCGTCCAACATCATCGCGGTGGACCCGGTCGCCTTCAAGCGCGAGAAGGCCCAGGAGCTCGGCGCCACGCACGCCGTCGAGACGATGGAGGAGGCCACCGAGCTCGCGCACCAGTTCACCAACGGGCAGGGCGCCGACCAGACCATCGTCACCGTCGGTGTGATCAAGCCCGAGTACATCGGGCAGGCCATGGCGTCCATCCGCAAGGCGGGCACGGTCGTCGTCACGGCGCTGGGCAACATCGCCGACACCACCCCGCTGCCGGTGTCGCTGGCCGACGTCACGCTGTTCCAGAAGCGGATCCAGGGCGCGCTGTTCGGCGCCTCGAACCCCAACTGGGACATCCTGCGCCAGCTGGACCTCTACCGGTCCGGCGTGCTGAAGCTGCAGGAGCTGGTCACGAAGAACTACACCCTGGACGAGGTCGCGCAGGGCTACCAGGACATGCACGACGGCAAGAACATCCGCGGTGTGATCAAGTACAGCTGACCCACCCTACGAGTGGCACTCTCGTTGCAACCTATGCGACGAGAGTGCCACTCGTTCGCGTTCGGAAGGGAGCACCGTGGGGCCTACTCCTGTTGTGGGGTTGCGGCGGGAGCGCGAAGTGCTGACCGTCGCCCTGCGCACCGGGCGGCACGTGGTCATCGAGGGGCCTCCGGGCACCGGGAAGTCGACGCTGCTGCGCTCGATCGCCGCCGACACCGGGCAGGAGGTGGTGTTCGTCGAGGGCAACGCCGAGCTGACGCCGGCGCGGCTGGTCGGGCAGTTCGACCCGTCCCAGGTGCTGGCCACCGGCTACCAGGTCGACGCGTTCGTGGACGGGCCGCTGATCACGGCCATGCGCCAGGGCGGGCTGCTCTACCTGGAGGAGCTCAACCGCGTCCCCGAGGAGACGCTCAACGTCCTCATCACGGTGCTGACCGAGGGGGAGATCGCGGTGCCCCGGCTCGGCACCGTCCACGCGGGCAAGGACTTCCGGCTGATCGCCGCCATGAACCCGTTCGACGCGGTGGGCACCGCGCGGGTCAGCCAGGCCATCGCCGACCGCATGTGCCGGGTGGTGCTCGGCTACCAGGACCTCGACGGCGAGCGGGCCATCACCGCGTCGGTGAGCGGGCTGGCCGGGCCGTGGGTGGACCTGTCGGTGGCGCTCACCCGCGCCACCCGCGAGCACCGCGACGTCCGCATGGGCAGCTCGGTGCGCGGGGCCATCGACCTCTCGCTGGTGATCACCGGGCTCGCCGAGCTGCGGGCCGAGGAGTCGCCGTCGCTCGAGACCGCCCGCGACGCGGCCTACGCAGCGCTGTCGGGCCGGATCCGCGTCGCCGACGGGGTCGACCGGACGGCCGAGTCGGTGATCGACGAGTTGCTGGAGAGACTCTGGCCCGGTTCCGAAGGCGAACCCGCCGAGGACGCGGAGGGAAAAGCCCCTAGCCCGACGGGGGGCAGTTCCCCGCCGGGCTTCCAGCCCCGCTCCCGCCCCGGCCGCGAGCAGGCCGCGCGGACCACGAGCCGCCAGCAGCTCGCGCAGCAGCACCCCGACTTCGACGAGGTCTCGCCGGAGCTGGGCGAGATCGACCCGGACGCCTTCGACGCCGCGGTCGCGCAGGACCCCGAGGCCGCGGCGGCACTGCTCGCCGACATGGCCGTCGCCACCGATGTCGAGCTGCGCGCCGCGGCCCGTCGGCTGGCCGGGCGCGTGTTCATCCGGCTCGGCCGCGTCGGCCCGGCGAAGTCCCGCGGCACCCGCCGGTTGGGCCCGTCGAACCGGCTGGACGGCGACCTGGACCTCGACCGCACCCTGGAACGCTGGCAGCCCGGCTCGTCGAGGCGGCGGGGGGCCGACGGGTCGCTTGCGGGCCCGAGCATCAGCGCCGAGGACATCGTCACCCGCACCTGGACGGCGCACCGCCGCGCCGTCTCGCTGGTGGTGGACATCTCCGGGTCCATGCAGGGCCTCGCCGTGGCGCTCGCCTCGGTGGCCGCGGCCGGCGTCATCGTGGCGAACGAGACGGGCCCGCCCACGCTGCAGCCCTCGGTGCTGGCGTTCAGCGCGGGGATCACGGTCCTGCAGCCGCAGGGGGTGCGGCGCCCGCCCGAGGAACTGCTCGCCGAGCTGGTGGCGCTGCGGGGGCACGGCACGACCGACCTCGCGGCCGGGCTGCGCGAGGCGTCGCGGCAGCTGGCGGGGGCCGTGGCCGACGAGCGGCTGGTGGTGCTGCTGTCGGACTGCCTGCACACCGCGGGCGACGACCCGGCCGAGGCGCTGGCGGGAATCGACCGCCTGCACGTGCTGGTTCCCCTCGGTGGCGCCGAGGCGGAGGCGGCGGCCACCGCGCTCGCGACGCGCGGCGCCGGTCGCGCCCAGACCGTGATGCGCCTGGCGGAGGTGGCCCCGGCCCTCACCCGCATCCTGGCCTGAGCGCTCACACCCCTCCCGTCCTTCGACACCCCCGCCCTACGGGGAGTGCGGAGGTCACCCGGGGGGTGTGAGCCCCGTACGCTCGACGGGTGGGAACCATCGTCTCCTTTCACGCGCACCCCGACGACGAGTCGATCGGCTCGGCCGGCACGCTGGCGCGCGCCGCGGCCGCCGGGCACCGGGTCGTGCTCGTCTTCGCCACCCGTGGCGAGCTGGGCGAGCCGGTGCCGGGCGTGCTGGAGCCCGGCGAGCAGCTCCCGGTGCGCCGCTCGGCCGAGTGCTACGCCTCGGCCGCGATCATCGGCGCCAAGCGCGTGGAGTTCCTCGGCTACACCGACTCCGGGATGATGGGCGAGCCCAGCAACGCCGCGCCCTACTGCTTCTGGCAGGCCGACGTGGAGCACGCGGCCCGGCTGCTCGCGGTGATCCTCGACGAGGAGGAGCCCGACGTCCTCACCATCTACGACGACAACGGCGGCTACGGCCACCCCGACCACATCCAGGTGCACCGGGTCGGGAAGCGGGCGGGCGAGCTCGCGGCCGTGCCGGTCGTGGCGCAGGGCACGGTCAACCGCGACTGGATGATCCGCGGGCTGAAGGGCTCGGGCGGCGAGGTGCCGCCCGGCGTCGAGACCATGGGCAAGCCCGAGGCCGAGATCACCCACCGCGTGGACGCGGTCGACTTCGTCGAGCAGAAGCGCGCCTCCATGCGCGCCCACGCGAGCCAGATGGCGCCCGACCACTTCCTGCTCGCCATGCCCGACCCCATGTTCGCGATGGGGCTGGGCGTCGAGTTCTACATCGTCGACGAGCAGCCGGGCCTGGTGCCGGAGCTGTTCGAGGAGCTGTTCACGGCGATTCGCTAGGGCAGCGTGGTGTTGTGGGCCTCCCACCAGGCGTAGGCGGTGGCGGGATTCGGGTCGCTGATCATCGCGCCGGTCAGCGAGCCCGACGCCGCCCAGGTCATGCGGAAGCTGCCGGTGTCGGGGTCGACGTAGCAGACGAGGAAGCCCTTCGACCACGTCGTGGCGCTCGGCTCACCGTCCGCGCAGTTCCCGGTGCTGGCGCCCGCGCCGGTGACGTTGCTGGCGGCGTCGGCGTTCATCGCGGCGTAGGCGGCGTCGTCGGCCAGCCGGTAGAACACGACGTTGCGGGCCAGTGACGGGTCGCTGGGGCTGCACTGGATCGCCGTGACGTAGACCGCGCTCTCGGCATCGGGGTAGGCGATGCACCGCAACCAGCGGACGCCGCCGACGTCGGCGAGCGAGCGGAACAGGGCGAGGTGCCGCGCGTCGAGGTCCGGTTCCGCGCGGCGGCCCGGTGTGGCGGAGCTCGTGGCCGTCGTGCGGGCCGAGGCCTCCACCGACGCCGTCGGCGCCGATGCCGATGCCGATGCCGATGTGGTGGGTCGGGCCGCGGTGGTCGCCACGACCGCCAACGGCGGCGCGAGGGCGGCCGGCGTCGCGGTGGCCGAGCGGCTGTGCAGCGCGATCGGCGTGACGACCGCGGCCACCAGCGCCGCCATGCCCACCCCGACCAGCACCGGCCACAGGCGGTGCGACCGCCGCGACGGCGGTTCGGGATCCGGTGCGGGCGCGGCGACCGGCGGGGCCGGCGGCGGGTCGACCACCGGCGCGGCGGCAGGCCCCGGATCCGGGTCGACCGGCGCCTCGGGCCGCGCGTCGACCGGGGCCGCCGCCGGGCTGCCCGCCGCCACGCCCGCGGCCACCAGCTGGGGCGCCTCACGCGCCGGCACCCGCACGAGCGCGCCGAGCGCCACCGCGGCCTTCGGGTCGTCGTGGACGTCGGGGGTCAGCCCGGTCCGTTCGCGGATCAGCTCCGCGATCCGGGGCATGCGGCTGGCCGCGCCGCTGAGGTAGACGCCGTCGAGCGCGGTCGGGTCGACGCCGGCGTCGCGCACCGTGCGCACCAGCTCGTCCGCCGTCGCGACCAGCCGGTCCTCGACGGCCCGTTCCAGCTCCCGGCGGGTGATCCGGACCCCGCTGTCGATGCCGTCGACCGCGACCGCGACCCACGGCCGCGACGACAGCTCCGCCTTCGCCTCGAGCAGCCGCTCCCGCATCGCCTGCCCGCGGCCGCCGGGACCGGTCCAGATGCGGTCCCACGCGTCCGGGTCGGCGCCGCGCGCGTGGCCGGCCACCAGGTCGAACAGCGCCTCGTCGACGGCGTCGCCGCCGAACCCGCGGTGCCCGTCCCCGCACAGCTCGAACGACGTGGGCGTGCGGCGCAGCACCGACGCGCCGAACGAGTCGGAGCCCAGGCCGTACACGGCGACGTGGCCGCCCACCGGCACCGCGACACCGTGGAACGCGGCCACCGCCAGCGGCTCGGGCAGCAGCTCCAGCCCGGAGAGCCCGGCGCGGGTCGCCGCGGCGAGCAGCCGGTCGGTCTCGACCGGCGAGCACCGGACGGGGTGGGTGAGCACGACACGGGACGGGGGCGTGTCGCCGAACCGGCGCTGCGCCTCGTCCGCGACGCGGCGCAGCGTGGCCGCGACCAGGTCGATGGGATCGACCACGCGGTCGCCCAGCCGGACGGCCGCACCGGCGACGAGCGCCCGTTTCGGGGCCTCCTCGACGCGGGCGGCGTCCCACCTGGCGAGCGCGAGCGCCTCACGGCCGGTGACGAACTGCCCCTCGTCGTCCATCCCCACGGGTGAGGGGAGACAGCGGTCGAAGCCGATCTCCAGTATCTCCACCCGGTCGCCGGTGCCGACCGCCGCGCAAGTGAGGATCGTGCCGTAGTCCACGGCCAGCGCCCAGTCCACGCCTGTCTGATCGACAGCACCCGTCCGGGCGTTAGCCTGCTCGTGACGTTCTCCGGACTCGTTCGGATCACGGTTCGGAACGTCGACCCGCGGCGCGCCTTCGACGCCGAGTAGAGCTACGATCCTCCGGAGCCACGCACGCAGGACCCCAGGGCAAGGAGACGAGCCACAGTGACAGCTGTCGCCCCGAAGCCGATCACGTCGCGCCCGTACCCGGCGCGGCAGTCGGCCAAGGGATCCATGCTGCTGAAGATGCTGCATACGACGGATCCCAAGGACATCGCGATCCTCTACCTGGTCACGTCGTTCGCGTTCTTCCTCGCGGGCGGGGCGATGGCGCTGCTGATGCGTGCCGAGCTGGCGGTGCCGGGGCAGCAGTTCCTGTCGAACGAGCAGTACAACCAGCTGTTCACCATGCACGGCACGATCATGCTGCTGCTGTACGCCACGCCGATCCTCTTCGGCTTCGCGAACTACATCGTCCCGCTGCAGATCGGCGCGCCGGACGTGGCGTTCCCGCGGCTCAACGCGTTCTCGTACTGGCTGTTCCTGTTCGGCGGCCTCACGGTGCTGTCGGGCTTCCTGACGCCGGGCGGCGCCGCCGACTTCGGCTGGTTCGCCTACACCCCGCTGTCGGACGCCATCCACTCCCCGGGTGCCGGCGCCGACCTGTGGATCACCGGTCTGATCGTGGCCGGTCTCGGCACGATCCTCGGCGGCGTCAACTTCATCACCACCATCGTCTGCATGCGCGCCCCCGGCATGACGATGTTCCGGATGCCGATCTTCACGTGGAACATCTTCGTGACGGCCATCCTCATCCTCATCGCGTTCCCGGTGCTCACCGCGGCCCTGTTCGGGCTGCTGGCCGACCGGCACTTCGGCGCCCACGTGTTCGACCCCGCCAACGGCGGCGTCATCCTCTGGCAGCACCTGTTCTGGTTCTTCGGCCATCCCGAGGTCTACATCGTGGCGCTGCCGTTCTTCGGCATCGTCTCGGAGATCTTCCCGGTGTTCGCCCGCAAGCCGGTCTTCGGCTACAAGGGCCTCGTCTACGCCACGATCTCGATCGGCGCGCTGTCGGTGGCCGTGTGGGCCCACCACATGTACGCCACCGGCGCGGTCCTGCTGGCGTTCTTCTCCTTCACCACCTTCCTCATCGCGATCCCGACCGGCGTCAAGTTCGTCAACTGGATCGGCACGCTGTGGAAGGGGCAGATGACGTTCGAGACGCCGATGATGTTCGCCCTCGGCTTCCTCGTCACGTTCCTGTTCGGCGGCCTGACGGGCATCCTGCTGGCCAGCCCGCCGGTCGACTTCCACGTGTCGGACACCTACTTCGTGGTGGCGCACTTCCACTACGTCCTGTTCGGCACGATCGTGTTCGCCACCTACGCGGGCATCTACTTCTGGTTCCCGAAGATGACCGGCCGGATGATGGACGAGACGCTGG
>CAXTTN010000250.1:0-8435 GCA_964247105.1 uncultured Pseudonocardia sp.
CGCGGCCACGGCCGGGTGCTCGTCGCGACCCGCGGCGAGCTCCAGGGAACCGCCACCGATGTCGAGGACCAGCAACCTGCCCGCCGACCACCCGTACCAGCGGCGCACCGCGAGGAAGGTGTAGCGGGCCTCGTCCTCACCGGGCAGTACCTGCAGGCCGACGCCCGTCTCGTCGCGGACCCTGGCCAGCACCTCGGCCGAGTTGGTGGCGTCGCGCAACGCCGAGGTGGCGAACGCGAGCAGGTCGGTGCAGCCCGCCGCCGCGGCGGACGCGCTCGCGCGCTGGACGGTGCGCACCAGCGCGTCGGCGCCCGATCTGGTGAGCGCACCGGAGCGGTCGAGGTTCTCGGCGAGCCGCAGCTCGTCCTTCTCCGACGTCATGGGCGTGGGGTGCCCACCGCGCTGCGCGTCCACCACGAGCAGATGGACGGTGTTGGAACCGACGTCGAGCACACCCAGGCGCACGGGAGCAGGCTACGCCAGGCCCGTGACATGTCCGTGACCCAACCCGCTACCCCCAGCAACTGCTCACTACCCACAGTGGCCGTCTGCGGCCCCTGCTGCTCGCCGCCGCCGGCCTGAGAATCGGCCGCGAGGTGCCCGGCTGCCTGCACACCGCCGCGAGCTGCACGGGTTCGGGGTGCTGGCCGATCCGGTGACCCACGTCGGCCGGATGGTCGGGCAACAGCCCCGCCGAGCAGCCCTCTGCCCGTGATCAGCGGCGGACGGGGTCAGCTCTCGAACTTGTAGCCCAGGCCGCGGACCGTCACCAGGTGCTTGGGGGCGCCGGGGTCGCTCTCGACCTTGCTCCGCAGGCGCTTCACGTGCACGTCGAGGGTCTTGGTGTCGCCCACGTAGTCGGCGCCCCACACGCGGTCGATGAGCTGCCCGCGCGTCAGCACGCGGCCCACGTTGCGCAGCAGGTACTCCAGCAGGTCGAACTCCTTCAGCGGCAGCGCGACGTCCGAGCCGTTGACGCTCACCACGTGCCGCTCGACGTCCATCCGCACCGGGCCGGCCTCCAGCACCGCCCCCGATCCCCTCCCGCCGGAACCCTCGGCCTCGGGCTCCCCGCCACGCCGCAGCACCGCCCGCACGCGCGCGATCAGCTCGCGGGCCGAGTAGGGCTTGGTGACGTAGTCGTCGGCGCCCAGCTCGAGGCCCACGACCTTGTCGATCTCGCTGTCGCGCGCCGTCACCATGATCACCGGGACGGTGGAGCGGGTGCGCAGGGCCTTGCAGACGTCGGTGCCGCTCATGCCGGGGAGCATGAGGTCGAGCAGCACGATGTCGGCGCCGTTGCGGTCGAACTCCTCCAGCGCGTCCTGGCCGGTGGCGGCGAGGGCGGTGGTGAACCCCTCCTTGCGCAGCAGGAAGGCCAGCGGGTCCGCGAAGGACTCCTCGTCCTCGACGATGAGCACCCTGGTCATGTCACTCCTCCGAGTTCGGCGTGCGTGCGGTCGGCGGGTTCGGTGTCGTCGTCGAGATCGATCTCCTCGACGCGGACGGGCAGCCGCATGGTGAACGTGGAACCGGTGCCGGGGCTGCTCCACAGCCGCACGTCGCCGCCGTGGTTGGCGAGCACGTGCTTGACGATGGCGAGGCCGAGGCCGGTGCCGCCGGTGGCCCGCGAGCGGGCCGGGTCGACGCGGAAGAAGCGCTCGAAGACGCGCTTCTGGTGTTCGGGGGCGATGCCGATGCCGCGGTCGGTGACGGCGATCTCGACCGTTCCCCCGACGAGCCGCCGCGAGATCGACACCGACGCGGCGGGCGGGGAGTACGCGATGGCGTTCTCCACGAGGTTCGACAGGGCCGTGACCAGCAGCGTCAGGTCGCCGTCGACCTCCAGCCCGGTCGGCCGGTCGACGATGATCTCGATGCTCGCGGCCTCGGCCGAGAGCCGCGAGCGGGCCAGCGCCTCGCGCACCACCTCGTCGACGTCGACGACCGCCATCTCGGGCAGCCCCTCGGCCCCGGTCAGCCGCGAGAGCGCGATCAGCTCGGTGACGAGGTTGCCCAGCCGCGTGGCCTCGTTGAGGATCTTGGTGCCGAAGCGGCGCACCTCGGCCGGGTCGTCGGCGGCGTCGAGCACGGCCTCGGCCAGCAGGCCCATGGCCCCGACCGGCGTCTTGAGCTCGTGGCTGACGTTCGCCACGAAGTCGCGACGCGTGGCCTCCAGCCGCACGGCGTCGGACGTGTCGCTCGCCTCCACCATCGTGAAACCCGCGCCCAGTGGCCGGACGTGCGCGAGGACGGCGGCGGGCCGGCGGCCGCGGTGGTCGAGCGGGGAGAGGTCGACGGCCGTGGGCGCGCCGGACTGCAGCACCTGCTGGCACGCGGCGGCGGCACGGACGTCGGCCCGTCCCGCCCTGACCACGCCCAGCTCGCCCGCGCGCACGTTGTGCAGCACGACGTCACCGCCGCGGTTGAGGACCGCCAGCCCCTCGTCGGTGGAGCGGAACACCCGCTGCAGGAGGTCGGCCATCGGCGGGCCGGGGGTCGGCTCGGCGCGCGCGGGCGCGGCCGGCGAGGGCCGTCGACCCATCCGGATGCCGACGACCAGGCCGACGGCGAGGGCCGCGGCCGTGATCAGGAGCCAGACCGGTGCCGTCACGTCGAGTACCCGACGACCGCGGACACGGCCGTGGCCGGGGCCGGCGTGGTGGTCGGCGTCGACAAGATCGTGTTCTCCTCGACCGGGGCCGCGGCGGGATCAGGTGCCGTGATGGTGGTGGGCGTGTTCAGGCCTGCATCGTAGGCAGACAGGACGCCCGTCGGGCCCGCTCCGAGGGGCCGCCGTGACGCTGCTGACGTCACAGAGCGGCACATTTCCGTCCCCGTTCACACTCCGTTCACACAATGGGGTGAATCGGGACGGGTGAACCGGATCGCGGCAGGGTGGCCCTGCTGCGACCAGGCACTCAGCGGCCCTGGTTCGCCACCGCTGCCGCCGCCTCCTCCGCCGCCTCGGGATCGAGGTAGGTGCCGCCGGGCACGGTCGGGCGCAGGGCGTCGTCGAGGTCGTAGCGCAGCGGGATGCCGGTGGGGATGTTGAGGCCGGCGATGTCGGTGTCGGAGATGCCGTCGAGGTGCTTGACGAGCGCGCGCAGCGAGTTGCCGTGCGCGGCCAGCAACACGACCTTCCCGGCCTGCAGGTCGGGCACGACCGCCGACTCCCAGTAGGGCAGGAACCGCGCGACGACGTCGGCGAGGCACTCGGTGGCCGGCAGCGGGTCGACACCGGCGTAGCGGGGGTCGCCGTCCTGGGCGAACTCGGAGCCGGCCTCGATCGGCGGCGGCGGCACGTCGTAGGAGCGGCGCCAGAGCATGAACTGCTCCTCGCCGAACTCGTCGAGCGTCTGCTTCTTGTTCTTGCCCTGCAGCGCGCCGTAGTGGCGCTCGTTGAGCCGCCAGTCGCGGCGGACGGGCAGCCAGTGCCGGTCGCACGCGTCGAGCGCGAGGTTGGCGGTGGAGATGGCGCGGCGCAGCAGCGAGGTGTGCACGATGTCGGGCAGCACGCCCGCCTCGCGCAGCAGCTCACCGCCGCGGCGGGCCTCCTGCTCCCCCTGGGCGGAGAGCGGGACGTCCACCCAGCCGGTGAACAGGTTCTCGGCGTTCCACACGCTCTGGCCGTGACGCAGCAGCACCAGGGTTCCCATGGGGCCAACTCTGCCAGCTACCCCACGGTCAGCGTGCGCAGGGCCGCGTCGAACTCCCCAGAGAAGGACGCCCAGCTCGCGGCCGGTGCGGTGCCCGTCGCGACCACGCTGGAGCCGTCGCGGACGGTGAACATCTGCAGGTTGCGCAGCTGCGCCCCGGAGCGCGAGTCGGTGAACGTGCCGCCGAGCAGGTGCGCGGCGGTGCCGTCGGGGAGCACGGCCGCCTCGTCGGCGGTGGAGGCGTAGCCGGGCAAGCCCTTCAGCTCCCGGCGGGCCCCGTCGATGGTCGCGTTCAGCTCGCCGGCGGCGGGGATGACGATCACGTTGATGTTCGCGTTGAAGGTGTGGTCGCCGGCGGTGGTGGGGGTCGGGTCACGGAAGACGACGGCCGTGCCCTGGGCACCGGTGGTGTCGGCGGTCCAGCCCGCGGGCTGCGCGATGTGGAACCGGTTGCGGGCGTCGGCGAACGGAGCGCCCGGGGCCGCGCTCGGCGCCGCGGCCGCGGGCTCGGGTGCCGCGACCCCGCTGACGGTGCTCGTGCACCCGGCCAGGACGACGAGCGCGACCAGACAGCCCACGACCACGCGCATGCGTCATGGTCACCCACGGCGTCACGGGGGCGCCACCCCGGGTTCAGCCGGGCTCCCGCGGCGCGGCCACGCCGGACATCGAACCCGGGCAGGGGCCTTCGGCGAGCCCCGAGAGCACCGCCTTCAGGATCGCGCGCAGCTGCCCGACCTGCTCGCAGCTGAGCCGGTCGAACAGGTGTCGACGCACGGTACGGACGTGGCCGGGCGCCGCCGCGGCGAGCGCCGCGAAGCCGGCGTCGGTGAGGTGGGCGAGCGTGCTGCGCCGGTCGTCCGGGCAGGGCATGCGCGTGACCCACCCGTTCCCCTCGAGCCGGCTGACCGCGTGGGAGAGCCTGCTCTGCGAACTCTGTGTGATCGCCGCCAGGTCGCTCATCCGCAGGGTGCGCTCCGGGACCTCCGACAGCATCGCGAGGATCTGGTAGTAGGCGTGCGGCATGCCGGAATCGCGCTGGAGCTGGCGATCGAGCGCCGACTCGAGGAGGGTCGACGTGGCGACGTAGGACAACCAGGCGTCGAGCTCATCAGGGCTGAGCCATCTCTCGTCTGCGCTGTCCACGTCCCACATCCTACGGGAAGACATTTGAACTTTCATGTGTTTCGCACTACCGTCAGAGTTGAACCTTCAACGACCCAGGGGTCACACCATGCCTGTCCAGCGCCTCAACCACGCCGTTCTCTACGTCCGCGACGTCGACCGCAGCGTTACCTTCTACCGTGACGCCCTCGGCTTCCGGGTGGTCACCGGCATCCCGGGCCGGGCCGCGTTCCTGCAGGCCGAGGGCTCGTCCAACGACCACGACCTGGGCCTGTTCGCCATGGGCGACCGCGCGGGCGACACCCGGGCCGGGCGCACCACCGTGGGCCTCTACCACCTCGCCTGGGAGGTCGACACCCTCGCCGAGCTGCGGCGCATCCGGGGCGTGCTCGCCGAGAACGGTTCGCTCGTCGGCGCGTCGGACCACGGCTCCACCAAGGCGCTCTACGCGCACGACCCCGACGGGATCGAGTTCGAGGTCAGCTGGCTCGTGCCCGCCGACCTCCTCCCGTCCGAGGCCCACGCCATGACCGCGCCGCTCGACCTCGACGCCGAGATCGCCCGCTTCGGCGCCGAGACCCCAGGTGGGATCGGCGTCTCGGTGGCTGCTCGTTGACGACCGTTCGGCCCTCTGCGAAATACCTCCTATGCGAGTTCACCCTGACCAAAGGTGGGGGTATCGTGAGCGGCCGATCACACCCCGCTGTGGGGTGAGGCCCGGTGCAAGGAATAGATGCGGGTGATGAGCGCTGGCGATCCGGAGCCGCCTCTCCCGTTCCGGCACGACGCCCTCTTCTACTCCGACGCCGCGAGCTACCGCGCCGGCCTGATGGGGTTCGTCCGTGAGGGTCTGGAGAAGGACGAGCCGGTGCTGGTGGCCGTGCCACAACCGGGACTGAGCCTGGTGCGCGCGGCGCTGCGTCCCGACGAGGTCGGCCGGGTCCGCACCGCCGACATGAGCCAGGCCGGGCGCAACCCGGGCCGCATCATCGGCACCGTGCTCACCGCGTTCGTCGCCGAGCACGCCGGGCGGCCCGTGCGCATCATCGGCGAGCCGATCTGGGCCGGTCGCAGCCCCGACGAGTACCCGGCCTGCGCCGAGCACGAGGCGCTGATCAACGTGGCGCTGGCCGGCACGGACGCGTACGTCCTGTGCCCGTACGACGTCACGCGCCTGTCGCGGGACGTGCTGGTCGACGCCACGCGCACGCACCCCACGCTGGCCTCGGACGGCGAGCGCTGGCACAGCCCGGCCTACACCGACCCGATCGCCGTGGCGGCGTGGTTCGACCGCCCGCTCCCCATCCCCCCGCCGGAGGCCGACGTGCTCGTGGTCGGGCCGCCGACCGGCCCGGGCGTCGCCCGGCGGTTCGTCCACGCCTACGCGGAGCGCAAGGGGATGCGGCCCGAGCGCATCGCCGACCTGCGCACGGCGGCGCAGGAGCTGGTCATCAACACGATGCTGCACGCCGGCGGATCGGGCCTGCTGACGATCTGGACCGCCGAGCGCGAGGTGGTCTTCCAGGTGCAGGACGGCGGTGTCATCGTCGATCCGCTGGTCGGACGGCGGCCGCAGGCCCCGCACGAGGTCGGGCACGGGCTGCACGAGGTGCACCGGGTCGCCGATCTGGTGCGCGTGCACCGGCGGCGCGACGGCACCACCGTGCGCGTCCACATCGGGCTCTGAGCGGGCCCGCACCGAACCGGGCCTACTCTCCCACGCGGTAGCCGTCGCGCGTGGAGAACCGCGCCGTCACGCTGAACCGGTCGGCGCGCACCAGGGTCTGCCGCCACTCGACGGGCTGGTCGCCCGCGCACCCGAGGCGGTCGATGGCCAGCGCGGCCACGCCCTCGTCGATCCCGAGCAGCTGGCGCTGCGACGCGTCCGGGACGACCGCGCGGATGCGCTCGCTGCCGCCCGTCACCCGCACGCCGCAGCGCGCGGCGTACTCGGTGTAGAGGGCGGTGCGGCCGAAGTCGACCTCCAGCAACGGCATGGCCAGCTCCGCGGGCAGCCAGACGCGGTCGACGGCCAGCGGATCGGCGTCCGCGAGGCGCAGCCGTTCCAGGTGCACCAGCGGCGTCGACTCCTCCAGGCCCAGCCGCGCCGCGACCACCCCGTCGGCGCGGACGTCGAGGGTGCGGACGACGCTGCGCTGCACCTGCCCCGTGGCCTCCACGGCGGTGAACAGGCTGTAGAGCTCGCCGAGCTGCTGCTCGATGGTGGCCGGCTCGGCGCGGCGCGGGGTGCGTCCGCGACCGGCGATGACGAGGCCCTCGTCGCGCAGCCGCCGGACGGCTTCGCGCACGGTGTGCCGGCTGACGCCGTACTCGGCCACCAGCGCCAGCTCGCCGGGGAAGGCGTCGGCGAACTCGCCGAGATCGAGCCGGCGGCGGAGGTCGGCGAGCAGCTGGGCCCACAGCGGCCGCCCCGCGAGCCGGTCGAGAGCCTGCGCTGTCACCGTCGAGCCTTCCTGATCGAACGTACGCACATTCTGCACGTGCGACGCGGGCTGTGAGTTGCGCACGATAGGGTTGTGCGTGGTACCCGGGGGCACACCGGAAGCCGGGACGGCGGCGGGCCGCGGCGCGGAGGGGTTGCCGCGGCCCGCGGCACCGCCCACCCTCCCCCGTACGAGCGGCACTCTCGTCGCCTAGGTTCGTACGAAAGTGCCACTCGTTCGGGCAGGAAGGGGCGCGGCGCGGGGCGCCGGCGCTCAGGTTCTCGCTGCGGCCTCTCGGGCCCTGAGGTCCTTGCGCAGGATCTTGCCGCTCGCCGACTTCGGGATCTGGTCGATGAACTCCACCACCCGGATCTTCTTGTGCGGGGCGATGCGCTCGGCCACGAACGTCATCACGTCCTCGGCCGTGAGGTCCGCCCCCGACTCCTGCCGCACGACGAACGCCTTGGGGACCTCCTCGCCCTCGGCGTCCTTCACCCCGATCACGGCGACGTCGGCCACCTTCTCGTGGGTGAGCAGCAGCGCCTCCAGCTCCGCCGGCGGGACCTGGTAGCCCTTGTACTTGATCAGCTCCTTCACCCGGTCGACGATGGAGAACACACCCTCCTCGGTGACCTCGGCGACGTCGCCGGTGTGCAGGTAGCCCTCGTCGTCGAGCGTGATGGCGGTGGCCTCGGGGTTGTTGAGGTAGCCGCTCATGACGTTGGGGCCCTTGACCCACAGCTCGCCGCGCCCGCCGGGGCCGACCTCCTGGCCGGTCTCCGGATCCACCAGCTTGCACTCGATGTTGGGCAGGGCGAAGCCCGACGAGTTGAGGTCGATGTCGGGGCGGTCGTCGGGCATGCAGTGGCTGACGGGCGAGAGCTCGGTCATGCCGTAGCCCTGCAGCACCGTGCACCCCAGCCGCTTGCCCATCGCGTGGCCGAGCTCGGCGTCGAGCGGGGCGGCGCCGGAGAAGATCACGTCGATGCACGACAGGTCGTACTGGTCGACGATCGGGTGCTTCGCCAGCGCCACGGCGACCGGCGGCGCGATGTAGATCCGCTGGATCTGGTGGGTGGAGATGATCCGCAGGAACTCGACCAGGTCGAACCTGGGCATGGTCACGACGGTGGCGCGGGCGTGGATGCCCTGGTTCATCATCACGGTCATGCCGTAGATGTGGAAGAACGGCAGCACCGCGAGGATC
>CAXTTN010000251.1:0-8421 GCA_964247105.1 uncultured Pseudonocardia sp.
AGTTCCTGGAGAACCCCGCCAAGTTCCAGGCCATGGGCGCCAAGATCCCCAAGGGCGTGCTGCTCTACGGCCCGCCCGGCACCGGCAAGACGCTGCTGGCCCGCGCCGTCGCGGGCGAGGCGGGCGTGCCGTTCTACACGATCTCCGGATCCGATTTCGTCGAGATGTTCGTCGGCGTCGGCGCGTCCCGGGTGCGCGATCTGTTCGAGCAGGCCAAGCAGAACTCGCCCTGCATCATCTTCGTCGACGAGATCGACGCGGTCGGCCGCCAGCGCGGCGCCGGCCTCGGCGGCGGCCACGACGAGCGCGAGCAGACGCTCAACCAGCTCCTCGTCGAGATGGACGGCTTCGACGCCCGCGGCGGCATCATCCTCATCGCGGCCACCAACCGGCCCGACATCCTCGATCCCGCCCTGCTGCGCCCGGGCCGCTTCGACCGGCAGATCCCCGTCGGTGCTCCCGATCTGGCCGGCCGCCGTGCCGTGCTGGCCGTGCACGCGAAAGGCAAGCCGTTCGCGCCGAACGTGTCGTTCGAGGGGCTGGCCAAGCGCACGGTCGGCATGTCCGGCGCCGACCTGGCCAACGTCATCAACGAGGCCGCCCTGCTCACCGCACGGGAGAACGGCACGCTGATCACCGAGGAGGCCCTCGAGGAGTCGGTCGACCGCGTCGTCGGCGGCCCGCGCCGCAAGGGCAAGATCATCTCCGAGATGGAGAAGAAGATCACGGCCTACCACGAGGGCGGGCACGCGCTCGCCGCGTGGGCCATGCCCGATCTGGAGCCGGTCTACAAGCTCACGATCCTGCCGCGCGGCCGCACGGGAGGGCACGCGCTCGTCGTCCCCGAGGACGACAAGGGCCTGATGACCCGCTCGGAGATGATCGGGCGCCTGGTGTTCGCGATGGGCGGGCGCAGCGCGGAGGAGCTCGTCTTCCACGAGCCCACCACCGGTGCGTCGTCCGACATCGACCAGGCCACCAAGATCGCTCGCGCGATGGTCACCGAGTACGGGATGAGCGCGCGGCTGGGTGCCGTCCGCTACGGCCGCGAGCAGGGCGATCCCTTCCTGGGCCGCTCGATGGGCAACCAGCCCGACTACTCGTTGGAGGTCGCCCACGAGATCGACGAGGAGGTGCGCGCGCTGATCGAGGCCGCGCACACCGAGGCGTGGGAGATCCTCAACACCTACCGCGACGTCCTCGACGAGCTGGTGTTCGAGCTGCTGCAGAAGGAGACGCTCGTCCGCAAGGACCTGGAGCGCATCTTCGACCGCGTCGAGAAGCGGCCGCGCATCACCGCGTTCAACGACTTCGGCGGGCGCACCCCGTCGGACAAGCCGCCGATCCTCACCCCGGCCGAGCAGGCCAAGGAGCGCGGCGAGCCGTGGCCGCCGCAGATCGAGCCCTCCCGCGAGCCGACGCCCGTCGGCTCGTACCCCGGCGGAGCCAACGGTGTGCCCCAGCCCGGCCCGCCCCACGGCTACCCGCCGTCGCCGGGCCCGTACCAGCCGGCCGGGTACCCGCAACAGGGCACTCCGCCGCAGCAGAGCTGGGCCACCCCGGTCCCCTCGCCGCAGCCGCACCCCAACGCTGTGCCGCACAACTACGGTGCCCCGCCGGACTGGCGGCCGGCCACCACGCCGTCGGGCCAGTCCTGGCCGCCGGCGAGCCAGTGGCAGCCACCCCCGCCGCAGGGGTGGGCCCCGCCGCAGCCGGAGTCCAACGGCAACGGGCACTCCGACGGCGGTCCGGATCTCACGAAGCCGGGCCCGAACGAGGACGGGTCCCGCTGAACGCGCAGGTTCCCGGAGCGGCGATCACGAACGGCCGTCCCGGGGTGGACCACGCGCGCGCGGAGGCGGCGGTGCGGGAGCTGCTCATCGCCGTCGGGGAGGATCCGGATCGCGAGGGCCTGCGCGAGACGCCCGCCCGCGTCGCCCGCGCCTACGAGGAGATCTTCGCCGGGCTCTACACCGAGCCGGACTCGGTGCTGGAGAAGACGTTCAACGAGCACCACAACGAGCTCGTGCTGGTGAAGGACATCCCGATCTTCAGCACCTGTGAGCACCACCTGGTGCCGTTCCACGGGATGGCGCACGTCGGCTACATCCCGGGGCTGTCCGGCCAGGTCACCGGCCTGTCGAAGATCGCCCGCGTGGTCGATCTGTACGCCCGGCGGCCGCAGGTGCAGGAGCGGCTCACCGCGCAGGTGGCCGACGCGATCGTGCGCAAGCTGGAGCCGCGCGGCGTGATCGTCGTGATCGAGGCCGAGCACCTCTGCATGGGGATGCGGGGCGTCCGCAAGCCGGGGTCGCGCACGTTCACCTCGGCGGTGCGGGGCCTGTTCCAGTCGTCGCCGTCGTCGCGTGCGGAGGCGCTGTCGCTGATCCGGAGCGGATGAGCGCCGACGTGCTTCTTCCCGCGGAGGCGCCGTCATGACCGTGCTGCCCCAGCCCGGGCGGTGCGTGGTGATGGGCATCCTGAACGTCACGCCCGATTCGTTCTCCGACGGCGGTCGCTACCTCGACCGCGACCGCGCGGTGGCCCACGGCCTCGCGCTGCACGCGGCGGGCGCCGATCTCGTGGACGTGGGCGGCGAGTCGACCCGTCCGGGCGCCGCGCGCGTCGATGCCGAGGTCGAGCGCGACCGGGTGGTGCCGGTGATCCGCGATCTCGTCGCCGAGGGGGTGCGGGTCAGCGTCGACACCACGCGTTCGGCCGTGGCCGATGCCGCCGTCGACGCGGGCGCCGCGATGGTCAACGACGTGTCCGGCGGGCTCGCCGACCCGGCCATGGCGGCCGTGGTCGCGGCGGCGCGCGTGCCGTGGGTCCTGATGCACTGGCGCGGCCACAGCGAGCGGATGCACGAGCAGGCGAGCTACGAGGACGTGATCGGGGAGGTGCGGGCCGAGCTGGTGGCGCGCGTCGACACGGCCGTGATGGCCGGGGTCGATCCGGCGTTGCTGGCGCTCGACCCCGGCCTGGGCTTCGCGAAGACCGCGTCCCACAACTGGGCGTTGCTGCGCCGCCTCGACGTGCTCATCGCGCTCGGCTTCCCCGTGCTGGTCGGGGCGTCGCGCAAGCGTTTCCTGGGCCAGCTGCTGGCCGACGCCGACGGAACCCCCCGCGCCACGGCCGAGCGCGACACGGCCACGGCCGTGATCACCGCGATGGTGGCGCACGCGGGCGCGTGGGGGGTGCGGGTGCACGACGTGCCGTCGTCGATGGACGCGGTGGCCGTGGCGACGGGCTGGCAGCTCGGCGCGTCGAAGGCGCGGATCCCGGGCCCGTGGTTGGGGGATCCGCAGTGACCGCCGACGTGATCTTTCCCGCGGAGGCGGCGTCGTGACCGCCGACGTGATCTTCCCCGCGGAGGCGGCGTCGTGACCGCCGACGTGATCTTTCCCGCGGAGGCGGCGTCATGACCGATCGCATCGAGCTGCGCGGCCTGAAGGTGCGCGGCAACCACGGGGTGTTCGAGCACGAGCGCCGCGACGGGCAGGATTTCGTCGTCGACGTGACGGTGTGGATGGACCTGGCCCCCGCGGCCCGTTCCGACGACCTCGCCGACACGCTGCACTACGGCGAGCTGGCGCAGCGCGTCGCCGCGATCGTCGGCGGCGAGCCGTGCGACCTCATCGAGACCGTCGCCGCTCGCGTGGCCGAGGACGTGATGGGCGACACGCGGGTGCAGGCGGTCGAGGTGGTGCTGCACAAGCCCCAGGCCCCGATCCCGCTGGAGTTCGCCGACGTCGCGGTGGTGGCGCGCCGCTCCCGCCGTGGCGGCGGCCGGGCATGACCATCCCGCGAGAGGGTGCTCGGGGCCCCTTCACACCCCCCACTTGCACCCCGCACCCCCCGTCGAAGGGGGGTGGGGCGTGCCGGGAGGGGTGTGAGTGTCCTCGGCAGGCACTCGCACCCCCGCACCGGCGGCTCGGCTCCGGGGAGGCGCGGTGAGCACCGCCGTCCTCTCGCTCGGCTCCAACCTCGGCGACCGCGTCGCCCACCTGCGCGCGGCCGTCGCCGGCTTCGCCGACGTGCTCGTGGCCGTGTCGCCCGTCTACGAGACCGCGCCGTGGGGCGGCGTCGAGCAGTCCGATTTCCTCAATGCCGTGATCGTCGTCGCCGACCCGGGCACCGACGCGTGGGGCTGGCTGCGGCGGGGCCAGGCGCTGGAGGACGCGTCGGGCCGCGTCCGCGAGGTGCACTGGGGCCCGCGCACCCTCGACGTCGACGTGGTGACCGTCGACGACCTCCGCAGCGAGCACCCCGAGCTGCTGCTCCCGCACCCCGGCACGCCGGAGCGCGCGACGGTCCTGCGCCCGTGGCTGGACGTCGACCCCGACGCGGTCCTCCCCGGCCACGGACCGGTGGCCGCACTCCTGGCCTCGCTCGGCCCGGACGCGGAGCGCGGCATGCGCCGCCGCGACGACGTGGTGCTGACCCCGTGACACCCCGGCCCGTGCCGGTTCGGCACACACCCCGTGCCCAGACGGTCGACTCGCGCCGCGGCGCCCCCCACCCCACGCGAGTCGACGATCCGAGCACGCCGAATGTGCCGATCGAGCACGTGCAGGATCGGCACACACGGCGTGTCGAGAAGGTCGACTCGCGGGGGGTGTTGTGACCGCCACCCGGCCCCGGGACCTGCTCGTCGTCGCGCTCGTGACGTCGGTGGTCGCCAACCTCCTCGTCCGGCTCAGCTACGGGTCGCTGCCGGGGTTCCCGCTGCTCGGAGGCGTGACGCTGGCCGTGCTGGGCGTGGCGGAGCTGATCGGCGGCAACGGCCTGCGGGCCCGGATCCGCCGGCGCCCGGGCGCGAAGCCGGTGGAGCCGCTCGTGACCGCGCGGGCCGTGATGCTGGCGAAGGCGTCGTCGCTCGGCGGGGCCGTGGTGGCCGGGGCCTGGGCGGGGCTGCTCGTCTACACGGTGCCCCGCAGCCCCGACATCTCGGCCGCGGCGTCCGACACCGCGGCGGGTCTGGTCGGTCTCGCGTCCGCGCTCGTGCTGGTCGGGGGCGCGCTGTGGCTGGAGCGCTGCTGCCGCGCCCCGGACGACCCGCCGTAGGCTCTGCGGCCATGACGCAGCTGACGGGCAGTTGGGGACCGGGCGGCCGCACGGTGATGCTGCCCACTCAGAAGCGCCAGCGCCGGGGCGTGCTCGGGCCCGTCATCGGGCTGGTGTTCCTCGGGATGTGCGGGCTGGTGGTGCTGGGGCTGGTGGGCAGCACCGTCGGTGTCGGCGGCGTCGTGGTCGGTGCGCTGTGCGCCCTGCTCCCGGTCGGGCCGGTGGTGGCCACGTTCCTGTGGATCGACCGCTGGGAGCCGGAGCCGCCCGGGCTGCTCCTGGTGGCGTTCCTGTGGGGCGCCTGCTTCGCGGCGCTGTCCGCACTGATCATCAACTCCAGCGCCTCGCTCGTCGTCGACGAGCTGTACGGCCGCGGCAGCGGCGACGTGGCCGGCACCGTCCTCATCGCGCCGTTCGTCGAGGAGGCGCTGAAGGGCGCGTTCCTCGTCGGCATGCTGATCTTCCGGCGGCGCGAGTTCGACGGCGTGATCGACGGCATCGTCTACGCCGGGCTGGTGGCCGCGGGCTTCGCGTTCACCGAGAACATCCTGTACTTCGGACGCGCGTTCTCCGAGCAGTCGGCGGCGGGCGCGAGCGGCGGGGTGCTGGCGGTGCTGATCCTGCGCGGCATCCTCTCGCCGTTCGCCCATCCGCTGTTCACGGCGATGACGGGCATCGGCGCCGGCGTCGCCACCAACAGCCGCAGCGTGGCCGTGCGGGTCGTCGCGGTGCTGGGCGGCTACGCCGTGGCCGTCCTCCTGCACGCCCTGTGGAACTCCTCGGCGGCGCTGTTCGGCGGCAACGGCTTCCTCGGCGTCTACGGGCTGGTGATGCTTCCCCTGTTCATCGCGATGGTCACGGTCGTGATCTTCCAGCGGCGCCGCGAGCAGCGCATCGTCATCGACCAGCTGCCGGGGTTCGCCCAGGCCGGCTGGATCGCGCCGAGCGAGGTCGCGCTGCTCTCCAGCCTGGCGGGGCGGCGCGGGTGGCGGGCGGCGGTGCGGCGGCGATCGGGCAAGACGGTCGCGAAGGCCGTCTCCGACTACCAGGCCGCGGTCACGGAGATGGCGTTCCTGCGCTCGCGCATGGCCCGCGGGTCGATCGGCCAGGAGCAGGGCGATCTCTGGCACAAGGAGGCGCTCGACGAGCTGCGCCGCACCCGGATGAAGGCGGTCGGGCACCCGGAGGCGCTGACGGTGGCCCTGCGCCACCACGGGCCGCCGCCCGGCGGGTGGGCACCCCCACCGCCCGGGCCGCCGCCGCACCCGTGGCAGCCGCCGCCCCCCGGGTTGCCCCCGCAGAGCTGGCCGCCGCCCCGGTGAGGCCCGTCACACGACGTCACACCGGTTCCGGCCCCCGCCCCCGGTCGAGGATCACTCGACTACCGTCACGGGGCGCCGCCCGGTACCTGTCCTCAGGCCCGCGACGAGGGAGAGAGACATGGGCAGACCTGCTCGTCTGAACGTGGGTGTCGTGTCCGCCGGACGGGTCGGGTCCGTCGTCGGCGCGGCGTGGGCCGCGGCCGGCCACCACGTGGCCGCGGCGTCCGGGGTCTCGCGCGAGTCGGTGAAGCGGGCTGCCCTGCTCCTGCCCGACGTCCCGCTGCTGCCGCCCGACGAGGTCGTGGCCGGCGCCGGGCTGGCCCTGCTCGCGGTCCCCGACGACGTGCTGCCCGGCCTGGTCCGCGGCCTGGCCGCGGCGGGGAGCTTCCGGCCGGGGCAGATCGTGGTGCACACCTCCGGCGCCCACGGTATCGCGGTGCTCGAGCCCGCCGCCGAGCACGGCGTGCTGCCGCTCGCCCTGCACCCCGTCATGACGTTCACCGGCCGCGTCGAGGACGTCGCGCGGCTGGCCGGTGCCTCGGTGGGCGTCACGGCCGCGGCGGGTGACGAGGCGGCCTGGAGCGTGGGCGAGGCACTCGTCGTCGAGATGACGGCCGATCCGGTCCGCGTACCCGAGGAGGTCCGCCCGCTCTACCACGCCGCGCTGGCGCACGGCGCGAACCACCTGGTCACGCTCGTGCGCGACTGCGTCGACACCCTGGAGCGGGCGGGCATCAGCCCGGCCGAGCGGCTCGTCGCGCCCCTGCTCTCGGCCGCTCTGGACAACGCCCTGCGCCACGGCGACCGCGCGCTGACCGGGCCCGTCGCGCGCGGCGACGTGGGCACGGTGCGCGTCCACCTGCGCGAGCTGACGGCCGTCGACCCCGACCTGGCCGCCACCTACCGCGCGCTCGCGAAACGCACCGCCCACCGCGCGGAGTCGGCCGGCCTGCTCCCCGACCACACCGCCAAAGAAGTACGAGCCGCCCTGGAGGAGCAGAGCCCATGAGCACGAGCACCCCCCACCCCGACGAGTGGCACTCTCGTCGGAACCTGTCGAACGAAAGTGCCACTCGTCAGGTGGTGGTGGCGTGAGCCGCGGCTCCCGCACCCTCGGCGGGTTCGCCTCGGGAACCGTCAGCGTGCACAGCTCGCCTTCCGGGATCGCGCCTGTCGCGCGCGCGTTGCGCGGCGCGGGGCGGCGCGTGGTGCTCGTGCCCACCATGGGCGCCCTGCACGAGGGCCACCGCGAGCTGATCCGCCACGCCCGCCGCGCGCCCGGCTCCACCGTCGTCGCCGTGTCGATCTTCGTGAACCCGCTCCAGTTCGGCCCGAACGAGGATCTCGCCCGCTACCCCCGCCCGCTGGAGGCCGATCTCGACGCCTGCCGCGAGGAGGGCGTGGAGCTGGTGTTCACACCGGCCGTCGAGCACATGTACCCCGAGGGCGCCGACACCACGGTCACTCCCGGGCGGCTGGCCGGGCAGCTGGAGGGCGCGGTCCGGCCGGGCCACTTCGCCGGCGTGCTGACGGTCGTCGCGAAGCTGTTCCACATCGTCGCGCCCGATCTCGCGTTCTTCGGCGAGAAGGACTACCAGCAGCTCGTCCTGGTGAAGAAGATGGCGCGTGACCTCGACTTCCCGGTGCACGTGGTCGGCGTGCCGACGGTCCGCGAGCCCGACGGCCTCGCGCTCTCGTCCCGCAACGCCTACCTGTCGCCGCAGCAGCGGGCCCGCGCGGCCACCCTGCAGCGGGCCCTCGTCGCGGGCGCCTCGGTCTCGGCCCGTGGTGCGGACGCGGTGCTCGACGCGGCCCGCGCGGTGCTCGCCGCCGAGCCGGAGATCGCCGTCGACTACCTGGAGCTGCGCGATCCCGACCTCGGCCCGGCTCCCGCCGAGGGCCCGGCCCGGCTGCTCGTCGCGGCCCGGCTGGGCACGACGCGTCTGATCGACAACGTCGCCGTGCGGCTGTAGGGGGAGTCGTGCTGCTCTGCGTCGACGTCGGCAACACCCAGATCGCGCTGGGCCTCTAC
>CAXTTN010000252.1:0-8359 GCA_964247105.1 uncultured Pseudonocardia sp.
CGCTGGCCGAGCTGCGGGCCGACGGCGTCGACACGGCTGCCGTGGCGGTCCTCGACGGCACCGCCACCGGCGTCGCGCTGATCGTCGTCGACGGCGCGGGGGAGAACCAGATCGCGGTCGGGGCGGGGGCGAACGCCGAGGTGTCACCCGGGGAGCTGGCACTGGGCGGCGTCGGGTGCGTGCTGGTCAGCACGGAGATCCCCGGTGCCGCCGTGGCCGGTGCGGTCCGCGCGGCGGCCGCGGCCGGGGTGACGTGCGTGCTCAACCCCGCGCCGGTGATCCCGGTCGTGGCGGAGCTGCTCGGCGCCGGCCCGATCCTCACCCCGAACCGGACGGAGTGCCGGGAGCTGGCCGCGCTGATCGGGATCGACGCCGGGTCGGTGTCGGAGGCGGCGCTCGCGATCCACGCCCGTACCGGCGCACCGGTCGTGGTGACGCTCGGGGGCGACGGCGCGCTGGTCGTCACGTCGGGGGAGGCCGAGCACGTGCCGCCGCGGCCGGCCACCGTCCGTGACACGACCGGCGCGGGCGACACGTTCAACGGCGTGCTCGCCGCCCGCCTGGCGGCGGGCGGCGAGCTCGGTGACGCGGTCCGGACGGCGGTTGTGGCGGCCGCGCTGTCGGTGGGGCACACCGGCGCCCGCGCCGGCATGCCGACGGCCGCGGCGATCGCCGCCGCCGCGGTCAGCTGAACGCGGCCGTGCTGTAGGCGTCCTTGTCGATCTTGACGGCGGTGGGCTTGATGCCGCGGAACGTCACCGACGTCCGTGCGGCCGACGAGCCGCGCAGCGTGAACGTCGTACCGGCCGGGGTGGCGACCGTCGCGTCGTAGACGTGGCCCTTGCCGCGCTCGAACCGCGGTCCCCGGGCGGGCGTGGTCGGCGTGGCGGAGCCGCCGCTGAAGGAGAAGCCGTCGGAGTCCTGCACCTTGAACAGCTCCGCGCCGGCCCCGGTGAAGGTGTTGCCGGTGAAGCGGATGTCGCCGGGACGGCCGCTGGTGCCGGTGTAGACCGGGGAGTCGCTGCCCTTGTAGCTGAACACGGCGTTGGCCAGGGACTTCGTGATGACGTTGTCCGCCACGAGCGTGCCGCGCGTGCCGACGCTGAAGCGCACGCCGTACTTGTTCCCCGAGATCGTGTTGCCGCGCACCGTGTTGCCGATGCTGTCGAAGATCGCGATGCCCGCCCCGTTGATCTGGCCGCTGACCTCGTTGTTCTCGATGACCGAGTCCGTCACCCCGCGGTGCAGCATGATCCCGTGCACCTGGTTGTCCTTCGGGTTGTCGTCGCCGGGGCCGACGTAGGGGGTGTGCCCGTTGTCGATGCTCCGGTTGCCCCTGATGACGAGGTGGTCGCACCGCTGCGAGCAGATGAGCCCGTGGTTGCCGTTGTGCGTGAACAGGTTGTTGGTGATCGTGAGGTAGTCGGAGTCGTCGTGCGGGTCGAGCCCGTAGTCCTTGTTGTTCTCGTAGGTGTTGCCGTCGAACAGCATGTCCTGGGCGCCCCAGGTGTAGGTGCCCATGAAGTTGTCGTGGAACCGGCTGCCGGTCTCCGACCCGCCGACGTTCAGCGCGGCGCAGACGCTCTGGGTGGCGATGCCGCACCCGCGCGCCTTGTAGGCGACGCCGTAGGCCTCGGCCGCGTAGTACCCGAGGAACCCGATGTCGCTGTCGGCGATGGTCATCGTGGACTCACGCGGCGTGGACCCGTCCAGGTAGGAGAGGGCGCGGATGAACGCCCGCCCGCGGGCGCCGCCGCTCGGGATCGCCGGGTCGGTGTCGGGACCGGTGCCGTTCCACGACGTGACGTGGACGCCCTTGATCGCGATCTGGCCGTACTGCGCCGTGATCGCGCTGACGTCGCCGAGCAGGCCGCTCGGCAGGCTCTGCAGGCGCAGCTCCTTCACCCCGGAGGCCGCATCGAGCGTCAGCGTCGCGCCGTTCTGGATCACCAGGTCGGCGTTCAGCTCCCAGATCCCCGGGCTGACCTGCGCCAGCGGCGCGGCCGGGCACGCGGCCTTGATCTCGGGCAGGGTGTCGACGGGGCCCGGCGCGGTCAGGTAGATCGTGTCCGAGGAGCTGGAGTAGCGGACCGGTGCGGCGCACGTCGCCGCGTCGGCGGGTGCGGTCGCGACGAGCAGCGCGGCGACGACTGCCCCCGCGACGATCGAGGATGTCGTTCGTATGGTCCGGTTCGAGGGGGGCACACGGCCTATGACGTGCGGGCGGCACGCCCGTTGCCCCGCGGCGCCGACGTCATCACTCCGAGCGGGTGGGTTCGCTCTCGTGGTCACCCGCCTGCTCACGGGCGGCCCGTTCGGACGCGCCACCCTCGCCGCCGGTGCGCGGGTCCGTGTCGGGCTCGGCGTCGGGGTCGGCGGCGCGGTAGGCACGCTCGTCGTCCGCGGTCGCGGCCGTCGGGTTGTGGACGCGGCGGGAGACGGTGCGGTCGAGGTGCTCGGGTTCCTGGGTCACCGTCGGTGCGTACCCGGCGCACCGTGCCGCAAACGGGCTCCGGGGGCGCCCCGGCCGCAGCGGTCCCTAAGCTCCTGGCGCATGACCAGCATGTGGGGGTCGCCGCTGCGGGACCGGTGGCGGAGCCGCGATCCGCGGCAGGCCCGCTTCCTCACCCTCGCGTCGCTGCGCTGGGTGGTCCGCCATCGGGCCTGGACGCCCTGGTACCTCGTCCGCTACGCCCGCCTGCTGCGCTTCCGGCTGGCCAACCCGCACGTCGTGCTGCGCGGCATGGTGTTCCTCGGCAGGCGGGTGGAGCTGCACGCCCGGCCGGGGTTCGGCCGGCTGGAGATCGGCCGCTGGGTGCACATCGGCGACGGCAACTCGCTGCGCTGCCACGAGGGCTCGCTGCGCATCGGCGACAAGGTGGTGTTCGGCAAGGACAACACCGTCAACTGCTACCTCGACGTCGAGATCGGCGCGGCGAGCATCGTCGCGGACTGGGTGTACGTCACCGACTTCGACCACCGCATCGACGACATCCACGTGCCGATCAAGGACCAGGGCATCGTCAAGACCCCGGTGCGGATCGGGCCCGACGTCTGGATCGGCACGAAGGTCTCGGTGCTGCGCGGCACGCGGGTCGGGCGCGGCGCGGTGCTGGGTGCGCACGCCGTGGTGAAGGGCGACATCCCGGAGTTCTCGATCGCGGTCGGGGCGCCCGCCCGGGTGGTGCGCAACCGCCGGGCGGACTACGAGGCCGCCGCGGAGAAGCGGGCCGCGCTGCAGGACATCGCCCGCAAGACGGCGCGGGCCGTGGAGAAAAGGTTGTCTGAATCGATGTGAGCTGCGACAAAGTTGCTAACATCGGCGCCGGAGCCACCGTTACAACAGGGGTAAGAGTCCACCTCCCCGGAAGGAACACACCATGAACGACACCACCGTCCGCCGCCTCAACGCCCTCGACGAGGAGTACACCTACGCCGTGAACGCCGCCATCGAGGAGGACCGCGACGACGTCGTCGAGCAGCTCGCCTCCGAGTACCCGGACGCCGCCGCCGAGATCATCGCGGCCGAGGCGGCCTGATCCCTGCTCAGCGCCCGAACACGTTCCCGGTCGGGATCTTCGGGCGACCCAGCTCCTGCGGGCCGCCCGGCCGCGCCGCCGCGTACACGGCGGCCGTTCCGGCGGCGATGCGAGCCCAGTCGAAGTCCACGCCCAGCCGGGCCCGCGCCGCACGGGCCCGGCTCTCGGCGCCGCGGGGGTCGGCGAGCACCCTCGTGACCGCCCGTGCCAGCTCGGCGACGTCGCCCGGCGGGAACGCCGTGCCGGTCTCGCCCTCCACCACGATCTCGCCCAGCCCGCCCGCCGTCGAGGCCACCAGCGGTGCCCCCGCGGCCGCGGCCTCCAGCGCGACGATGCCGAACGGCTCGTAGCGGCTCGGCAGCACCACCGCGTCCGCGGCCGGGAGCAGTGCGGCCAGCTCCTCGTCGGGCAGGTGCCCCACGAAGCGGACGCTGCGCAGCACGCGGTGCGCCCGCGCCGCGTCCACCAGCTGCGCCGCCGCCGTGCCCGTTCCGGCCACCAGCACGCGGGTGCCCGGATGGACCCGCCGGATCCGCGGCAGCGCCGCGATCAGGTCCTGGACGCCCTTCTCGTACTCCAGCCGGCCGAAGTACAGCAGCAGCGGCGCCCCGCCCGGCGCGTAGCGCAGCCGCGCCGCGCGCACCTGCCGGGGGTCGACCTGCCAGCCGCGCGGCGTGATGCCGTTGTGCAGCACGGTGACGACGCCGGGCCGCACGTCGAACAGCTCCACCACCTCGTCGCGCATCGCCCCCGAGCAGGTGATCAGGGCGTCGGCCCGGTTCGCGAGCCACCACTCCGCGGAGTGCACCTGCCGGCTCACCGCGGAGGAGAGCCAGCCGTCGTAGCGGCCGGCCTCGGTCGCGTGGATCGTGGCGACCAGCGGCACGCCCAGCACGTCGGCCAGCGCGATCGCCGGGTGCGCGACGAGCCAGTCGTGGGCGTGCACGACCTCGGGACGCCAGCCGCCGAGCCGGGTGAGGGCGGCACGCAGGAGCGCGTGGCCCATGGCCAGCGTCCAGGCGACCATGTCGCGCCGGAACTCCAGGTGGACCGGGTCCTCGGCCACCGAGAGGACCCGCACCCCGTCGCGGGTCTCGTCGAGCGTGGGGTGGGTGGTGGCGTCGGAGCCCCCGGGCCGCCGCGAGAGCACGACGACGTCGTGGCCGGCCCGCGCGAGCTCGACGGCGAGCGCGTGCACGTGCCGACCCAGCCCGCCGACGACGACCGGCGGGTACTCCCACGAGATCATCAGCACCCGCATCCGGCACATGCTCCCAAACCGGCCCAGCCGGGTTACCCGCGGGTAGACGTCCCCGGTGGTGGCGGGACGGGCGCCGGGCAGATCATCGCCCCGGGCACCGCGGCCCTGGTCGCCGCCGCCGCGCGCTGAGGCTCCCTCAGGCCGGGTCCAGGACGGGGTTGCGGGGGCTCGCCACGACCTGGCCGGGCTCGGCCCCGGGGATGAACTTCCGCCAGTCCCCGCTCACCATGGTCGGGGCCGGGACCACGCGCACGCCGTCGGCGAAGTAGGTGGTCGCCAGCACCATGCGGGGTGCGGTCGTCCGGTTCGCCCCGGCCGTGTGGAAGCAGCGCGCGGAGTGGAAGCTGACCTCGCCGGCCGCGAACGGCCCGTCCTCCACCGCGACGCCGTGCTCCCGGAAGGCCTGTGACACCCCGCGGTCGTAGGACGTGCCGTGCTTGTCGAACTCCACGCCGGCCACCAGCTCCGCGACGCCGGCGCCGCGGGCGAACGCCAGCGGGCCCATCTCCCGCGGCGTGGGCTGCAGCGGGATCCAGGCCGTGAGCACCGAGGGGGAGTCGAGCGGGAAGTGGTGGGCGTCGTAGTGCCAGGGCGTGCGCCCGGCGCCGGGCTCCTTGGACAGCGCGTTGTCGTGGTAGAGCCGCACCCGCTCGACGCCCAGCAGCGCGGCCGAGATCCCGCCGATGCGCGGGGCGAGCACGGCGGACGCCACCAGCGCGTCGTCGAGCCACATCATCTCCAGGCTCTGGAACCCCACCGACGGATCGACGGCGGCGTCGAGCAGCTCGCGGAGCCGGGCGCGGAGGCGGGCGATCGCGCCGGGCGTCAGCACCCCGGGGAGCTTGACGAACGCCTCCCGGCGGAAGGAGTCCACCTGCTCGGGCGTGATCGGGTAGGGCACCGCCAGCTCGGCCGCCACCTCGGCGTCGGAGGGGAGCGGGCCGGGATCGACCGCGGGGACGTCGAGGAGCGGGCCCGCGGGGGCCGGGCCGTCGGCCAGCGACATGTACCAGTCCCACCACTGGTCGTTGCCGCGGTCCCACGCCACGTCGACGTCGGACGCCGAGCCCGCCGCCGTGGCCTCCGACAGGTACGGGTTGGTCACGACCGCACCCAGGTGATCAGGTGGGCCTCGTGCCGGAACTCGTAGGAGCCGTCCAGGGCCCGGCAGCCGGCGAGGTAGGCGGCGAGCGGTTCGGTCGACTCCATCTGCCGCAGGGACACGGTGTCGTCGAACGCGCACCGCTGCAGGAACCCCTCGACGACGGCGCGGTCGGGCGAGCCCGTGCGGTAGACCAGCACCTGCACGGCGACGTCCGCCCCGGCGGCCCGCAGCGCGGCGGCGACCCCCTCGGCGTCGGTGTACGGGGCGACGTCCGGGGCGAACGCGGGGCGGTACGCCTCGTAGAACGCCAGGTAGTGGGACCGGGAGCTCGCCTGCGCGACCGCGCCGAACCCGCCGGGGCGCAGCGCGGCGACCATCCGTGCGGCGCCGGCGGCCAGCTCGTCAGGTGGCAGGGCGTAGAGCGCGTGGGTGGCCCAGGCGACGTCGTACGCGCCCGGCCGGTCGAAGTCCTGCAGCACCACCTCGTGCTCGCCCGCGGCCACGAAGGGGGGTGCCAGGACGCCGCGGGCCTCGGCGATGCTGAACGCCGACGGGTCGAGCAGGTCGACCTCCACCACGGGAGCGGCCGGCAGCCCCGCGGCCAGCAGCGCGGCCGGGAACTTGCCGCTGCCGCAGGCCACGTCGAGCAGCAGCACCCGCCCGTCCACCGCACTCCGACGCAGGTCCGCCGCCCAGTCCCGGGCGCGTGCGAGCTGCCGGTAGTCCTCGCTGGCCAGCGCGTAGAAGGCCTCCATCTCGGCGCGTCCCGCCTCGCTCCAGTGGTCGAGGCTGCGGCGGGCGGTGTCGGGTGGGTTCACCCTCCGACCCAACCACGGCGCGCGGTTCGGCGCGCCGCGAACGGGTAACGCGGCTACGTTTGGTTGTGACCATCCTCCGCACGTCCCGCCCACTGGACCGGCTGCGAGAGGAGGCGACGGGCACGCCCGCACTGCCCGCGCTCACCGCCGAGCGCTACGCGTCGACCCACGCCGCCTACGAGCGCTCCAGCGACCAGCGCTCGCTGCTGAAGGCCTGGGTCGCGCGGGAGCTGCCACCGTTGCTGGCCGGGCGCGACCCGGTCCGCGTGCTCGGCGTCGGGGTGGGGGACGGCACCGTCGACGCCGTGCTGGCCACCGCCCTCGCCGCGGACGGCCGCCGCGTGCGCTACACGGGCGTGGAGCCGCACGCCGCGTCGGCCGTCGGGTTCGCGGGGCGGCTGGCCGCCCTGGACGTCAGCGAGCTGGTCCCGACGGTCGTGATCGGGGATTTCGCCGACCACGACGCGGGCCCGCCGGCCGATCTCGTGCACTTCCTGCACTCGCTCTACTACGTCGACGACCTGTCGGCCGCGCTCGACCAGGCCCTCGCGATCGTCGCGCCGGGCGGGTTCCTGGTGACCGCGACGGCCCCGCTGGAGCCGTTGTGCGTGCTCACCGAGCTGCTCTCGCCGTGGGTCGGGCACCGGACCTGGTTCGCCGAGGACGTCCGCGCCGAGCTCGACCGGCGCGGCCTGGACGTCCGGTCCGAGACCCTGCTCGGGCACCTGGACGTGAGCGCCGTGCTGGCCGGTCGAGGCGAGGCGGTTCTCGACTTCCTGGTCGGAGCCGGAACGGCCGCCATGCCCGCCGCCGTTCGGGCCTGCGTTCTGGACCACCTGCGCGACATCGCCTTTCCGGACAATCCCGGCACGGTTCCGCATCCTCTCGCCGTCACGATCGTGCGAGCCCCCTGAGCCCCTCTTGCCACGGAGCGTGCCGTCGTCGACACTCACACGCACTTCACAAGTCCGGGCTTCGCCCGCAGGGGGGACATCTATGCGCAGGTTTGCCGTCGCGCTTGCCACAGTAGGACTTCTGGCCGCGGGGGTGATCACCGCACCGTTCGCGCAGGCCGCTCCACCGGGACCCGCGGCCGCACCGGACTCCACCCCGGCGCCGGTGAGCTGGGGCCCCTGCTCCGTGGAGCGGCTGCAGCAGGCGGGCGCGGAGTGCGGCTTCGTCACGGTGCCGCTGGACTACGCGAAGCCGGCGGGCACGAAGATCCAGCTCGCCGTCTCCCGGCTGAAGCACACGGTGCCCGACGCCCAGTACCAGGGCCCCATGCTGGTCAACCCGGGCGGGCCGG
Source organism: uncultured Pseudonocardia sp. (assembly GCA_964247105.1). Lineage (GTDB taxonomy): Bacteria > Actinomycetota > Actinomycetes > Mycobacteriales > Pseudonocardiaceae > Pseudonocardia. Next base: position 8,030 of record CAXTTN010000252.1, read on the forward strand.
GTGGATCCGGGCTCATCTACTCCATCCTCGGCAGCATCAGCCCGTCGTTGAACGGCGCCGACAAGGCCTACGACTGGATCGGCTTCGACCCCCGCGGCGTCGGTTCCAGCAAGCCCGCACTGAGCTGCGACCCGAACATCGCCGGCTACAACCGGCCCTACTACGTCCCCGAGACGCCGCAGCTGGAGGCGGCGTGGCTGAAGAAGGACGCCGCCTACACCGCGAAGTGCGCGGTGAAGGGCGGGGAACTGCTCAAGCACCTGTCGACGGTCGAGTCCGTCAAGGACATGGACAGCATCCGCAAGGCCCTGGGCGAGAAGCAGATCAACT
>CAXTTN010000253.1:0-8335 GCA_964247105.1 uncultured Pseudonocardia sp.
GACCTCGTCACGAACCTCATCCAGGGTGTGGCCGCCGGCGCGGTCACGCTCGACGACCGGGGCGCCCCCGTGCCGGACGGGGGAGCGGGCCTCGCGCACGCCACGCGGATCTCCGGCCGCCCCGACCTGGGCCCGGCCCGGCTCGTGGCCGCCGCCGACGTGGACAACCCGCTGCTCGGCGCGCACGGGGCCGCCGCCGTGTTCGGGCCGCAGAAGGGCGCCGACGCGGCCACCGTCGAGGAGCTGGACGCGGCGCTGGCCCGGTTCGCCGACGTGATGTCCGCCGCACTCGGCCGCGACGTCCGCGACGAGCCCGGAGCCGGGGCCGCGGGCGGCCTCGGCGCGGCGCTGCTGGCCTGCGGCGCGCGGCGGGTCTCGGGAGCGGGGCTCGTGCGCGGCCTCGTCGGGCTCGACGCCGCACTCGACGCCGCCGACCTGGCGATCACCGGCGAGGGCAGCTTCGACTGGCAGTCCCTGCGCGGCAAGGTGATCACCGCCGTGGCCCGCGGGGCGGCCGACCGCGGCGTGCCGTGCCTGGTGCTGGCGGGGCAGGTGAGCGTCGGCCACCGGGAGGCCGCCGCGGTCGGCGTCGACGCCGCCTACGCGGTGTCCGACGGCGCGGGGGGTGTCGAGGCGTCGATGGCCGACCCGGCCGGAACGCTGGCCGCGCTCGCCGAGCGGGTTGCGGCGCGATGGAGCCGTTGATCCCCGCGGGGGCCTACTATGGGTCGGGAACACGATCCGCCCCGCTCGTTGTTGGGAGAGCCATGACCGTCGAGAACGCAACTGCCACCGAGACGCACGGCGTCGAGCTCACCGACACCGCCGCGCTGAAGGCCCGCACCCTGCTGGAGCAGGAGGGCCGTGATGACATGCACCTGCGCATCGCCGTGCAGCCCGGTGGCTGTGCCGGCCTGCGCTACCAGCTGTTCTTCGACGACCGCTCGCTGGACGGCGATCTGTTCCGCGAGTACAACGGCCTGCGCGTCGGGGTCGACCGGATGAGCGCCCCGTACCTGCAGGGTGCCGTCATCGACTTCGTGGACACCATCGAGAAGCAGGGCTTCACGATCGACAACCCGAACGCGGGCGGCTCCTGCGCGTGCGGCGATTCGTTCAACTGAGCACCGCCCACCCCGTAAGGTGACGTGACGTGCCCATCGCCGTCACCGGTTCCATCGCCACCGACCACCTCATGCACTTCCCGGGTAGGTTCGCCGATCAGCTCATGGCCGATCAGCTCGACCGGGTCTCGCTGAGCTTCCTCGTCGACCAGCTTTCCATCCGCAGAGGCGGCTCCGGCGCCAACATCGCCTTCGGGCTCGGCGTGTTGGGCCAGTCGCCGCTGCTCGTCGGGGCCGTGGGTGCCGATTTCGGCGAGTACCGCGAGTGGCTGGAGAGCCACGGCGTCGACTGCTCGGCCGTCCTGGTCTGTGACGATGTGCACACCGCCCGCTTCGTCTGCACCTCCGACGACGACATGCGGCAGATCGGCTCCTTCTACACCGGGGCCATGGCCCGCTCGGGCGAGATCACGCTCGCGCCGCTGGTCGAGCGCGGCCTGGATCTCGCGCTGATCGGCGCGAGCGACCCGGGTGCGATGGTGGCGCTCACGGCCGAGTGCCGAGAGCTGGGCCTCCCGTTCGCCGCGGACGTGTCGCAGCAGGTCACGCGCATGGAAGGGCCGGAGATCCGGCTGCTCGTCGAGGGCGCTCGGTACCTCATGACCAACGACTACGAGTGGGACCTGCTCCAGCAGAAGACCGGCTGGACCGACGCCCAGGTCGCCGAGCGCGTCGACATCCGGATCACCACCCTCGGCGAGCACGGCGTGCAGATCGTCGGCCGCGACATCGGCGATCTCAAGGTCGGCGTGGTCCCCGAGACGGGCAAGGTCGATCCCACCGGCGTGGGCGACGCGTTCCGCGCGGGCTTCCTCGCCGCCACGGCCGGCGGCCTGTCGCTGGAGCGGTCCGCGCAGCTCGGGGCGCTCGTCGCGGTCCAGGTGCTGGAGACCGAGGGCGGCCAGGAGTGGGTCTGGGACCGCGCCCACGGCCTGGAGCGCCTCCGCGACGCCTTCGGCCCCGACGCCGCCGCCGAGATCGCCGCGATCCTCCCCGCCTGACCCCGCGAGTCCACCGATCCGGCACGCTCACATCGCCGATCCGGCACGCTAGTGGCTGTGCCCGATCGGCACACACGGCGTGCCCGATCGGTCGACTCGCGACCCAACCTGGCGCGAGTCGACGTATCCGGCACGGTGGGATTGCTGATCCGGCACGCCGGAGGCGTGCCTGATCGGCACACAGGACGTGCCCGATCGGTCGACTCGCGGGGTGTCAGAGGCGGACGGGGTAGGCCGGCTCCGGGATCTCGGGGCGGATCCGGCCCTCCACGAAGATCCCGTGCCACAGCAGGAACACCAGCAGCGTCCAGATGCGGCGGCTGTGGTCGATCGGGCCCTCGCGGTGGGCGTCGAGCATGCGCTCCACGGCGACGAGGTCGACCAGGTGGTGGGCCTGGGAGTCGCGGACGATGTCGCGGGCCCAGGTGTACATCTCGTCGCGCAGCCAGTGCCGGATCGGCACCGGGAAGCCGAGCTTGCGGCGGTGCAGCACGTGGGCCGGGACGATGCCGTCCAGCGCCTTGCGGAGCGCGTACTTCGTCGTGTTCTCCGCGAGCTTCTGCGTCAGCGGCAGCCCGGACGCCACCGCGAACACCTCGGGGTCCAGGAACGGCACCCGCAGCTCCAGCGAGTTGGCCATCGTCATCTTGTCGGCCTTGACGAGGATGTCGCCGCGCAGCCAGGTGAACAGGTCCACGTGCTGCATGCGCGACACCGGATCCCACGCGGCCGAGTCGCGGTAGTGCGGCTCGGTGACGTCGGTGTGCGAGCGGCGCGGGTCGTACTGCCGCAGGACGCCGGCCAGCTGGTCGTCGCGGAAGATCCGGGCGTTGCCGTAGTAGCGCTGCTCGAGCGGCAGCGCGCCGCGGCGCAGCAGGTCCTTGCCGCGCATGCCCTCGGGCAGCCGCGTGGACGCCTTGCCCAGCAGCCCGCGCAGGGCACCGGGCACCTTCTCGAACGGCGCCAGCGACAGCGGCTCGTGGTAGATCGTGTAGCCGCCGAACAGCTCGTCGGCGCCCTCGCCGGAGAGCACCACCTTCACGTACTGGCGCGCCTCGCGGGCGATGAACCACAGCGGCACGAGCGCGGGATCGGCCACCGGGTCGTCGAGGTACCAGACGATCAGCGGCAGGGCGTCCATCATCTCGTCGGGCTTCACCGTGCGGACGACGTGGCGGACGCCGATCGCGGCCGCGGACTCGGCCGCGACGTCCACCTCGGAGTAGCCCTCGCGCTCGAACCCGGTGGTGAACGTGATGAGGTCCGGGTTGTGCTCCTTGGCCAGCGCGGCGATGGCCGTGGAGTCGATCCCGCCGGACAGGAAGGCGCCCACGGTGACGTCGGCGCGCATGTGCTGGGCGACGGAGTCGCGCAGCACCTCGGCGATCTTCGCCTGCACCCGGGCGCCGTCCCCACCGCCGGCGTGGAACACCGGGGTGAAGTAGCGCTCCACCTCGGGTTCCGAGCCCGGCCGCACCGTGAACCAGGAGCCGGACTCGATGCGTCGGATCTCGCGGTGCATGGTCGCGGGCTCCGGCACGTACTGGAGGATCAGGTAGTGCTGCAGCGCAACCGGGTCGAGGTCGGTCGCGAGCCCGAGGGTGGGCGCCAGCTCCAGCAGGCTCTTCTTCTCGCTGCCGAACGCCACCCCACCCGGCCCGGACGCCACGAACAGCGGCTTGATCCCGAACGGGTCGCGCGCGCCGAACAGCACGCGCTCCTGGGCGTCCCAGATGAGGAAGGCGAACATGCCGCGCAGCCGGCCCACCGCCGACGGGCCCCAGTAGTGGTAGGCCGCGACGACGGCCTCGGTGTCGCCCTCGGTCGCGAACGTGGCGCCGTGCTTGCGCGCAAGCTCGTCGCGCAGCTCCAGGTAGTTGTAGACCTCGCCGTTGAACACGATCGTGTAACGGCCGCCGTCGTACTGCAGCGGCTGGTGGCTGTGGTCGACGTCGATGATCGACAGGCGGTTGAAGCCGAACACCACGTCGGCGTCGTTCCAGGTCCCGGTCTCGTCGGGCCCCCGGTGGCGGGCGCAGCGCATGGCCGACGCTACCGGTTCGGTACGCGCGTCGGCGTCGGCGCCGGTGGTCAGCAGTCCCAGCAGTCCACACACAGCGAGTCAGTATGCCGACCGCGCGGACGCACCTCGATGGCCGCACCCGACAGGCGATTCCGCGGCCCCCTCGGCTAGTCTCTACACGAGGTCGAAGGCGCGTGCCATCATGCGCGTCGCGGCCGCGGGACGACGGTCTGTGGGACGGCTACCAGGAAGGCGGCGGGCAGTGGGCCGAGAACGACGCGGGGGAGACCACCGCGGTGTCGTGCGGGTGGCCAAGCTGGCCGCGCTGGCCGTGCTCATCGTGCCGCTGACCACCGGGTGCACGGTGGAGGACGCGATCCGTTTCGGCTGGCCCGTGGGCGTCACGCCGCAGGCCGAGTCGATGCGCCACCTCTGGACCTACGCCGCCCTCGCGGCGCTCGTGGTCGGCGTCATCACCTGGGGCGCGATGTTCTGGGCGATGGCGTTCCACCGCAAGCGCAAGGGCGACGACGACGTCGCGCCCCGCCAGACCCAGTACAACCTGCCCGTCGAGATCGTCTTCACGGTCATCCCGACCATCATCGTCGCGGTCCTGTTCGGCTTCACCGTCAACGTGCAGAACTACGTGGAGAAGGACACGCCGACCGACGTGAACATCGACGTCACGGCGTTCCAGTGGGGGTGGAAGTTCACCTACCCCGGCACGCGCACCCCCAGCGGCGCCGCGGTCAGCACGCTGGGCTCCAGCGAGACCATCCCGCTGCTGGTGCTGCCCACCACGAAGAGCATCGGCTTCACGCAGCACTCCAACGACGTGATCCACAGCATGTACGTCCCGGAGTTCCTCTTCAAGCGCGACGTGTTCCCGCTGCCGTCGGTCAACGACCAGGACAACACCTGGCAGATCGACAGCATCGACAAGGAGGGCGCCTTCGTCGGGCGCTGTGCGGAGCTGTGCGGCAGCTACCACTCGCAGATGAACTTCGAGGTCCGCGCCATCTCGCCGGCCCTGTTCCAGCGGTGGCTCGGGCTGCGCCAGCAGGTGAACCCCGCCACCGGCTCGCCCTACACCGCGGGGGATGCGCTGGGCGCCCTCAACTGCGGCCAGCTCTGCACGCCGCAGGCCTACACCACCTACCCGTTCACCACCGATCGCACGCAGCGCTCGGCGTCGGAGCCGCCGGTCGCGCTCCCGAGCCAGGGCAACTGACATGGAAGCCAACCGGACGGCCCCGCGCCGACGGAGCCCGCTGCTCGGCCGGGCGGAAATGACTGAGAGGCCGCGATGAAGGTCGAATCCCGCATCTTCGAGATCATCACGGCGTTCTTCTTCCTCTGCGCCATCGTGTACGCGGTGCTGGCGAAGGAGGCGGTCGGCGTGGCCGGGCTGTTCCTCACCGGCGGGCTCTCGCTGATCATCGGCACCTACTTCCGGTTCGTCTCCCGGCGGCTGGAGGAGCGGCCGGAGGACAACCCGGAGGCCGAGGTCTCGGACGGCGCCGGTGACGTCGGGTTCTTCTCGCCCGGCAGCTACTGGCCCGTCACGCTGGCCGCGTCGGCGGCGCTGGTGGGCATCTCGCTCGCGTTCTTCTACATCTGGGCGCTCGTGATCGCTGGAGTCCTGCTGCTGATCTCGGTGGGCGGTCTCGTGTTCGAGTACCACCTGCGGCCGTCCGACCACTGATAGCCTCCCCGCGTGGTCGAAACGGGGAAAAGAGACGGCCTCGCGGTCGAGGCCAACGGCATCAACGTCATCGACGACGCCGATCGCAAGGGCCGGCCGGCCCAGCTGTTCTGGCCGTGGTTCGGCGCCAACGTCTCGGTGCTGGGTCTGAGCTACGGCGCGTTCACGCTCGCCTTCGGGATCTCGTTCGCCCAGGCGGTGATCGCGGGCGTGATCGGCATCGTGTTCTCGTTCCTGCTCTGCGGGTACATCGCGCTGGCGGGCAAACGCGGCTCGGCGCCGACGATGGTGCTGTCCCGCGCGGCGTTCGGCGTCAACGGCAACAAGCTGCCCACGGCCATCTCGTGGCTGCTCACCGTCGGCTGGGAGACCGCGCTGACGATCCTGGCCACGCTGGCCACGGCCACCGTGTTCGAGCGGCTGGGCTGGGGCGGCGGCACGGCCACGAAGCTGATCGCGCTGCTCGTGGTGGCCGTGCTCATCGTCGGCTCCGGCGTACTGGGCTTCGACGTGATCATGCGGTTCCAGACGATCATCACGGTGGTGACGGGCGTGCTGACCGTCGTCTACGTGGTGCTCGTGGCCGGCCAGATCGACTGGGGTGCCGTCTCGGCCCTGCCGAGCGGCTCGCCGGAGGCGCTGGTCGGCGCGCTGGTGTTCCTCATGACCGGGTTCGGGCTCGGCTGGGTCAATGCCGCCGCCGACTACTCGCGCTACCTGCCGCGCAACGCGTCCAGCCGGGGTGTCGTCGGCTGGACGACGTTCGGCTCGTCGATCGCGCCGCTGGTGCTGCTGGTGTTCGGGCTGTTGCTGGCGGGCTCGTCGCAGCAGCTGTCCACCGACATCAGCGCCGATCCGATCGGCGCGCTCACCACGGCGCTGCCCACCTGGTTCCTGGTGCCGTTCGCGATCGTGGCCGTGCTCGGGCTGGTGGGCGGCGCGGTGCTGGACATCTACTCGTCCGGGCTCGCGCTGCTGGCGCTCGGCCTGCGCACCCCGCGCTGGACCGCTGCCCTGATCGACGGCGTGATCATGGTGATCGGCACCGTCTACGTCGTGTTCTTCGCGGGTGATTTCCTCGGCCCGTTCCAGGGCTTCCTCTACACGCTGGGCGTGCCGGTGGCCGCGTGGGCCGGGGTGATGCTCGCCGACATCGCGCTGCGCCGCCGCGATTACGCCGAGTCCGAGCTCTACGACCCCGCGGGCCGCTACGGCAACGTGAACGGGCTGGCCGTCGGGCTCGTCGTCGTCGGGACGCTGCTCGGCTGGGGTCTCGTAGTCAACTCCACGCTGACCTGGCAGGGCTACCTGCTCGACCTCGGGCTGGGCGGCCGCGAGGGGCCGTGGGCCTACGCGAACCTGGGCGTGCTCGTGGCGCTCGTCGTCCCGTTCGTCGTGACGCTGCTGGCCGGGCGATCGGCGGTGCAGCGGCAGGAGGCGCGCGCGTGACGCACCTCGCTGTGATCGACATGCAGCAGGTGTTCGCCGAGCCGAGCAGCCCGTGGGCGACCCCCGGCTTCGCCGCGATCGTGCCGACGGTGAAGGCGCTGGTCACCGCGTTCGGGGACGAGGTGACGTTCACCCGCTTCGTGGCGCCCGCGCGTCCGGATGGTGCCTGGCGCACCTACTACGAGCAGTGGCCGTTCGCGCTGCAGCCGCCCGACGCGCCGCTGTGGGATCTCGCGGCCGGGTTCACCGGCCGCACGGTCGACGCCCCGACGTTCTCCAAGTGGGGCCCCGCCCTCGCCACGCGGATGGCGGGGCCGCGGTTGGTCCTGTGCGGGGTGTCCACCGACTGCTGCGTGCTCTCCACGGCGCTGGCCGCGGCCGACGCGGGCATCCACGTGCAGGTCGTGGCCGACGCCTGCGCCGGTGTGGACGAGGCGAGCCACCGCAAGGCCCTCGACGTCATGGGGCTGTACGGGCCGCTGGTGGAGGTCGTGGAGAGCCCCCACCTGCTGTGATCGACCGCGCTGTCGGGGCCCTGTACGGGCTCGCGCTCGGCGACGCGCTCGGGATGCCGACGCAGTCGCTGCCGCGCGCGGAGATCGTCGCGCGCTACGGGCTGCTCGTGGAGGGCTTCCACCCCGGGCCCGCCGACCACCCGCTCGCTGCGGGCCTGCCCGCCGGCAGCGTCACCGACGACACCGAGCAGGCCGTGCTGCTGGGCAGGTTGCTGGTGGACTCCGGCGGCCGGATCGACGGCCGGGAGCTGGGGAAGCGGCTGCTGGCCTGGGAGGACGCGATGCGGGCCCGCGGCTCGCTCGACCTGCGCGTGGCGAGCCGCTTCTCGACCTCCGTCGCGGCGAGCTTCGATCGCGTGATCAACGATCAGCAGTGGATCGGCAACTACGGTGCCCTTCTCAGCGACACGACGCATTTCACCTTCGCGCATCTCGACCAGAAGATCCTGGCACTCACGGCGCGCGCCAACTGGATGGCGACCCCATCGCTTTCGCTGCAGCTCTACGCGCAACCGTTC
>CAXTTN010000254.1:0-8332 GCA_964247105.1 uncultured Pseudonocardia sp.
GGGCGCGCGGCGCGGCCGCCCGTCCGGGCCGCGCGCGGCGGGCCCGCCCCGCGGGAGGGAGGGCCCACCGCGCCCGCCGGAGCTCGACCCGTCGCGCCAGGCGGCGCTGGAGCTGCTGACGGCGGTACGCGTCCGGGACGCCTACGCCAACCTGGCCCTGCCGGCGATCATGCGCCGCCACCGGCTGCACGACCGCGACGCGGCCCTCACCACCGAGCTGGGCTACGGCACCCTGCGCGCCCGCGGCCTGCTCGACGCCGTGCTGGAGGCCTGCATCGACCGGCCGCTGATCCGGGTGGAGCCCACGCTGATGGACGCGCTGCGGCTGGGCGCCTACCAGCTGCTGCGTACGAGGATCCCGTCGCACGCCGCCGTGGACACCACGGTGGAGCTGGTGCGGGTGGAGGCGGGCAGCCGTGCGGCCGGGTTCGTCAACGCGGTGCTGCGCAAGGTGGGGCAGCAGGACGAGGCCGCGTGGGTGGCCCAGCTCGCCCCGCCGCTCGCCGAGGACCCGCTCGGGCACGCCGCGTTCGCCCACGCGCACCCCCGCTGGATCGCCCAGGCCTTCGCCGACGCTCTCGGCCCGGCCGCGGCCGGCGAGCTGGACGCGGCACTGGCCGCCGACGACGCCCGCCCGCTCGTGCACCTGCTCGCCCGCCCCGGTGAGATCACCGCCACCGAGCTGGCGCTGGCCACCGGGGGCGTGGAGGCGCCCTACTCGCCCTACGGGGTGCACCTGGAGCCGGGCAGCGGCGACATCGGCGACCTGGAGGCGATCTCCGAGGATCTCGCGGTGGTGCAGGACGAGGGCAGCCAGCTCGTGGCGCTGGCGCTCTCCCGCGCGGCGCTGCTCGGCGACGACGCCGGGCGCTGGCTCGACCTCTGTGCCGGGCCGGGTGGCAAGGCCGTGCTGCTGGGCGGGCTCGCCGGGCTCGACGGCGCCACGCTGGACGCGGTGGAATCCAGCGATCACCGCGCCGACCTCGTGGCCCGGGCCACCAAAGACCTCCCGGTGACGGTGCACACCGCCGACGGCCGCCAGGCCCCGCTGCCCGACGCGGCCTACGACCGCGTGCTGGTGGACGCGCCCTGCACGGGCCTCGGCGCGCTCCGGCGCCGGCCGGAGGCCCGGTGGCGGCGCCGGCCCGACGACGTCCCGGGGCTGGCCAAGCTGCAGCGCGAGCTGCTCACGGCCGCGCTTCGGCACGTGCGGCCCGGTGGCGTGGTGGCGTACGTCACGTGCTCCCCGCACCTCGCCGAGACCCTCGGCGTGCTGACCGGGGTGGTGCGCAAGCACCCCGGCGTGGAGCAGCTCGACGCCCGTGAGTACCTGCCCGGCGTGCCCGATCTCGGTGACGGCCCGACCGTGCAGCTGTGGCCGCACCGTCACGGCACCGACGCGATGTTCCTGGCCCTGCTGCGCCGCACCTCCTGACCCTTCCGCTGTCCGAACGAGTGGCACTTTCGTTCGATAGGTTCCGACGAGAGTGCCACTCGTCGGGAGGGTGCGGCGGCGTAACCTGCGCACGTGCTCCCCCTGATCGCGCCCAGCATGCTCTCGGCCGACTTCGCGCGGCTCGCGGACGAGGCGGCCGCGGTGGCCGGGGAGCCGGGGATCGGGGCCGACTGGCTGCACGTCGACGTGATGGACGCGCACTTCGTGCCGAACCTGACCCTCGGCCTGCCCGTGGTGCAGTCGCTGCTCGCGGCCACCACGGTGCCCGTCGACTGCCACCTCATGATCGACGACCCGGACCGGTGGGCCGTCGGGTACGCCGAGGCCGGCGCCTACAATGTGACGGTGCACGCGGAGGCCGCCCGCGACCCGGTGGCGCTCGCCGCCGACCTGCGCGCGGCCGGGGCCAGGGCCGGGTTCTCGATCAAGCCGGGGACGCCGCTCGAGCCGCACCTGGAGACCCTGCGGCACTACGACACGCTGCTCGTGATGAGCGTGGAGCCCGGGTTCGGCGGCCAGAGCTTCATCCCGGACGTGCTCGACAAGGTGCGGGCCGTGCGCCGTCTGGTCGACACCGGCCACCTGCGGCTGCTGGTCGAGATCGACGGCGGCATCAACGCGGACACGATCGAGGCGGCCGCCGAGGCCGGCGTGGACTGCTTCGTGGCCGGCTCCGCCGTCTACGGCGCCGAGGACCCGGCGCGGGCGGTACGGGCCCTGCGCGAGCAGGTGCTCACCTCCTCCCCGCACCGTGGCTGGTCGGCCTGACCGTTCGGGAACGCCCTGGCGCCGTACGCGGTTGCACCGAGTGGAGCTTGCGGAGCGAGCATCTGCACCGAGCGGAGCTTGGCAGCGAGCATCTGCACCGAGCGGAGCTTGCGCAGCGAGCATCTGCACCGAGCGGAGCCTGCGGAGCGAGCATCGTCATCGACAGGCCACGCCGAGCGAAAGGGGCCCACTGAGATGTTCACGGGGATCGTCGAGGAGATCGGCGAGGTGCTCGCGGTGCGCGCGAGCGCGGAGGTCGTGGTGTTCACGGTGCTCGGCCGCACCGTGACCGGCGACGCCGCCCACGGCGACTCGATCGCGGTCAACGGGGTGTGCCTGACGGTGATCGACCCGGCCGGCAGCACCGACGGCACGTTCACGGTGGAGCTGGTGCCCGAGACGCTCAAGCGGTCCAGCCTCGGCGCCGTGGCGGCGGGTGCGCGGGTGAACCTGGAGCGCGCGGTGCCCGCGGGCGGGCGGCTGGGCGGCCACATCGTGCAGGGCCACGTCGACGGCGTGGCGACGCTGCTCACCCGCCGCCCGTCGGAACGCAGCGACGAGCTGACGTTCAGCCTGGCGCCCGATCTCGGCCGGTACGTGGTGGAGAAGGGCTCCAGCACGGTGGACGGCGTGTCGCGGACCGTGGCGGCCGTGACGAGCGACACGTTCGTGGTGGCCCTGATCCCGACGACATTGGCGAACACCACACTCGGTTTCCGACAGCCAGGGGATACCGTCAACATCGAGGTGGACGTGGTGGCGAAGTACGTCGAGAAGCTGGCCGCCGGATACCTGCCCGGTGCCGGGCGGGGCGCGGCCCCCGATGAGGAGGCCCAGGTCTCGTGAACGGTGGAGCGGTGGACAACGGGGCCGTCGGGCTGGAGTCGATCGAGCGGGCGCTCGCCGATCTCAAGGCCGGCAAGGCCGTCGTGGTGGTCGACGACGAGGACCGCGAGAACGAGGGCGACCTCATCTTCGCCGCGGAGATGGCGACGCCCGAGCTGGTGTCGTTCACGGTGCGGTTCACGTCCGGCTACATCTGCGTGGCGCTGACCGAGGGCGAGTGCGACCGGCTCGACCTGCCGCCGATGCACCACACGAACTCCGACAACTTCCGCACGGCGTTCACCGTGACGGTGGACGCGAAGGACGGCGTGAGCACCGGGATCTCGGCGTCGGACCGGGCCCGCACGATCCGCCTGCTGGCCGATCCCGCGGCCGTCGCCGGCGATCTCGTGCGGCCCGGGCACGTGCTGCCCCTGCGCGCCCGCGAGGGCGGCGTGCTGCGGCGGCCCGGGCACACCGAGGCCGCCGTGGACCTCGTCCGGCTGGCCGGCCTCTCGCCGGCCGGCGCGCTCTGCGAGATCGTCTCGCAGAAGGACGAGGGCGAGATGGCCCGCGGTGACGAGCTGGCCGTGTTCGCCGCGGACCACGACCTCACCCTGATCACGATCGCGGACCTCATCCGCTACCGGCGCCGCTTCGAGAAGCACGTGGTGCGCGTGGCGCAGGCGCGGATCCCCACCGCGCACGGCGACTTCGTGGCCTACGGCTACGACTCCCTGCTCGACGGCATGGAGCACATCGCCATGGTGTTCGGCGACGTGGCGCAGCCCGGCAGCACCGGCGAGGACGTGCTGGTGCGCGTGCACTCCGAGTGCCTCACCGGCGACGTGCTCGGATCGCTGCGCTGCGACTGCGGCCCGCAGCTCGACGCCGCGCTGGCCGCGGTGGCCGAGGAGGGTCGCGGCATCGTCCTCTACATGCGCGGGCACGAGGGCCGGGGCATCGGTCTGCTGCACAAGCTGCAGGCCTACCAGCTGCAGGAGGCCGGTGCCGACACGGTGGACGCCAACCTGGCGCTGGGCCTCCCCGCCGACGCCCGCGACTACGGCATCGGCGCGCAGATCCTCGTGGACCTCGGCGTGCGCTCGATGCGGCTGCTGACCAACAACCCGGACAAGCGCGCCGGGCTCGAGGGCTACGGGCTGGCGATCACGGGCCGGGTGCCGCTGCCGGTGCGCGCGAGCCCGGAGAACCTGCGTTACCTGCGCACCAAGCGCGACCGCATGGGCCACGACCTGCCCGACCTCGGCGACGGCCACGCGGGCGTGGTGGACGGGACGGGCGCCTGAGATGAGCGGCGACGGACGACCCGACAGCGGACCCGGCCCCGACGCGTCGGGCCTGCGCCTCGGGGTGGTGGCCGCGACCTGGCACGCCGAGATCGTGGACCAGCTGCTCGACCGCGCGCTGGCCACCGCGAAGGAGGCCGGCGTGGCCGAACCCACCGTGGTGCGCGCGCCCGGCACGATCGAGCTGCCCGTGGTGTGCCAGGAGCTCGCCCGCACCCACGACGCCGTGGTGGCGCTCGGCGTGGTGATCCGCGGGGGGACCCCGCACTTCGAGTACGTGTGCGACGCGGTGACGGCGGGCCTCACCCGGGTAGCGCTCGACGAGCGCACTCCCGTGGGCAACGGCGTGCTGACGTGCGACACACGTGAGCAGGCCGTGGACCGTTCCGGCGCCCCCGGCTCGGCCGAGGACAAGGGCGCCGAGGCGTGCATCGCCGCGCTGCAGACCGCGCTGGTGCTCCGCGGGCTGCGGGCGTCGGGGGAGTGAGCGGTACGGTCGGGACCGTGACCCCCGTGGTGCTGCGGCCGCGCAAGGTGCTGATCGCGGCGTGGACCGGCGCCGTGGTGGTCGTGGTGCTCTTCGTGGTGATCGCGCTCGTGCTCCGCAACAGCGAGACCGGGGTCTTCTTCCGCACCGCGGACCAGGTCTCGCTGCTGGTGGTGGGGTTCTTCATCGCGGGCGGGGTGCTTCTGCTCGCGCGCCCACGGGTGATCGCCGACGCCGAGGGCATCGAGGTGCGCAACGTCCTGCTGAGCCGCCGCATCCCGTGGGAGGCGGTGGAGCGCATCGCCTTCCCCGACGGCGCATCCTGGGCACGGCTCGACCTCCCCGACGACGAGTACCTGCCGGTGCTGGCCATCCAGGCCGTGGACGGGGTGCGTGCCGTGGACGGCATCCGCCGCGTGCGGGCCCTCCACACGGCCGCAAGGGCGGGCTGAACCGTGCTGCGTGCCCGCGAGAAGGACCCGGCCGGTGACGAGAGCGTGCGGCTGGGCGACATCGTGCTCCGCAACCGGCTGGTGACCTCGTCGAGCCTGCTGGGCTACGGGGTGTCGAGCTCCGGCTTCTACGGGATGAGCCCGGTGGCGTTGTTCGTGCCGCTGGCCGAGTTCGGTGCGGTGACCACGCGGACGCTCACGGTGGAGCCCCGCGAGGGCCACTTCACCACGCGCGAGGACTGGTCGCCTCGCGAGGTGCCCGGCCTGCTCAAGCGCTACGGCACCGTGCTGCGCGGCACCGACTCCGGCTGGGTGAACGCGTTCGGCTGGTGCAACGTGGGGATCGACGCCTACCTGCGCGACTACTACCCGCGCACCCGCGACCAGCGCGTGATCATCTCGCTGGGCGGGTTCTCCGCGGCGGAGTTCGTGACGCTGGTGGACCGGGTCAACGCGGCCGTGCCGGCGGGCGACATCGCGGCCGTGGAGTTCAACGTCTCGTGCCACAACGTCAACTTCGACTTCTCGACCATCCTCGCCGACGTGCTCGCCGAGGCCGTGCCCCGCAGCAACCACCCGGTGATCCTCAAGCTCTCGCCCGACCACGACTACCTGAGCAACGCGCAGCAGGCGGCGAAGGTGGGAGTGGCGGCGTTGACCGCGATCAACACGGTCAAGGCCCTGCGGCTCGACCCCCGCACCGGCACCCCGTTGCTCGCCAACCGCTACGGCGGGCTGTCGGGCCGGGCCATCAAGCCGATCGGCCTGCGGGTGGTCTCCGAGCTGCGCGAATCCGGGGTGACGCTGCCGATCATCGCCACCGGCGGGATCCGCACGGTGGACGACTGCCGCGAGTACTTCTGGGCCGGGGCCGACGCCGTGAGCCTCGGCAGCGCCGTCTGGCTGGCGAGCTATCCCGGCTACGCCCTCAGCCCGTTGCGTGCGCTGCACGTTCGGCGCGTGCTGAAGGCCGTTCGGCGCTACGGACCGCACCCGCTCCCTTCCGCTGCGTCGCTCTGAGCGACGATCTTCACTCGTACGCCGGAGCCGGCCGCCGCATCGGCCACGGAGCGACGAGCAGGAGGCGCGATGGACGCCACGAGCAGCTCCGTCACCACCGAAGGCGTGCGAGCGCCGGGCCGCCGTCCACGGGTGGTGCTGATGGACGTCTTCGAGACCATGCTGCAGGTGGACGCGCTCCGCGGCCGGTTCGTGGACGTCGGGCGGCCCGAGCACGAGTGGGAGCTGTTCTTCACCCGCACGCTGCGTGACGGCATGGCGCTGACGCTGGCCGGCGCGGTGCGCCCGTTCGCCGAGGTGGCCAGGGCGGCGCTGCGCACGACGGTGGGGCACACGCTCTCGGAGCAGGCGCTCGACCACGTGCTGAACGGCTTTCGCGAGCTGCCGCCGCACCGCGACGTGGAGCCGGCGCTGATCGCGCTGGCCCGCGCCCGGATCCCGGTCTACGCGCTCACCCACGGCACCGAGGCCGCGGCCTGCGACGCGCTCGACGGCGCCGGGCTGCGGACGTACCTGCGCGGCGTGCTGAGCAGCGAGAGCATCCACGCGTTCAAGCCACCGGCGCGCGTGTACCACTGGGCGTGCCAGCAGGTGGACGCCCCGCCGGACCGGGTGGCGTTGGTGGCCGCCCACTCGTGGGACGTGCACGGGGCCGTGCGCGCCGGGCTCGTGGGCGGGCTCGCGACCCGGCTGGAGGGTGCGGTGCCGGCGGTGGTGGCGCGCCCGCACGTGGCCGCCGAGGGCCTCGACGCGGTGGTGGACCGGCTCCTGGCCCTGCCGGCCTGAACGCTCGCCGTGGTCGTGATCGCGGCGGCTCGCACGGCAGCACCCGGAGCGGGGCGGCCGGGCACGGATGACCACGATCATGCCCCGCCGCCGAGTGCTCGCTGCTGCGGGTGGCCGACCCGGCTCCGGCCCAGGTCGGCGTGCTTCCCGGCCGCCGCACCGGCCCCGAAGCCCGACCCGGACAGGGTCGACCGGCGCGCCCGGCCGACCCCGGGGAACGCCTCGGCGTAGGCCCGGTCGACCAGCCGCGAGCGGTCGGCGAGGACGAGCGCGACCGATCGCCCGCCGGGGGCCGGGGATCGCTCCGCGACCGCCCCCGCCTCGGCGGCCACCAGCCTGCCGTGCACCTCGACGGCGAACCCGTGCAGCCACGAGCGCCGGTACGCGGCCACCGACTCGCCCGGCCGGGACGGCCGTTGCCGCAGCAGCTGCGACCCCGCCTGCAGCAGCAGCGACGTGTACAGCAGCTCGACGCGGCCCCGGTCGGAGCCGAACCCGAACACGGTGACGGAGGCGACCTTGCCTCCCCAGGCCTCGTGGAGCACCGCCCGGCAGCGCAGCGCGGACGCGACCCACGCGAGCAGCCGCGCCTTGCCCGCGCTGTAGGGATCGTGCAGGGGGATCTGCTGCGCCCCGATCTCGTCGCGCCCCGGATCGGCGGCGCCCAGCAGCGCGTCGTCGATGCCGTGCCGCGCCATCATCGCCACGGCCTTCGCCGTGTACGCCTGCGCCTCCTGCGGCGTGGCGGCCCCATCGGCCTTGGCCAGCAGCTTCCGGACGGTGTCGAGCTTGTCGACTCCCATCGGAGACCTCCCCCCGTGTCGAACGTCTGTTCGTTCGAGGAGAGTCCTACCACCGGCCCCCGACAGTTTCCGGTCGGGTGGTCCGGGCGGCGACGTCGTCGGGGGTCCGTCCTACCCTGGAGGGGCCATGCCGGATCCCTCCTCATACCGCCCCGCGACCGGGTCCATCCCGGAGGCGCCGGGCGTGTACCGCTTCTCCGACCCGCACGGTCGGGTCATCTACGTGGGCAAGGCCAAGAGCCTGCGCCAACGTCTCAACTCGTACTTCGCCGACGTCTACGGGCTGCACCCGCGCACGCGCCAGATGGTCACCACGGCGGCGAGCGTCGAGTGGACGGTGGTCGGCACCGAGGTCGAGGCGCTGCAGCTCGAGTACAACTGGATCAAGGAGTTCGATCCGCGGTTCAACGTCCGCTACCGCGACG
>CAXTTN010000255.1:0-8319 GCA_964247105.1 uncultured Pseudonocardia sp.
ATGAACCTGTTCACCCAGGGCATCGACCCGCAGATCGACTTCTCCGACATCGACGAGATCCGCCGCACCGTCGAGTACTGCAACCAGCTGCCCGTGGCCGAGCGCCACCCGTGGGGTGGCGACCTGGTCTACACCGCCTTCTCCGGTAGCCACCAGGACGCGATCAACAAGGGCTTCGACGCGATGCAGGCCGCCGCCGACGAGGCCGGGGTGAGCATCGACGAGCAGACCTGGGAGGTGCCCTACCTGCCGGTCGACCCGAAGGACATCGGCCGCACCTACGAGGCCGTGATCCGGGTGAACTCGCAGTCGGGCAAGGGCGGCGTCGCCTACATCATGAAGACCGAGCACCGCTTCGACCTGCCCCGTCGGCTCCAGATGGAGTTCTCGAAGGTCATCCAGCAGGTGACCGACTCCGAGGGCGGCGAGGTCTCCCCCAAGGAGATGCGCGACGCGTTCGACACCGAGTACCTCGACCGCGTCACCCCGCTGAAGCTGATCCGCCACCGCCTCTCCAGCGACGGCGAGGGCACCGACGAGATCGTGGCCACCGTGCGCGTCGAGAACGACCTGCACGAGATCAGCGGCTCCGGCAACGGGCCGATCGCCGCGTTCGTCGACGCGCTGGCCGGCATCGGCTTCGACGTGCGCGTGCTCGACTACCACGAGCACGCGATGGGCGGCGGTGACGACGCCCGCGCCGCGGCCTACGTCGAGTGCGCGGTGGAGGACACCGTGCTGTGGGGCGTCGGGGTGGACGGCTCGATCGTCAGCGCCTCGCTCAAGGCCGTGGTGTCGGCGATCAACCGCGCCCTGAGGTAGGGCAGGGACGGCTCAGCATCCCAGCGCGATGAAGGAGTCGGCCGCGACGGCGGCCCGGCGGTCGTCCCCCACGGCGAGCCGGGCCGTCATCAGCGCCTCGGGCAGCGACTGGTCCTTCCGGAGCTGCTCGTGCAGGGCGCGCATGAACGGGACGGCCGGCGCGTCGCCGACCGGGACGACGCTCGCGAGCACGCCGGCCGACCCCAGCGCGACCAGCGCGCTGACCACGCCGAGCAGCTCGTCGGCGCCGGCCGGCGCGCGCAGGCCGGAGCTGCAGTTGGCGAGCACGACGCGGTGCGGGGCCCGGTGGAGGCGCTCCAGGTCGTAGACGGTCAGCGGTCCGTCGTCGAGCTCGATCGCGGAGAACTGCGGGCTGTCGGCGCGGAACGTGCCGTGCGCGGCGATGTGGACCAGCGAGGCCCCGTCCATCGCGGCCATGACGTCGTCCACGGTCGCGTGCCCGTCGGCGAGGACGACGGCATCCGGGTACTGGGCGGCGAGCGCCCGCACCTCCTCCGAGCCGGTGGCCAGCCGGGGCCCGCCGACCAGCACGACCCTGCCGTCGGGCGGGGGCACGGCTCGCCGGGCGCGCAGCCACGCCGCCGCGGACGGGACCACCGCCGTCGGCCGTCCGCGCAGCGACGGCAGCAGGCCCCACGGCACCGAGTGCAGCCGGCCGGGAGGCACCACCACGAGCGACTCCCCGCGCAGGCCGCGGAGCGCACCCCCGAGCAGCCGGGCCTCCAGGTGCCTGCCGACCGCTTCCATGTCGAGCCGCGGCGCGCCGGGCCGGCCCGCCTCGCGGCGCAGGGCGAACCGGGCGTGGGTCAGGGACTCCTCCGCCTCGACCGTCCGGCCCAGGTGTTCGATACGGGTGCGCCCGCCGCCGGCCACGACGGCGTGCAGCTCGCCGTCGACGTCGACGAGCTCGACGAGGTCGGCCGTGCCCAGCTGGGCCAGCAGCTCGTCGCAGGAGAACGTCGCGGCCCGGCCCGGCGACTCGCCGGGCATCTGCAGGGCGCGGCGCCGGACGGAGGTCTCGAGCCGGCGCCGCTCGCGCTGCAGCGCGGCCACGCCCTGGCCGGTCGGGGGCGTCTCGTCGAGGCGGATCCCGAGGTGGCGCAGGGCCGCGAGGTCGCCGACGAGCTCACTGTCCTGGGGTGGGTGGACCGGGGGTACGGCCAGGACGACCGCGCGCCACCGCTCGCTCCACTCGAGCAGCCGGCGCGCGTCGCCGCGGCGCAGCGCGTGCGCGAGGGCCAGGCCCGCGAGCTCGTTGCCCTTGGCGGTGGCGATCGTGCGCAGCTCGGTGGCCCCGAGCGTCCACAGGTGCAGTTCGAGCACCTCCAACCCGCGGCGGCAGGCCGCCAGCATCCCCCGCGCGCGGTCCTCCTCGCGGCAGAGCAGGGCCTGGGCCAGCCACCCCGCGGCCTGCTCACCCGTGGGCCGGGACCGCGCGGCGGCCGCCCGGCGCAGGTGGCGGCGCGCCTCGACCCGCCGGCCCGCGGCCAGGGCGACCCGGCCGACGATCAGGTGCGCGCCGACCGCCCGGTCCGGGTCGAGCCGGCCCAGTGACGCCGCGACGCGGCGGGCCCGGCCTGGCGCCACGGGCGCACCGACCGCCTCCGCGCACTGCAGGCCGAGCAGCTCGGCACGTGCCGCCCACCAGCGCCGCTGCTGGCGGCGGAACAGCTTCAACGCCTCCTCGTTGCGGGTCGCCGCGGCGTGCGGATCCCCGGCGGCGAAGGCGGCGAGCGCCGCACCGAAGAGCAGCTCGGCCCGGCGGGTGGCCGGCCCGCGCTGCTCCTCGATGGTGGCGACGGCCCGGTCCATGTCCTGCACGGCGTCGCCGTTCAGGCCGGCGGCGAGCAGGACCGTGCACTTGCTGACGAACAGCTGGGGCTCGAAGACCGCCAGACCGTCGAACATCTGCTCGGCGTCGTAGAGAAGGGCCAGCGCGTCGGGGAGGTCACCGCGCGCGTAGGCGAGGACGCCGCGTTCGTGGCGGACGTTGGCGTGCTCCAGCTGCTGCCCGATGCGCGCGTGGAGCTGCTCGCAGCGGCCGTAGTCCCGTTCCGCGGCGGCGACGGCGCCCATGCTGAGGTGGACCGCGGCGCGGTGGTGCAGCGCCCGCGCCTCCCACACCAGGTCGTCCCGGCCCGACAGCAGGACGACGGCGCGCCGGGCGTCGTCGAGCGCCTCCGCGTTGCGTCCGAGGACCCAGAACGCGAGTGCCCGGCGGATCAGGACCCGGCCGGCGCGGACCCCGCTGCTGTCCCGTACCGCCTCGTCGAGGATCGCCAGCGCCGCGCGGGTGCGGCCGGAGAAGAGGAAGGCGACCCCGAGGCTGGCGCGGATGTCGGTCACGAGGTCGCGGTCGCCCGCCCGCCGGGCCCACCGGTGGGCGGTGCGCAGCTCGACGACGGCGTCGTCGATGGCGCCGAAGTCCCGCAGCACGACACCGATCGTCTGGTGCGCGACGGCCGCCTCGGCAGCGGACGGTGATCCCACGAGCACGTCGCGTGCCACCGACAACGCCTCGGACGGCCGGGCGAGCGCGAGAGCGAAGAGGCGATCGGGGTCCCAACCGGCAGCGGTATCTGCCGGGCCTGCGGGCACCTCTAGAACCTAGTGCCTCCTCAAGGAAGGTCGGTGCGGAAATCGGTGGATCGACGCGTCCGCTGAGTTCCGTGCCGGACCTTTCCTGACGGGGCACTAGCTCCACGACCGACGACGGTCGAGGCTCCATCGCTCCACACAGGAGGACGACGTGCCAGCAGCTGACCCCCGACTGCGGTCCCAGATCGAGCTGATCCTCGGGCCCGACGAGCGCAACTTCCGTGCCGACCAGGAGGAGCCGCACCTGGAGGGCGCCGCCGCCCACCCCGACGACTGGCGCGACATCGGCGATGTCGAGTACCTGTACCGGAGCAACCACATCCTCGTGCACCCCGCCGACACCGCCCGCGTCGTCGACGAGCTGGCGCAGATCTTCGACCCGCCGGGGCCGGGCGAGCCCCGGCGCGTGGGCCTGCCCGACGACGTCGCGGTCGTGCCGCAGGCCGTCACACGCGGCGTGACCCGGCTGGAGTTCGTGACGATCGAGCGCGACGGGGTGCCCCCCAGGGTGTTCCCGAGGGTCCCGGACGTGCTCGACCGGCTCCTCGCGGCACTCGGGCCCGGCATCGCGAGCCCCGACCACGTCCTGTTCGTGTGCCCGAACTCCTGCCCGGCCACCGAGCCGGAACAGGTTCCGCCCGGTGTCACGCTGCCCTACCCCGAACGGGAGGCGGGCTGCGGTGCCGACGGCCGCGGGGACGGGGTCTCGGTGGCCGTCCTCGACACGGGGTTCGTCGCGCAGGCCGCGCTCGACCACGCGTGGCTCGCCGGCGTCACCGGCGACGAGGAGCAGACGCTCGACGGGGCGGGGAACATCCGGCCCTACGCCTACCACGGCGTGTTCGTGGCGGGCGGGGTGCGAGCCATGGCCCCGGGAACCTCCGTCACCGTCAAGGGGGCGTTCCTCACCGCCGGTGCGGACTACGAGTCGAACATCGTGCTGAAGCTCGCCGAGGCGCTCGTCGAGAGCCCCGACGTCGTCGTGCTGACCTTCGCGGGGAGCACGGCCGACGGCCTGCCGCTGAAGACGTTCGAGGACCTCTACGAGACCCACCTGCGCCACCTCAAGGGCGTCGTGGTGCTGTCCCCCGCGGGCAACGACGGCTCGTCGAGGATGATGTGGCCCGCCGCCTTCCCGTGGGTCACCAGCGTCGGCGCGCTGGCGTCGAACTGGCGCACCCGCGCGCACTTCAGCAACCACGGCGGCTGGGTGGACGTGTACGCGCCCGGCGAGGACCTGGTCAACGCCTACGGCAGGGGCCGGTACGTGTGCGGGGAGCCGCCCGACACCGGGGTCGTCCGGACGTTCGACGGCATGGCGAGGTGGAGCGGCACCTCGTTCTCGACGCCGCTGGTGGCCGGGCTCGTCGCGGCCCGGATGTCGGTGACCGGGGAGAACGGGCAGCAGGCGGCCGCCTCGCTGCTCGAGCTCGCGCGCAGCCAGGCCGTCCCTGGTGTCGGCGCCGTCCTGCTGCCGGGCCAGGCGTGCTGCGACCCCGGACCCCGCAGGCGCTGCCGCTGCCGGCGGCACTGACCCGGACACCGGCTCAGACGACGAGCGCCGCCGACTCGATCACCGTGCCGTCGGCCCTCCAGCAGGTGAGCGTGGCCAGCTGGGGGGCGGGCGGCAGCGCGAGCAGGAACCGGCCCAGCTCGTCGGCGCGGCCCTCGCTCGTGCCCCCGTCGTGGCGGAGCGACACCCGGGAGGGCTCCACGGGGAACACCTGGCCCACCAGGTGCCGCCCCCGGCTGTCCGCCACGACCTCCATCTCGATCGTGACCTCCCCCGACCGGAACGCGAGCAGCCGCGGCTGGTCGTCCGACGCGCGGGTGCGGGCCGGGGCGTCGTCGAGGAGGGAGTCGAAGGTCAGCGAGGCCAGCTCGGCGTCGACGGTGCGCCAGGTGAAGAGCGTGCGGGCGGCCGCGACGACGTCCTCGGGAACCGCGGTGGACGGGAGCAGCAGCGCGGACAGCTCGGCCATCAGCGCGTCGTCGGGATCGGACGCCTCGCTCATCTCACACCACCTCCCCGCGGTCTCGGGTAAGAGCGCCACGCCCCGGCTCGGATACCGTGCAACCGGGTGATTCGACCGGTGGCGGCGGCGACTCTGCGTGGCCGACCGGACCGATATGCGCTGTGCCGGGCGGGCTCACTGTAGGAGGATCGGGGCCCCGCACGCGAGACGGAGCCGAGCTGGTGCACCAGGCGCAGGTGGCCCTCCACATGGCCGACGCCGACCCCGCGAGGGCCGCGGCGCTGGCCACCGACGCGGCCGGGCGGGCCCGGGCGCGGCACGACCACGCGGCCGTGTCGGTGGCCGAGCGCGCGCTCGGTGTCGTGGCGCTCCACCTGGAGGATCCGGACACGGCCATCCGGTACCTGCGCGCGGCCGTGGCGTCCGCGCGCCGCGCGGCGTCGTTCGAGCTGACGGTGGACGCGCGGATCCAGCTGGCGCACGTCCGCGGCATCCGGGGCCGGGCGGGCCGGTCGCTGCGCGAGATCGACGAGGTGCTGGCGCTCGACCTCGACGCGCTCCACCGGGCCCGCGCCACGGCCCAGCGCGGCGTGCTGCTCTGCCACCTCGGCCGCCACGACGAGGGGCTGGCCGCCTACCACCGGGCGCTGCCGGTGCTGCGCCGGGCGGACGACCGCTCCTGGATCTGGCGGACGCTGAGCAACCGCGGCGTGACCCACGGGTACCGCCACGAGTTCGCCGCCGCCGAGGCCGATCTCCACGAGGCGATGAGGCTGTGCTCCGAGCTGGGCCTGGAGCTGTCGGTGGCCTTCTGCCAGCAGAACCTCGGCTGGGTCGCGGGCGTCCGCGGCGACGTCCCCACGGCACTGCACCACCTCCACCGGGCCGAGCAGTGCTTCCGCAGGCTCGGCTCCGACCTCGGCGAGGTGCTCACCGACCGCAGCCAGCTGCTGCTCTCGGCGTTCCTCGTCGCGGAGGCCCACGAGGCGGCCGAGCAGGCGTTGGAGCTGGTCGAGGCGGGCGGGCGGCACCTCACGCTGCCCGAGGTCCGGCTCCTGCTCGCCCAGACCGCCGCGGTCGCCGGGCGCCACGAGCGGGCCGTCGAGCAGGCGACCCGCGCCGTCCGGGAGTTCGAACGCCAGGAGCGCCCGGCGTGGGCCGTGCTGGGCCGGTTCGTGGTCGCGCAGGTCCGGGCGCGGACGGGGGCGCTGCGCCCGGCCGACGTCGGCCGCCTGGCCGACCTCGCGGACGCGCTGGCGGAATCGCGCTGGGTCGTCGCCGCCTTGGAGACCCGGTTGACGGCGGGCAGGCTCGCCCGCTCGCTCGGCGACGCGGCCGAGGCCGAGCGGCTGATCGGGATCGCGGCCCGCTCGCGCACGCAGGGCCACGTCGTGCTGCGGTCGCGGGCCTGGTACGCGGAGGCCCTGCTGCGGGAGGCCCGCGGCAACCGGCGGGGCGCGCGCATCGCCGTCCGGTGCGGGCTGCGGGCGGTCGACGACCACCGCGCCACGTTCGGGGCCGGCGACCTGCGGGCCCACGCGTCGGGGCACCGGGTCGACCTCGCCGAGCTCGGGCTCGCGACGGCGGTCGCGGACGGGAAGCCGGGCCGCGTCCTGGAGTGGGCCGAGGAGGGCCGTGCGAGCCACCTGCGGCTGCGCCCGATCCGGCCGCCCGACGATCCCGTGCTGGCCCAGTCGCTGGGCGAGCTGCGGTCGCTGGCCCAGGACATCGAGGCCGCCATCGGCGCCGGGCGGTCGACGGCCCGGCTCGTGCAGCGGCGGCTCGACCTCGAACGGACCGTCCGCGACCGCACCCGGATGCTGCCCGCCGATGCCGCCGGGCTGCCGCCCGCACCCGTGGCGCCGGCGCGCATCGCGGCGTCGCTCGGGGACGCCGCGCTGGTGGAGTACTTCGTCACCGCCGGGGTGCTGCGCGCCGTCACGGTGGCGGGCGGCCGGATCGCGATGCACCGCATCGGCGACGTGGAACCCGTCGCCGACCAGATCGACCGGATCCCGTTCGCGCTGCGCAGGCTGGCCCGGCCGCGCGCGAGCGCCGCCAGCCGGGACGCGGCGTCGCAGCTGCTGGGGGACGCCGCGGCCCGGCTCGACCGGCTGGTGATCGGGCCGGTCGCGGCGGCGGTCGGCGACCGCCCGCTGGTGCTGGTGCCCACCGGCCCGCTGCAGTCGGTCCCGTGGTCGGTGCTGCCGTCGTGCCGGGGCCGCGCGGTGAGCGTCGCGCCGTCGGCCACGCTGTGGTGCACCGCCGCCGCGGCGCCGCGCACCGGCGTCGGGATCACCGTCGCGGCCGGACCGGGCCTGCTCGGCGCCGACGCGGAGGCGCGCGCGGTGGCCGGCCTGCACGGCGTCGAGCCGATCGTCGGGGCCGCGGCCACCGCCGCCGCGATGACCGGCGCGCTCGACGGCGTGCGGCTGGCCCACATCGCCGCCCACGGCGACGTGCACCCGCGCAACCCGCTGTTCTCCGCCATCCGCCTCGACGACGGGCCGCTGACCGTCTACGACCTCGAACAGGTCACCCGCGCACCGGAGCTGGTCGTGCTCTCGGCCTGCAACCTGGGCCGGGCCGCCGTGACCGCGGGCGACGAGCTGCTGGGGCTGACCGCCACGTTCCTGGCGAACGGGACCCAGCAGGTGGTGGCGTCGGTGATGCCGGTGCCCGACGTCGAGACGGCCTCGCTGATGGTGCGGTTCCACGAGCTGCTGCGCACCGGACGGACGGCGGGCTCGGCGCTCGCCGAGGCGCAGGCGGGCGTCGACGGCGCCGACCCCGCCGCGGTGGCCGCCGCGGCGGGGTTCGTGAGCCTGGGCTCGGAGTGGTCGCTGGTCTAGTAGTACTTTGTTAGGTCGAGTCGGTTGGTGTGGGTGGGCGCGGTGGGACG
>CAXTTN010000256.1:0-8293 GCA_964247105.1 uncultured Pseudonocardia sp.
GGTCGTCGCGGGTGGTGTCACCCACCAGGACGAACTCGACGCGTTGCCGGCCGGAACCCGACCAGCCCAGCCGCACGAGCGCGTCCGGCCGTACGCCGTCGAAGTAGGCGGCGAGGGCCTCCCCGCGGCGCCCGGGGTCGGACTCGTCCCAGGAGAGGTAGTCGGCGGCGAACGCGCCGGCGAGGGCCGCGGCGGCGGCCGGACTGCGGGCCGGCGCGACCGGTGCCGCGGGCGGCGCGGCGACCCGGCGACGGAGCGCCGGCAACCCGAGCAGCAGGAACGACATGCTGGCGCAGAGGATCAGGAAGTAGATCGCGAACCCGGCGCCGACGAACCCGAGATCCTTGAGCGTGAGCACGGTGATGACGGCGCTGATGGTCCCGGCGACCCAGATCGACGGGTGGTCGGACTCCGGCGAGCGGATGGCCTGGCGCAGCACCGGGAGCGCGGGGAGCGCGTCGACGGCGATGCTCAGCGCGATCGCGACGACGCCCGACGCGGTGAGCCACCAGACGACGAGGGTGAGCACGGACAGCCCCGCGCACAGGAGGTCCAACCCGGTGATCGGGTCGTACGTGCGGGGCGGCCGGATCAGGCGGGCCACGAGCGACGCCACCGCGATCATCGTGGGGATGGCGGCGACGGTCACCGTCAACAGGACCTCCATCCCGGCGCCCTCGGCGAGCTGGCCACCCACCGCGATCCACCCGGTGACCGACCACAGGCCCCACGACACCGGGTTGGGCTGGGTGTGGGCCCGGAGCGTGACGACGGCGTACCACGCCCCGCCGACGAAGTTGACGAGAACGCCCAGCCACACGAAGTGTTCATCGATCACGACAGGCCTCCTGGTCGACGCGGGACGGCGTCAGCGAGCTCTCAGCCTTTCAGCCCCGGTCGCTGCGGAGGGTCACGTCGGCGCCACGTTGCGCTGCACGAACGACAGGCTTTCCTGACCGTTCGGCAAGGGTCGGTCAGTGCGGGTGCGCGGCGCGGTGGCGGGCGAGGACGTCGAGGCCGAAATCGGCGGCGGGGTCGCGCCACACGGAGTGGGCGTGGTTCGCGCCGCGCTGCGTGTTGTCCCACTCGACGAGCAGCCGCGGGCCCTGCAGGCGGTAGTAGTGCGGCGCGCCGGGCTCGGTCGGGCCCGCCCACGCCACGTGCACGGCGTCGAGGGCGGCGTCGTCGTAGCGCGGCGCCACCTCGGCGGGCACGCGTCCGAAGTAGGTGTCGAGCAGCAGCCGCAGCACCTCGCGCTGCCCGGCGTCCAGCTCGGCCCCGGCGACCCCCTTCGGGGCCAGGGTGTACTCGACGGCGCGGTGATCGGCGTCGTCGTACGCGGCGGCCTCGTCGATGCGGTCGCTCAGCGCCTGCAGCTTCTCCTGCTCGACCGGGTCGGGGAAGCGCTCGTCGCGCCAGATCCCGGTCAGCGGGATCACCCGGTCGCCCTCGGACACGGTGGTGCGGTTGGCCGTCACGACGTCCGACGGCGCCGTGGGCAGCAGCACCGCACGGGCCGCGAGCTCGGGCGGCAGCGAGCGCACGAGGTCGCGCGCGAGGTCCTCGACCCGGGCGAGCGGGCGGTTCACGGCGCCGCCGAGCAGCGGGGACGACGCCGGGTCGGCGCCCATGAAGCACGGGGTGGTGGCCACCAGCTCGCCGTCGACGACCAGGTTGTTCAGCGACACGTGGTGGCCGCCGAAGCGCCAGCCCCACGGTCCCGCGCCGCCCGGATCGCCGAACACCCGCAGGTAGTAGCGGCCGGGGTCGCGCCCGCGGTCCCGGTCGAAGAGGGCGGTGAAGCCCTCGGCCTGGTCGAGGACGTTCTCCAGGCCGATCGTGGTGGCCACCGTGACGTAACCCGCCGTGGACAGGCCCGAGGAGACGAGCCGCAACGCGCCGCGTTGCTGGGGCGGCCGCTGCTCGTGCAGCGTCAGACCGCCGTGGTCGGTGGGCGTGTAGAACCACCGGCGGCGCTCGGCGTCGGAGGCGTCGCCCGCGGGTGCGGCGCCGGTGGCGACGCGGCGCTGCTCCGCGTCGAGGGAATCCAGCCACGCGAGCGCGGCGTCGCGCATCCGTCCGACGACCTCGATCATGGGGATTAACCTAGCCTCCGAACGCTGATTACCCGACCCCTTGGAGCAACGATGCCCACACCGACCGACGACCGTCGCGACCTGCTCACGGTGATCGCCTCCATGAAGGCGGCGCCGGGCAGGGAGGCCGAGCTGAAGGCGGAGCTGGAGGCGCTGATCGAGCCCACCAGCAAGGAGGACGGCTACGTCAACTACGACCTGCACCAGGGTGTGGAGGACCCGTCGGTGTTCTTCTTCTACGAGAACTGGGAGTCGGGCGAGAAGCTCGACGCGCACCTCGCGACCCCGCACCTGGTCCGCTTCGCGGGCCTGGTCGGCGACCTCATCGACGAGAACGGGCTGACGATCACGCGGCTGCGGCGGATCGCCTGACCGTGACGCCGGCGTACGACCGGACCGGCACTGGTCGGGCCCTGGCTTCGTGCCGACCGACGCCCGGCTCGACGCCCTGACCTCGGCCTACGGGCCGCCCGGGGCGTTCACGGCGTCGATCGGCTGGTACCGGGCGGGGTCGGCGACGGTCGCCATGTCGCTGGCCGAGCAGCCGCCCGCGCAGCGCATCGGCGTGCCCACGACGGTGCTGTGGCCCGAGCACGACCCGCTCGGGCGTGGAGCGACCGGCTCGGCGAGTGGTTCGCCGACGTCGACCTGCGCCCGGTCGACGGCGTCGGCCACTTCGTGCCGGTCGAGGCACCGGAGGTGTTCGCCGCCGCGCTCGCCGAGCACCTCTGACACCGGCGTCGTCGCTCCGCTCAGCGCGTGTGGTGGACGTCGGCACTCGCTGCGCAGGCGACGGTCACGGGCCGGTCGCCGCGACGACCGGCCCGGACGCCGTCACCTCGCTCGGGCGGGCGGGCGGGGGACCGGCGGTCTCCGCGCTGAGCAGGTAGGCCTCGTACTCGCCCGGCCGGCCCACGGGCGTCTCCTCCGGGGCGGCGGCGGGCACGGCCGCCAGCGCGGTGATGCCCTGACCGCGCGCCCCCCAGAGCACCCAGACCCGGCCGGCGGGAGGTTGCGGCAGGTCGAGACCGTAGAACCGGGGCGCGTCGCCCAGCGCGACGGCGGCGACCGGGTGCCGGTCACGGTCGACGAGGACGGCGTGCGGCGACGCCGCGATCGTGGCGAGCAGGTCGTCGACGGTGCCGGCGTGGACGGTGGCGGCGCCGCGCTGGCGGTCGAGCTGGCCGACGACGACCCCGCCGCCCGCCATCGCGGCCACGAGGACGGCCGCCGCGGCCGCCACGGCCCAGCGGCGCGGGCGCCGCCGCCCTCCGACCGGGAGCGGGGTCTCCTCGTCCAGGACGGCCTGGATGCGGCGCCGCAGCCGTGGCGGCGGCGGCTCGGCGGCGGTCTCGCCGACCGCGGCGAAGGTCTCCTCGGCCTCCCGGACGGTGGTCCGGCAGGCGATGCAGGAGCGCACGTGGTCGTCGACCGTCGCCTCCTGCTCGGGTTCGAGCGCGTGCAGGGCCAGGAGCACCGTCCACTCGGCCCAGGAGCACTCCTCCGCGGTTCCGGTCATCCCTCACCCCTCGGCGCGCGCTCGCCGGCGGGGTGCAGCTGCGCCCGCAACCGCCGGAAGCCGCTGAACACCCGGCTCTTGACGGTCCCGAGCGGGACCCCGGTGAGGGTCGCGATCTCGGCCTGGGTGTGCCCACCCCAGTAGGCCAGCAGCAGCGCCTTCCGCTGGTCGACGGGCAGCGCGGCCAGCGCGTGCCGCACGCCGTCGGCCTCCACCCGGCGCAGGGCCGTGTCCTGGGGATCCTCCACGAGCGGCCCGGTCTCGTCGACCAGGTTCACCGTCGGGTGGGCGACGGCACGACGGACCTCGTCGACGGAGCGGCGGTGCACGATCATCACCAGCCAGGTCCGGAGCGTGCCGCGGCTCGGGTCGAAGCGTTCCGGGCGCGTCCAGAAGCCGAGGAACACCTCCTGGACCACGTCCTCCGCCAGCGCCGCGTCGCACAGCACCCGCCGGGCGACGCCGTACACGGCCGGGGCGTGGCGGCCGTACACGGCGTCGAACGCGTCCCGGTCCCGGTCCTCGACGATCCGGCGGACCAGCGCGGCATCGACCTCGGCGTCGTTCGATCGCGTGCGGGCAACGGGTCTCACCGGGGCAGGTGCACCGCGGAGGTCACCGTCTCGAGCACCGGGCGGGCGACCTCGACCTTCTTGCCGTCCTGCTTCCCCGACACCTCGCCCACGACGTCCTCGACCGTGTCGACGGCCTTCGCGGGGACGCGGGCGACCGGCGCCTTCGCCACGGTGTCGACGACGGCGCCCGCCGTGTCGACGACGCGGTGCGGGACCTCGGTGGCCGTGCCGACCACGTCGGTGGTGGTGTGGACGACCTCGCCCGCCGTCGCCACGACGTGGTGCGGGAGCTCGGCGACCGTGTCGACGACCCCGGTCGTGGCGGACCGGGCCGCCGGGACGACGCCGCCGACCACGGCGTGCGCGGTGGCGCCGACCGTCCCGGTGAGCGTCGAGGGCGCGTCGGGGACGGCAGCGACCGGCGGACCTCCGGCCCGTGCGTCGGGCACGGCAGCGACCGGCGGACCTACCGCCCGTGCCGCCGGCGACTGCGCGGCCCGAGGGGCGACCGTGCTCGGCCCCACGACGGCGGCCTGCGGCGTTCCCCCTCCACCGGGCGGCGGCCCACCGAGGACGGCCGGCGCCGGCAGGAACCACGCGACCTCGGCGACCGGCAGCTCGCGGGCTTCGGGCCCCGGCGTCCCGTGCCCGGGCTCCGCGTACGCCGCGGGCGGCTGCCACCACGGGAAGCCGGGCAGGCCTCCGGACGGCCATTGCAGCAGGCCCAGGCCGATGGCCTGGCCGATCAGGCCCGCGCAGGCGCCGGCACCGGCGCACGCCACGCGGGCCCGCCACTGCGAGAGCGTCGGTGCGGGTGATCGGTGACGGCCAGGCATGACACCCCCACGTGTGTGGCCTTCGACAGGGTCGACGGACCAGCCGAGTATGCACCAGCCGACTGGTCGCGTCTCATCGTGAGGAACACGCGCGCGGCGTCTCGGGCGGGATCGACGGTGCGGGTGACGACCCAGCGGTGCGGGGAGATCGGACCCGTCCGCGTGAAGCCGTGGCGTTCGAACGCGGCCATCGGGCCGGTGTGCAGGAACGAGCCCGACACCGTGCGGTCGTCGGTCTCCCGGCCCGGTTCTGTGCCGGGGTGCGGTCCTTGCCAGGCCTGACGTGGAACCCCATGCACCAGCAGCCGCCCCACACGCCGTTGTTGGCCTCGACGAGCCGGGCGAACGCGGGCCAGGTGTCGATGTCCAGGGGACGCACGGTGTAGGCCGCAGACACCGCGTCAGCATGCGGGTCCGGTGCGGATCACACCACCGCGTCGGCCCGGGCCCGCGTGCCTTCGGCGGTGAAGTGGGCCTCCTCCTGACGCGCCCAGCGCTCCCAGTGCGGCCGGTACGCGTCGCCGTCCCGCTCCATCGCCCGGCGGTAACGCTCGGCCGGCGGCGCCTCGACCCAGACCAGCAGCACGGCGAACGGGGCGATCACCCGCGCCCCGGCTCCCACCCCCTCGACGACGAGCACCGGCGGCGTCCCGAGGTCCCGCACGCCGGTGTAGGCCTCCCGGTCCCAGTCGTAGCGCCGGTGACGGGCGGGGCGGCCGGCGGCCAGGGGCGCCACGATCTCGTCGTGGAGCAGCGGGACGGCCCGCTCCAGGCCGTCCCAGCCGGGGTAGAGGTCGTCCATGTGCACCACCGGCGCGCGGTCGAGCGCCGCGGCGATCCGCCCGGCGAGCACCGTCTTCCCCGATCCCGACGGCCCGTCGACGCACACGAGCCGGGTCGCGCCGCAGCGCGGCGGGGTCGCGAGCGCCCGCGCGGCGAGGCCGGCGACGTCAGGCGGGCGGGACGGCACGGCTGCGGAGCACGACGGTGGTGCCGCTGCTGGTGCCGTCGACGGTCACGGCCGCGGCGCACGCCTCCATCAGCGGGATCCCGCGCCGCCGGTAACCGCGCTCGCCCGCGGGGGGCCGCCAGGCGCCCCGGTCGGCGACCGTGAGCACGGCGTGGCGGCCGTCGGGCCCGTGGTGCACCTCGCCGAGCAGCTCCACCGGCCCGGCCCCGCCGGTGCCGGTGTGATCGACGCCGTAGCCGTGCTCCACGCTGTTGCTCACGGCCTCGCTGACCGCCAGCACCAGGTCGTCGCGCTGGTCGGTGGGCCAGCCGTGGGCGTCGAGCCAGCGACCGAGCCGTTCGCGGGCCAGCGCCGGGGCGGTCATCGCGGCGGGCAGCGCCAGGCGGAGGTCCGGCGCGGGCCGGCCGAGCTGGTCGGGTCGGCTCCGCGGGGGCACGCGGGCAGTCTCCACCCGGTCCGGACCGGCCGCATGCGGTGGTCGTCGCGCCGTCACCGGCGTGCCGCCGCCCCCGGACGGGGGACCGAGCCGAGCAACGGGGTCGGCGACCGGTCGCGATCGGGTCGTCACCCGATAGAGGTTCACACGGACGTTTCACGACGGTGCCAGTCCGATCGCCGTGGCCGCGTATCCATGTGGCTATGACCAGTCCGGCCGGGGCCGCCGTGCAGGCCCGATCGTCCGCCGTCGCCGACCTCTTCGACGCGCTCGAAGGTCTCCTGATCGCCTACCAGGCGCTCCCGGACGAGGACCGCGCGCAGCGGTGGTCGGGTGACGCCGACCGGATCACCGCCGAGGTCGCCCGCCACCTCTGCACCGCCCGGACGCGGCTGGCGCGGTCCTACCCTCAGCCGACCTGATAGCCGCCGAACTTCTCGCGCAGCGTCTTCTTGGAGAACTTGCCGACGCTGGTCTTGGGGACCTCGTCGATGAACTCCACCGCGTCGGGCAGCCACCACTTGGCCACCCGCGGCGTGAGGAACTCGACGACCTCCTCCGCCGTCAGCGTCTCCCCGGGCTTGACCACCACGCACGCCAGCGGACGCTCCACCCACTTCTCGCTCGGGATCGCGATCACCGCGGCCTCGGCGACCTTGGGGTGCGCCATGATCTCGTTCTCCAGCTCCACCGAGCCGATCCACTCGCCGCCGGACTTGATCAGATCCTTGGTGCGGTCGACCAGGCGCACGAACCCGTAGCGGTCGCCCGTGCCGACGTCGCCGGTGCGCAGCCAGCCGTCCTCGGTGAACTGCGCGCCACCGCCCTCGCCGCGGTAGTACTCCCGGGCGATCCACGGGCCCGCGGCCTGGATCTCGCCGGTGGCGGCGTCGTCCCACGGCTGGACCGCGCCGCTCTCCGGGTCGACG
Organism: uncultured Pseudonocardia sp.; assembly: GCA_964247105.1. Lineage (GTDB taxonomy): Bacteria > Actinomycetota > Actinomycetes > Mycobacteriales > Pseudonocardiaceae > Pseudonocardia. The sequence goes on from CAXTTN010000256.1 coordinate 7,362, forward strand.
AGCCGGATGTCGACGAAGGGCACCGGCTGCCCCTGGCGGGCCCGGACGTCCGCCCGCTCGTCCTCGGTGAGGGCGTCGTGGTGGCTGCGCGCGGTGGACATCGTGGCGATCGGGCTCGTCTCGGTCATGCCCCACGCCTGGGTGATCGGGATCCCGACCGCGGTGCGGTAGGACTCCGACAGCGCCCGCGGCACCGCCGACCCGCCGCACAGGATCAGCCGCAGCGCCGACAGGTCGCGTCCCGCGGCCAACGGCAGCACTCCCATCCAGATGGTGGGCACGCCGCCGGTGACGGTGACGCGGTGCTTCTCGAGCAGGTCGACGATGGCCTGCGGGGTCATGGTGGGGCCGGGGAAGACGATCCCGGCGCCGGCCAGGAGGCAGCCGTAGGGCAGGCCCCAGGCGTTGGCGTGGAACATCGGGACCACCGGCAGCACGACGTCGCGCTCCGCGAGGCCGAACGCGTCGGCGGTCAGCGTGATCAGCGAGTGCAGCACCGCCGAGCGGTGGCTGTAGACCACGCCCTTGGGGTTGCCCGTGGTGCCGGACGTGTAGCACATCGCGGCGGCCGCGTTCTCGTCCTCGACGACGAACCGGCCCTCGTACGGCTCGGCCGCGGCGAGCAGCTCCTCGTAGTCGAGCCAGCCCTCGGGGACCGGGGCGTCGCCGCCGTCGTCGATGACGACGTAGTGCCGCACCGTGTCGAGCTTGTCGGCCAGCGGCGCGAGCAGCGGGATCAGCGAGCGGTCGACGAAGACGACCTCGTCCTGCGCGTGGTTGACGATGTAGACGAGCTGCTCGGGGAACAACCGGATGTTGAGCGTGTGCAGCACCCGCCCGGTGCACGGCGCCGCCAGGTAGAGCTCCAGGTGGCGGCCGGTGTTCCAGCAGAACGTGCCGACGCGGCCGTCGGCGCTGATGCCGAGCGTGTC
>CAXTTN010000257.1:0-8273 GCA_964247105.1 uncultured Pseudonocardia sp.
TGTGGCGAAGACGGGTGCGCACGAGCCGTCTGTGGCGAAGACGGGTGCGCACGAGTCGCGTGTCGCGAAGACGGGTGCGCACGAGCCGTCTGTGGCGAAGACGGGTGCGCACGAGCCGCGTGTCGCGAAGACGGGTGCGCACGAGCCGTCTGTGGCGAAGACGGGTGCGCACGAGCCGTCTGTCGCGAAGACGGGTGCGCACGAGCCGCGTGTCGCGAAGACGGGTGCGCACGAACCGCGTGCCGCGGAGACGCGTGCTCCTGAGCCGCGTGCCGCCCAGACGCATGCCCCCGAGACGCGTGCGCCTGAGGCGGGCCCCCCGGCCGAGACGCCCGCCGCCGAGACGCGTGCCGCGGCCGAGACGCCTGCCCCTGAGATGCGTGCTCCCGTGTCGCGTGCTGCCGAGACGCGTGCTCCCGTGTCGCGTGCTGCCGAGACGCGTGCTCCCGAGACGCGTGCCCCCGTGTCGCGTGCTGCCGAGACGCGTGCCCCTGTGTCGCGTGCTGCCGAGACGCGTGCTCCCGTGTCGCGCGCCGCCGAGACGCGTGCCCCCGTGCCGCGTGCCGCCGAGACCCCTGTTCCTGAGCCTCGTGCCGCAGCCGAGCCGCGCACCCGCGAGACCCGCCCGCCCGAGACGCGCGCCGCGGCCGTGACCCGCCCGCCCGTGACGCACCCGCCCGTGACGCACCCGCCCGCGACGCACCCGCCCGCGACGCGCGCCGCGGCCGTCAACCTGACCCACCCCGTCGACATGCGCGACGAGCTGGGGCACCGGGCCCAGCCGTCCGACCACCCGAAGACGGCGCTCCCGTGGGACCTCGTCCACGCCCGGCTGCTGTGCGCCGGGGTGGTGAACCGCGTGGAGGAGGTGCGGGCGGAACGCGACCGCCGTCGCGCACCGGGTGACACCGTCGTTCCGCTGGACGCGCCGTCCGCGCTCGCGCTCGTCGGCGCCGAGATCGGCGCCGACACGGTCGGGGCCGGCCTGGTGGACCGCGCGCTGCGGCTGCTCGCGCTGCGCACCGGTGCGCGGTCGCAGAGCCTCGTGACCGCGCGGATGCGCCGGGACACCGTCGAGCTCGTGTTGGCGCAACCGGCTCCGGCGGCCCCCGCGCCGTTCCGGGCCTCCGCGGACGGGCGGACCTGGACCGTCGGTCACGCCGACGTGCCGGCGCTGGTCGAGGGGCCGGCGCCCTGCCCGGCCCTCGTGTCGCTGGGCTGCGAGAAGTCCACCCGCGTCCTGGTGAACATGCAGGCCGCCCCGGGCCCGGTCTGCATCACCGGCCCGCCCTCCTCCGCGCGGCTGGTGGCGCTGGCGCTGGCGCTGGAGGCCGCGCTGAACCCGTGGGCGGAGAACCTGAACGTGATGCTGGTCGGGTTCGGCCTCGACGCCGGTGCGGTGACGCCCCGGCTGTACTGCGCGGCCGACCTCGACCAGGTGATCGCGGGCGTGCTCGCGACGGCCGCCGACGCCCGGCTCGCGCGGACGGGGCGCGGGGACGGGCCGGGCCGGGCCCAGCTGGTCGTGCTGGCCGAGCCGCCTCAGGGCACGCACGCCGCCGCGCTGGCCGGGCTCGTCGGCCGGCCGGGCGGCGCCGCGCTGTCGGTGCTGGTCGTGGGCGACGTTCCGGGTGACGCGTGGCGCCTGGACATCGACACCGCAGGGATCATGCGGTGCGCCGAGCCGCGCCTGGAGGTCGGTGCACAGGCCCTCGCGGTCTCCACGGTCGTCGAGGTGGCCCGGCTCGTCGAGACCGAGCGCAGGCTGGTGTCCGGCCGTCCGCCGGCGCCGCCGGCGCTGGGCCGGCCCGCGCCGCCGGGGACCGTCGAGGTCCTCGTGCGGCTCATCGGCGACCCGCGCATCGACGGCCCCGACGGCGTGCTCCCGATGCCCGCGGACCTCGTTCAGCTGGTGGCCTACCTGGCGTTGCGCGGCGAGGTGAGCCGCGCGGAGCTGGTGGCGGCGCTGTGGCCGAGCGGGGTTTCCGACGCCGTCGTGACGTCCGCGCTGGCGGCGGCGGCGGATGCGCTCGGCCGCACTGCGGACGGTGCCGCCCGGATCGAGGCCGGGGAGGGCGTCGTGCGTATCGCCGACGACGTCCGGACCGACTGGCACGTCGTCGTCCTGCTGGTGGCGGCAGGCCGGGCCGACGCCGCGCTCGAGCTGGTGCGCACCGCGGGCGTGGTCGACGCCCCCCGGTCGCACTACCCCTGGTCGAGCCCGCTGCTGCTGGCCCGCAGCTTCCCGGGGTTCGTCGCCGACGTCGCTCACGATTTCGCGCAGCGGTGCCTCGTCGATCGACGGCCGGACCTGGCGGCGACGGTGGCCGACATCGGGATCCGCGTCCAGCCGTACGACCGGGCCCTCCGTGCGGACATGGTCGCGGCGCTCGCCGCGCTGCGGGCGGATGGGAAGACCGCCGGCGGGTGAGCGCGGGTGGGAAGGGCGGTCGCCGGATCCGCCCTCCGGGGGCCCGGGTGCGCGGCCGGAACGCGGTCACGATGGGACCCCGCCACATCCGGGAGTGATCGCCGATGACCAGTGAACAGAGTTCGGGTGACGACGTGCTCGACGCCCGGCTGCTCAACCCCTACAGCAACGGCGCCCGCCGCCGGCTGGTCCCCGGGTTCGGCCCGGCCCGCTTCGGGATGCGCGCCGCCTGCGCCTTCCTGCTCGTCGGGGTGATCGTCCTCGGGGTCGTGGCCAGCAGCTGCTCCACCCGATCGGCGCCGGTCGGTCACGGTCGGTCGTCACCAGCGCCCGCCTCGACCTCGGGGGTCGGCGGATCCGACTCGTCCATACTCCGAACGGGCTAGGGACAACTCCGCATTGTGTCGAACAGGCCGGTCCACGAGTCTTTTGAGCATCGGACCTGACTGCTTTCCGGCCCTGACCGCCTGCGCGGCGGCGCCGTACGGCCCGAGATCCATCACGACAGCGAGGCGAAGACCATGAGCAACCACGACCCCGAGGCGCTGACCGAGCGCCTTCTCGGCGACGTCGACCACATCCGGACCACGGTCCTCGAGGCGGTGGCCGATCGCTTCCCCGGTCTCCTCCGCGCGGTCGAGGCGGACGGGCCCGCGGCGCCGGTGCAGGTGCGGTCGATGGTCGAGGCGCTCCTCGCCGGGGTCGCCGGAGGGAGCGCCGGGTCCGCCGCTCTCGACCGGCGGATCCGCGACCAGGTCGGGCACCACGTCCGGGCGGCCGTCGCGCAGCAGGACGTCGTCGACCTCTACGACTACGCGATGTCGCTGGTGATCGGCCAGGCCTGGCGCCGGGGACGGCCGGGCGACCACGCCGAGCTGACCGTGCTGACCCAGCGCGCGGCCCGGGTGGTCGAGACCGTGCAGCGGATCATCGGCGACGCCTACTGGGTCCAGGCCAGGGCCGACCGGTTCGGGCGCCACGAGCGACGCGTGCTCGCCCACGCCCTGCTCGCGGGCCGCGCGACGGCGGAGCACGCCGCGGCCGCGGGCCAGCCGCTCGCGGAGCGGTACCGCGCGGTGGTCTTCCGCGCCGCGGACGACGCGGCGAGCTGGCAGCCGCGCGTCTCCGAGATCCTGCACGACCGCGGGGTGCTGCACTGCGTGCTGGCGCAGGAGATCGTCGCCTTCGTGCCCGAGACCGACGCCGGCCCGCTCTCGGTGGGACGCAGGCTCGGCGTCGGGCCGGTGGGGGTGGGCACCTCGGAGCCCCGGTCCGTGTCGGGGCTGCCGATCGCGGTGAACGCCGCCCGGCTCGTCGCCTGCCTGGCCCTGACCGTCCCGCTGCTCGACGTCGTCGCGTCCGACGACCAGATCCGGCTCGAGCTCACCCTGCTCAACGACGAGACGCTGGCCGACGGGATGCGTGAGCTCGCCGCGCCGATCGGCGCCCGCGCCGACCTGCTGCAGACCATCAAGGTCCTCTACCAGCTCGACCTCAACCGCACGAGCACGGCCCGGCGGCTCGGCATCGCGCGGCGGACGCTGTCGGGACGGCTCACCCGGATCCACCAGCTCACCGGCCTCGACCCGACGAGCACCCGCGGCATCCAGGTCCTGTACACCGCCCTCACGGCGATGTCGATGCGCGACGCGGTCCGCGCCGCACCGGGTGCGTGACGTGACGGCGCCGTCTGGAACCGTTCTCCTCGAGCAGCTCGCCGGGTGCGTGGACGCCGTGGTCGAGCGCATGGCCGGTTCCGGGCTGTTCGGGGTTGCGAGGAACGGCGAACGCGAGCGCGCGGCGTTCCGTCGCGAGCTGGTCCGCAGCGTCGGCCGCATCGGCACCCGGCCCGATCTCGACGCCGCGGGCTTCGCGCGCCGCGCCACCCGCCACGGGGCCGCGGCGGTCCGGGGCGGCGTCCCGCCCGCGAGGCTGCTCGCGTCCTACGAGCTGTGCTTCACCACCGTCCAGGAACAGCTCTGGGCCGGGGCGGCGAAGAACGCGGCCACCTGGATGCGGCCGTTCAACCGCAGCGCCGCGGAGTGGCTCGGAGCCGCCTGCGCCGCGGCCGAGTCGGGTGCCGCCGCCGAGCTCCGCCGCGCGGGCCGGGCCGCGGACGCGCTGGAGATGCTCGCCGCCGTGCTGCTCCTCGGGCACGGGGCGAGCGCGCTCGCCGCGTGCGCCGCGATCACCCCCGCCCCGCGGTACCAGGTGCTGGTGGGTGTCACGGAGCCCGCCGCGCGTCCGTGGCGGGAACCGGGGTTCACGGCCGAGCTGCGGGAGGCGCCTCCCGTGCTGAACTGTGTCGACGGCGGGGATCTGGTCGCGCTCCTCCCGGCCGGTGAGCGGGCGCCGTCGGTCGACCGCCTGATCGAGCGGTCCCGCGAGGCGGGAACCCGGTGGGCGGCGAGCCGTCCGGTGCCGGTCGCGGACCTCCCGGTGGCGGTCCGCCAGGCGCGGCGCACCGCCCGGCTGGCCTACGCCGCCGCGCTGCCCGCCGGCGCCGTCGTCCGCGAGGACGAGATCGTCGTCGAGGCGTTGACGCTGGCCGATCCCGTGCTCCGGCCGTGGCTCGACGGCATCGCGGCCGCACTCCGTAAGGACACCGAGCTGATCAGGACGGTCACGATGCTCTACCAGGCCGAGCTCGACCGGGGACGGGCGGCGGAGCTGCTCGGCATCGCCCGGCGGACCCTGAACAGCAGGCTCAACCGCATCCACCAGTTGACCGGCTTCAAGCCGACCGCGACGGCCGGGATCCAGGTACTGGGTCTCGCCCTGTCGGCGAACCGGCTCGCAGCCGTCGCGGAGGGATCGGGAACATGATCCTCCGTCCCTCGCTCTACCACCGGATCCGGGCCGACCGCAGGACCATCGCGGAGCGGGTCCGCCGCAAGCTGCACCTCCGCTTCGGGCGCGCCGCGTCCTGGACCGAGGGCGACATCGGCCTGATCGCCGACACCGTCGACTTCGCGGTGTCACTGAGCACCCGGGCGCTGCTGGACCACGAGGAGCTCCCCGAGGACTTCCTCGCGTCCTGCGCCGCCATCGGGGAGGCGGCCGGCCGGTTCCGGCGCCCGCCCGGCGAGGTGCAGAGCTACGCCGAGGTCGTCGCGCTGTTGATCCAGACCGAGGTGTGGCAGCGCGCCGAGCCGGGGGAGCACATGGCCCTCGCCGCCTACGCCGCGGTCGTCGACCGGCTCGTCACCCGCGCGGGCGCGCACATCGTCGAGACCTACTTCGCCCAGCTGCGGCGGGACGGCTTCGGGGCCGGCGACGGGCCGCAGCTGGGCCGCGCGCTCCTGGCCGGTTGGGCCACCGACGACATGCTCTGGGCCGCCGGCTACCGGCCCGCCGTGCGGTACCGGGTCGTCGTGGTGAGCCCCGGCCCCGACACCGACGGCCCCTCCGCCCTGGGGGACCTGGCGCGGCAGCGGCCGCAGGTGATCCAGGTGCCGCTGGCGCACGACACCGTCCTCATCGAGCCCGCGGATCTCGACGCCGCCGAGGAGGAGGCGGGCGGCCCGGGGGTGGCCGACCTCCTCGACGCCGACGCCCGGCTGTCCGACGCGGCGATGGCCGTGGAGGAGGCCGACGGCATCCGCGCGGTCCCGGCCGCGGTCGGGTCGGCGCAGGACGCGATCGCCCAGATCCGGACGCTGCGCAGGTCGGGCCGGGTGTGCTCGCGCAACGAGCTGATACTGGAGAGCAGGCTGCTGGCCGACCGGCGCAACTCCCAGCGGCTGCGCGCCGTCATCCGCCGCCTCGACGACGAGCCGGAGCTGGTCCGCACGCTGCTCATGCTCTACGCGGACAACCTGGACCGGACGCGCACCGCCCGCGACCTCGGGATCGCGCGCCGCACGCTGGCCTACCGCACCCAGCGCATCCGCGAGCTGACCGGGATGTCGCCCACCGGGCCCCGCGCCGTGCAGGTGCTCGGCCTCGGCGTCAGCGCGCAGCGGGTCTGGGACGGCTGATCGTCATCGTGAGCAGCCGAGGAGCAGGGGGGTCGTGGCCGGGGTCAGGCGCGCCCGGAGCCGGGTGGCGTCGCCGGCACCGGCTGGTGCTGGCCGTCGGGACCCTGCACCTGCCGGTGGTTCTCGTGGTCGGCTTCGCGAACGGCGCCCGGCCGAGCGTGATCGCGGCCGCGGTCCTGTGGGTCGGGGTCCTCGTGATCGCCGGCCAGGTCTGGGGCGATCGGCGCCGGGCCGCGGTGCTGCTCGGCGCGGCCACCGTCGCGGGTTGCTCGGCCGCCCTGCTGGTGGTGACCGACGGGTCGCCGGTGGCCGGCCTGCACCCGCTCGCCGGTGTCGTGCTGATCGGGCTCTACGGCGATCTGCCGGCCACAGCACTGCACCTGCTGGGATGCCTGGTGCCGCTCGCCGTCCTCGCCGCGACCGGCCCCGGTCGCGGCGAGGACCTGGTGCTGGCCTCGATCGCGCTCGTCATCACCGGGGTCGGCGCGGTCCTCGCCCACACCGTCCGCTCCGAGGCCGAGAACCTCCGGCTCGACGCGGACCGGGCCCGCGGCCGATTGTCGGCGGATGTCGTGTCCGCCGTGTTGCGGCGGTCCGGAGAGCACCGCGACCTGGGCCTGGTGCTGGCGCTCCTGAACCCCCCGGACGAGCTGGTGCCGCACGGCCTTCCGCTGGTGATGCTCCAGCAGGTGATCGGGGACGCTGCAGGCGACCGCTCGGTCGTCCCCGAGGACGAGCTGGCGCGCGTGCGCGACGTCGCCGTGGCCGGTGACGCCGCCGAGGACCTGCACCTGCTGCTGACGGAGCTGACCCGCGACGGGGGCGGCGTCGTCTCCCGGATCGCGCTCGACGCCGGGCCGATGCAGGCCGTGGCCATCGAGGTGACGGGCGTCGCGCTCGGGTCCGAGGCCGACCTCGACGCCGTCAACGCCACGCTGGTGCGGCCGCTGACGCCCGGCCGCGTCGACGTGGAGCGCCTGCTCACGGTCCACGTGGCCGGCCGCCTGGCGGCGCGCCACCGGATCGGGCTGCGCGCGACGCGCGGCCGCGGCGGCGCCGGCATCGTGATCGGCGTGCCGTCGCCGCTCGTGCGGTTGCCCCGGTCCGCGCCGCGGGCGGCCCGGCGGGCGGTCCTGCCGCGGCTCGCCGTGCGGGCCCTCGAGCCCGACGGCTCGTGGTGGGTCGCCGACGCCGCCGAGCGCTTCCGGGCGAGGCGCCGCGACGGCGGTGCCGTGCGGGCGACCGGTCCCGAGGCCGGGTCCGAGGAATCAGGCGGAACAGCCGGGTGACGGCACGGCACGGGCGGCCACGTCGCGGAAGGCGTTGAGGTCGGCCGGCGCCGCGGCGACCATGTCGCGCCACATCTTCCCGTACTGCCGGGGGTCGGTGTGCGACTTCTCCTTCATCATGCGGACGTGGGCCGACCAGCCCGCCACCATCGGCTTCGCGGCGTCGACCGCCGCCAGGACGGTGTCGTGCTCGGCCGCGCACGCCGGCGGCGCCGAGGGGGCCGTGCACCCGCCGGGCGCGGCGTCGAGTTTCCGCAGGGCCGCGGCGAAGTCGGTGAGGTCCCGGTCGGCGGTCGCCTTCGTCGCCGCCCAGCGGTCCCGCGTCTGTTGCAGCGTGATCCGCTTGGCGTCGTAGTCGAGCTGGGCCTGGACGTGGCCCGACCAGTGGTCGTACACGGTCCGGGCCCGGTCGAGCGCGGTCCGGGCGGCGTCGAGGGTCTCCCGGCAGTCGGCCGGCGCGCTGACGGCGACGCCGCCCGCGGGCGGCGACGCCGCCCGCGGCGCCTCGGGACCGGCGATCACGGCAGCGGCGGTGGCCGCCACCGCGCCCCCCAGCGCCACCGCGAGCAGGAT
>CAXTTN010000258.1:0-8177 GCA_964247105.1 uncultured Pseudonocardia sp.
CCTCGTGGAGGGCGGCGAGGTGGTGGGCGAGGTCGACCACAACTTCCGCTTCAACCACTCCCCCCTCGACGTCCTGCGCACGGTGACGGAGGCCGGAGCCACCGAGCGCACCCTGCCGCGGGAGTGGAAGGACTGGTTCACGAGAGCCGCGATGCCCCCGCTCCGCGTGCCCGACTTCACGATGTCCTCGGTGTCGCTGGGCCGCTGAGGCCGATCGCGGTGCCGGCCGGTCGGGTGACCACGCACCACTGAGCGTGCACACAGCGCTTCACGCAATCCGGTCGTCGCCCCACCGGCGTGGCGCCGTAGCCCTTAGGGTTCCCTCCCGTTGACTGTGCGTGTCTGGGATCGAGAAGAGGTGGCCGGATGTCGTACGAGGTGGTCAGTGCCTACACACTGCTGGTTGGTGACGCGGCCGGGCCCCCGACGGTCAGCGTCTTCACCACGGCCGACGACGCGTGGCGCGCGCTGGACGGTGAGGTCCGCACGCGCTGCGGCATGCGGCCCCGGCCCCGTCGGCAGATGGACGCCGACGCCGCCGCCCGGCTGGCCAACGCGTGGCGTGCGGCCGACCCCGAGTCGCGCTACTGGAACGTCACGGTGCACCGGCTCCCGGTGCCCGTGCCGGTGATCGCCCGCCCCTTCGTGCTGGCCGCCCGCTGATCCGGGGGCCGCGCCCGTTCGGCACGTTCACCGTGTCGAGAAGGTCGACTCGCGCTCGGGGGGGGCGAGTCGACCAGGCGGACACGGTGACTTCGCCGAATCAGCTCGTGGGCGGCGGGAGGTAGGTGCGCAGGCAGGCCAGCAGTTCCTCGACGCCCAGGTCGGGCGGGAGCGGCGTTCCGGTGAGGGTGCGCAGGTAGAGGCCGTCGCCGATGAGCTGCGCGATCCAGGCGAGCACCGGGTCGGTCAGCTCGGTGCGCAGCGCGTCGTACTCCTCGGCGTGCACCACCGCGAGCGCGTCGCGGGCGGACTGGCCGGACTCCGTGCCGTCGGCGAGCCGGAGCACCGCGAGGTAGCTGCGGGTGACCCCGCCGGGGAGTCCGCCGCCCGGCGCGGACGTGCGGATGTAGTAGCCGACGGCCCCGTCGGGCGCGGCGCGGATGGCTGCGGCGTCGGCCTCGCTGCGCTCGCGCAGCCGGTCGAGCAGGCCGGTGACCAGCGCGTCCTTGGACTCGAAGTGGTAGAGCAACCCGCCCTTGGAGACGCCGGCCGCCGCGGCGACGGCGTCGAGGGTCGCCGAACCCGGCCCGTGCTCGATCAACAACGTCTCGTACGCGTCCAGCACGCGGTCCCTGGCGCTTGCCATCACCCGAGTCTAGGGCGGGGAATATTCGGCCGTACTGTACCGTCTAGACGGTATACAAACTCGCTTACCGGGGAGGTCACCATGAGCATCACCACCACCGCCCGTACGACCCGGGCCGGCCGCCGCGAGTGGTTCGGCCTCGCGGTCCTGTTCCTGCCGACGCTGCTCGTCGCGATCGACAACACCGTGCTCGGGTTCGCCCTGCCCGCGATCAGCGCGGCGCTCGCGCCGTCGGCGACGCAGCTGCTGTGGCTCGTCGACGTCTACCCGCTGGTCCTGGCCGGTCTGCTCGTCACGATGGGCACGCTCGGCGACCGCATCGGCCGCCGGCGCCTGCTGACGATCGGCGTCGCGGGCTTCGGCATCGTGTCGCTGGCGGCCGCGTTCGCCACCGACGCGGCCTACCTCGTGGCCGCCCGCGCGCTGCTCGGCTTCTTCGGGGCGATGCTGATGCCTGCCACGCTGGCCCTGCTGCGCACGCTGTTCGTCGACCGCGCGCAGCGCCGCTTCGCCGTGGCCGTGTGGGCCACCGGTTTCGCGGCGGGCGCCGCGCTCGGCCCGATCGTCGGCGGCGCGCTGCTCGAGCACTTCTGGTGGGGCTCGGTGTTCCTGGTCAACGTGCCGGTGATGGTCGCCCTGCTGGCGCTGGTGCCGACCGTGCTGCGCGAGTCGCGCATGCCGAACCCGGCCCGGCTCGACCCGATCGGCGTGCTGCTGTCGCTGCTCACCATGGTGCCGTCCGTGCTGGCGATCAAGCTGGTCGCGCACGACGGTGTCACGGCGTCGGCGGTGCTGTCGCTGCTGGTCGGGGTCGGTTCGGGCGTGCTGTTCGTCCGCCGGGCCCGGGCCAGGCTGGCCATGGGCGAGGAGCCGCTGCTCGACGTCACGCTGTTCGCGTCGCCGGTGCTGCGGCTCTCGGCGCTCGCCAACGCGGCGACGATGTTCGCGTTCACCGGCCTGCTGTTCTTCGCCGCGCAGTACCTGATGCTGGTGGCCGGCCTCTCGCCGCTGGCCGCGGGTGAGGTGCTGCTGCCCGGCTTCGTCACGACCATGGTGACGGGCCTGGTGGCGTCACGCCTGGCGCGCCGGTTCCCGCTGCGCGTGCTCGTGCCGGCGGGACTGCTGCTGGCCGCGAGCGGGCTGCTGCTGAGCGCGGCGCTGGGCGGCGACCCGGCCGTGCTCGGGCTCGGCGTCGCGGCGGTGCTGATCGGCGGCGGGATCGGGTTGTCGGAGACGATCGCCAACGACGCGATCCTCGCCGACGTCCCCGCCGACCGCGCGGGCTCCGCGTCCGCGGTGTCGGAGACGGCGTACGAGATCGGCGCCGTGCTCGGCACCGCCGTGTTGGGCAGCGTGCTGACGGCCGTGTACCGGTCGGCCGTGGTCGTGCCGACCTCGGTCGGCCCGCTGTTCTCCGCCGCGTCCCGCGAGACGCTCGGCGGGGCCGTCGGGGTGGCGCAGAGCCTCACCGGCGGTGACGGCGACGTGCTGCTGGCCTCCGCCCGGGCCGCGTTCGTGGACGGGGTCTGGGCGACCTCGCTCGTCGGCGCGGCGGTGCTGGTCGCGGTGGCGCTGATGGTGGCGCTCGGCCTCCGCGGCGGGCGGCGCTGACTCCTCAACCGCATCGCGCGGGCTCGTTGCCGTTCCAGAGCGCCTCTGACGGCATCGCGCGGGCTCGTTGCCGTCGTGCGGGCGTCTGTGGCGGCGTCGCGCGGGCTCGTTGCGGTCGGGGCCGCCGTCAGGGACGGAAGGCTGCGATCACCTTCGCCATCCGCGCCAGGGGTTCGGCGTCGGTGAGGTCGGGCAGGCGCACGGCCACCTCGCTCACGCCCGCCTCGGCCAGCTCGCGGAAGCGTCCGACCTGGTCCTCCACCGTGCCGGCGTGAACGGCCGCCGCGTACCCGGCCGGGTCGGCGCCACGCGGCCGCAGGCGCGCGACCAGCGCGTCCAGCTCGGCCGCGTCGGTGCCGACCAGTGCGGCCGTGAGGTGCGAGAGCTCCACCTCACGGCCGCTCCCGGTGCAGTGCTCCCGCAGCACCGCCGCCTTGCGCGCGACGGTGGCGAGATCGCCCATCACGTTGGCGACGTCGGCGTGCCGGGCGGCCAGGCGCAACGTGCGGCGCTCGCCGCCGCCCCCGAGCACGATCGGCACGTGCTCCTGCAGGGGCCGGGGGTAGGCGGCGGTGTCGGGGAGGTCGAGCAGCCGCCCGTGGAACGGCTTGCCTCCCGGGCCCCACAGCACCGGCAGCGCCTGCAGGGCGTCCTCCAGCAGCGCGTACCGCTCGCCGACCGGCGGGAACCGGAACCCGTACGCGCGGTGCTCGGCCTCGAACCAGCCCAGCCCGAGCCCGCACACCGCCCGGCCGCCGCTCAGCACGTCCAGCGTCGCGACCATCTTCGCCAGCAGCCCGACGTTGCGGTAGGTCACGCCGGTGACCAGCGCGCCGAGCCGGACGCGCTCGGTGCAGGCCGCGAGCCAGGCCAGCGTGGTGAAGCTCTCCAGGAAGTCGTCCCACGCGCGTCCGACCTGCGGGATCTGGCGGAAGTGGTCCATCACGTAGATCGCGTCGAAGCCCGCGGCCTCGGCGCCTGCCGCGATCTCGCGCAGGCGCGGTGCGAGGGTGGCCGCGCCGCCGGGGAACGCGGAGAGGTGCAGGGCGAACCGCAGGCCGACCGGCCGGTCGCGCTGGCGCGACACCGCCGCCCCGGCCGCCGCGAACGCCGGCGGGACGACGCGCACCGGACCGGGCCGCAGGACCTCGTCGAACCCCTCGCCGTCGAGCGCCTCGCGCACCGCGGGCCAGGCGCGGAGCTGGGCGGTGAGCGCGTCCGCGGGCACCGGGTGCACCCGGGCCCGGTTGCGGGCCCGGCACTGCGCCGCCGGGGTGTCGAACGCGACGGCGACGCAGGCCACCGCGTGGGCCCGCGCCAGCTCCCGCCAGCGGGCTCGACGGCCGGCGTCCAGACCGGTCGTGTCGATCACGGTGGTGAGCCTGCGGCCCACGCGGCGGTCGACGATCTCCTCGAGCAGCGCGAACGCGTCGGCGCTGGCCGTGATGTCGTCCTCGCCGCTGCCGACGACGGCCCGCAGCCGGTCGCTCGACACCACCGCGTCGGGCGGGAAGTGTTCCGCCGCCCACGTCGACTTGCCGGCCGCCGCGGGCCCGGTGAGCACGACCAGGCAGGGTGCGGGGAGCCGGAAGGTCACCCGCCGATGTTAGGGCGGCGTGACCGGGCGGGTGGTGGTCTCGGGGTAGGTGGTGGCGGGGGGCGGCGGTGCCGCCTGCGCGGCGAGGCGCTCCTGCACGTGCTCGGAGATCTCGTCGGCCTTGCGGCGCTCCCGCACCCGGATCAGCACGAGCATCGACACCCCGTAGGCGATGCCGAGGATCAGCAGCACCACGCCGAGCCGGGCGACGAACGTCTGCAGCGGGTTGTCGAACGTGAAGTCGACGACCGAGATGATCGCGAGCACGCCGAGCGTGATGAGGTGGAACAGCACCGACAGCAGGAGGTTCACCGAACGCGTGACCTTCTCGTCGTGGAACACCTCCTGCAGGAACGGCTGTCCCGCGGTCACCAGCAGGCGGCCGACGAGGAACGTCAGTGCCACCGCGACCACGAGCAGCGCGATGTACAGAGCGGTTGGGCTCATCCGGGGCCTCCCGACGTCGACTTCACCCAGCGTAGCCCCGATCGTGCGAGTTGAGGCGAATGAGAAGTGCGCCACGTCCCGGCCGGTCGCAAGCGCCGGCAACCCGCCGGTCACGAGCCCGCAATCTCGACGATTACCCGTTCGCCGGAATGGGTATGCGAAAGCGTTTCCGGTTCTTCTGAATCGATTACAGGATCGGTCTTGTGAGTCAATCGACAGCCGCCGACCCTGCGCTGACCAGGGACTCCGCTGTACCGTCGATTCCACCTTTTCACCAGCACACCCGGCTCGAACGGCTCGGGTGAGCGGCAGCATTCCCCCACGGTCGGGGCGCCGACCAGAACAGAGGACGATATGACTGCAGCAACCGTGCCAGGGATCGACCGAGCGCCGACCGAGAACGCGCGGCTGCTGTCCTGGGTCCGCGACGTCGCGGAGCTGACCCAGCCCGATCGCATCGTCTGGTGTGACGGCTCCGACGAGGAGTGGGACCGCGTCACGTCCCAGCTCGTCGAGGCCGGCACGTTCGTCAAGCTGAACGAGGACAGGAAGCCCAACTCGTTCTGGGCCGCCTCCGACCCCGACGACGTCGCGCGCGTCGAGGAGCGGACCTTCATCTGCTCGGTCCTCGCCGAGGACGCCGGATCCACCAACAACTGGATGGACCCGGCCGAGATGAAGACCCTGATGACCGACCTCTACCGGGGCTGTATGCGCGGGCGGACGATGTACGTCATCCCGTTCTGCATGGGCCCGCTCGACGCCGCCGAGCCGTTCCTCGGCGTCGAGATCACCGACTCCGAGTACGTCGTGGCGTCGATGAAGATCATGACGCGGATGGGTGCCTCGGTGCTGCCGCTGCTGGACGGCCCCGCCGGTGACCGCTTCGTGCCCGCCCTGCACTCCGTCGGCGCCCCGCTGGAGCCGGGCCAGGCCGACGTCGCGTGGCCGTGCAGCGAGACGAAGTACATCACCCACTTCCCCGAGACCCGCGAGATCTGGAGCTACGGCTCGGGCTACGGCGGCAACGCCCTGCTGGGCAAGAAGTGCTACGCGCTGCGCATCGCCTCGGTGATGGCGCACGACGAGGGCTGGCTCGCCGAGCACATGCTGATCCTGAAGCTGATCAGCCCCGACGACCGGGCGTACTACGTCGCGGCGGCGTTCCCGTCGGCGTGCGGCAAGACCAACCTCGCGATGCTGCAGCCGACCATCCCGGGCTGGCGCGCCGAGACCGTCGGCGACGACATCGCCTGGATGCGCTTCGGCGAGGACGGCCGGCTCTACGCCGTGAACCCCGAGTACGGCTTCTTCGGTGTCGCGCCCGGCACCAACTGGAAGACCAACCCGAACGCGATGAAGACGATCGCCCGGGGCAACTCGCTGTTCACCAACGTCGCGCTCACCGACGACGGCGACATCTGGTGGGAGGGGCTGGAAGGGGATCCCCAGCACCTGACGTCCTGGACCGGCCAGGAGTGGACCCCCGACTCCGACTTCGACGCCGCCCACCCGAACTCCCGCTACACCACGCCGATCGCGCAGTGTCCGGTCGTGGCTCCGGAGTGGGAGGACCCGAACGGCGTGCCGATCTCGGCAATCCTGTTCGGCGGGCGGCGCAAGACGACGGTCCCGCTGGTCACCGAGTCGCGCGACTGGCAGCACGGCACGTTCATGGGCGCCACCATGTCGTCGGAGAAGACGGCGGCCGCCGCGGGCGGGCTCGGCGAGGTGCGCCGCGACCCGATGGCGATGCTGCCGTTCCTCGGCTACAACGTCGGCGACTACTTCCAGCACTGGGTGAACGTCGGCAAGGGCGCGGATTCCGACAAGCTGCCGAAGATCTTCTACGTCAACTGGTTCCGCCGCGGCGACGACGGCCGGTTCCTGTGGCCCGGGTTCGGCGAGAACTCGCGCGTGCTGAAGTGGGTCATCGAGCGCATCGAGGGCAGGGCCGCGGCCACGGAGACGGCGATCGGGTACGTCCCGACGTCGGACCAGATGGATCTCGACGGCCTCGACACCCCCCTCGCCGACGTCGACGAGGTGCTCTCGGTGGACGTCGAGGCGTGGAAGGCCGAGGTCCCGCTGATCGAGGAGTGGTTCGCCAAGGTCGGAGACAAGCTGCCCACCTCCATGCGCGACGAGCTGGAGTCGCTGAAGCTCCGCCTGGGCATGTAGCCCCCGCGCGGCGCTCACACCCCTCACGCAACGTCACACCCCCTCTCGACGGGGGGTGTGGGTGCGGCAAGGGGGGTGTGGGCGCGGCGATGCGGTCGTTCTGCTGGGACATCGGGGCCTCGCAGTCCTACCATTTCGGACGCCACTGTCGTGCGATCCAGCGGGGAGTTCGCCATGTCGGAGTCGACGTCCAGGCCACCCGGCGACGAGGGGGAGGGGCTGCGCTTCCGCGCGTGGAACCTGCTGCTGCTCGTGCCCTTCCTCATGCTCGTCACGCCGTGGTTCAACAGCGTCGAGCCGCGCCTGTTCGGGATGCCGTTCTTCTACTGGTCCCAGTTCGCGTGGGTGCCGGTGGGCGTCGTCTGCGTCGCGATCGTCTACGTGCGGACACGGGACGACGAGCCCGCCGCCGAGGGCGCGCCCGCCGACGTCGACGAGCTCGACGAGGGGAGCCTCCGATGATCGAGTGGACGCAGCTGGTCGTCTTCGCCGTGCTGTTCCTGCTGGTCACGGTGATGGGGTTCCTGGCGGCGCGCTGGCAGAAGGGCGCCTCGCTGGACCACCTCGACGAGTGGGGCCTGGGTGGCCGGCGGTTCGGCTCGTGGATCACCTGGTTCCTGGTCGGCGGTGACCTCTACACCGCGTACACGTTCGTGGCCGTGCCCGCGCTGCTGTTCAGCGCCGGCGCCGTCGGCTTCTACGCGCTGCCCTACACCGTGGTGCTCTACCCGCTGGTGTTCCTGCCGGTGGTGCGGCTGTGGTCGGTGTCGCGCGTGCACGGCTACGTGACG
The DNA here is from genome assembly GCA_964247105.1 of uncultured Pseudonocardia sp. Taxonomy (GTDB): domain Bacteria; phylum Actinomycetota; class Actinomycetes; order Mycobacteriales; family Pseudonocardiaceae; genus Pseudonocardia. The sequence continues at coordinate 7,937 of CAXTTN010000258.1, forward strand.
CCCGCCGACTTCGTGCGCGGCCGCTACGGCTCGTCGCTCCTCGCGTTCCTGGTGGCCATCACGGGCCTGGTCGCCACGATGCCCTACATCGCTCTGCAGCTCGTGGGTCTGGAGGCGGTGCTGCGCACCATGGGCCTCAACGGCAGCGGCATCCTCGGGCACCTGCCGTTGCTCGTGGCGTTCGTGGTGCTGGCGGTCTACACCTACCAGTCGGGGCTGCGGGCGCCGGCACTGATCGCGT
>CAXTTN010000259.1:0-5256 GCA_964247105.1 uncultured Pseudonocardia sp.
CTGGTTCGGCGTCTCCACAGACTGGTTCGGCGTCTCCACAGACTGGTTCGGCGTCTCCACAGACTGGTTCGGCGTCTCCACAGACTGGTTCGGCGTCCCCACCGAAGACTGGCTCGGGGTTCCCGCCGAGGACTCGGACTGTGGCGTCTCCGCCGTCCGTGTGGCCTGCTGCTCCTGGAGCTTCTGGGCGAGGATCTGCAGCGGGCTGTCTGTGGATTCGGACGACCCGGAGGTCGCCGCGATCAGGGTGCCCCCGCCCGCGCCGGACCGCGAAGCACCCGTGCCGTCGGACGTCGACGTCCCCCGCTGCGCGCCGGTCACGATGTCCGAACCGCCCACCGGCTGACCGATCGGGTCGGCCTCCGACGTCGATCTGGTCGTCTGCGTGCCGGCCGTCTGCTGCGTGTCGGTCGTCTGCTGCGTGCCGGTCGTCTGCGTGCCGGTTCCGTCCGCCGCGGGTTGGGTCGTGCCGGACGTGGCCGGGGTGTCGGCCGCGGCGGTTCCGACGCTCAAGGCCGCCATCAGGCCACCGGACGCGACGCTCGCGGCCAGCCACGCGGCCCGCCCGCCGGCCGGGCCGATCCGCGTCGGACCGGCCGCTCTGTGCCGTCCCCGAGCTTTCACCGCCACCTCGCCGACCCGTGACACGCAGCCGCCCCCTTTCGCCGAACATCGGCATCACGCGAATGATCGCCGCGCCCCGCCCTCCGCGGTAGCGACGGAGTGGGCAGCCTGTCGGCCGGCCCTGCCCATACCGGACGCGGCCCGACATGTCGTGATCGCCGCCTTCGGTACCAGGGCGACATTTCTGACGCGCTGGTACCGACGGCGCCGATCATGGCGAGCTACGCCGGCAACCGAAGCCGCCGGTACCGGTCGGCGTAGTGCGCGCGGGCGACCGCGAAGATCCGTTCGGCGGTCGTGTCCAGTGCCAGCTTCTTCCACACCAGCAGGTCGGCGATGCGCAGCGGGGCGTCGAGGGGCCGCTCGACGACACCGGGCGGCGCGGACATGGTGGCGGCCGCGAACGCGACCGCCCGGCCCTCGACGAGCTGCTCGACGAGGGCGGCGCGATCGAGCACGGTGCGGCACGCCGACGGGCGGATGCCGAGCTTGAACCACAGCAGCTCGGCGTCGGAACGCTCATGGGTGCGGACGAGCCAGGTACGGCTCGACAGGGTCTGCGGATCCACCACGACGGACCGGGCCAGCGGGTTCTCGCCGCTCAGGAGCACGCGCACGGGTGACGAGCCGATGAGGAGGCTCCGGTCGGAGGTGTGGAAGGAGCGGTCGCGCCGGCGGTACCCGCTGATCTGCGCGACGTCGAGATGACCCGCATGGAGGTCGTCGAGGGCCTGGCGCGGGTTGCGGAGCAGCACGTGCAGGCGGGTGTCGGGGAGCGACGAGGCCAGCGCCTCGAGCAGCGGGGCGGGCGTGGCGGGCAGCCCGATCGCGATCTGCCCCGATCCGCCCGGCGGCCCGTACGCGGTCCGGAACGCCAGCAGCCGCGACTCGACCTCGCGCAGCGCCCCGACCAGTGCCACCGCGGCCGGTTCCGGCCGCAACGCCCGGCCCACGCCGGTCACCAGGGGCAGACCGAGCCGGTGCTCGACCCGGCGGACGGCGGTCAGGTCGAGCTCGACGGTGTCCTGCCCCCACCGCGGGCGGGCACACCGGGCCGCCGCGTCGACGACGGGGGCGAGCAGCCGCAGCTCGCTCAGCCGCGGTCGCGGGGGGTCGAGCCCGTCCGCGGGCGGCGGCACCGCCGTCCGGAGGTGGCGTTCGGCCCAGTCGAGGAGCGCGACGAGGCGGCCGAGCGCCGGCAGGGTCTCGAACCCGGCCCGCCCGACCCACCGTCGGGCCCGGTCGATCGCCACGGCCGTCGACGCAGGCGGCTCGTCCACCACCACCGACGCAGCTCGTGCCGAGCCGGTCCGGCACCAGGCCACGAACGCCCGCAGCTCCTCGATCTCGATGTCCACCAGCGACTCCTGTCTCCGAACTCCCGCGTCCAGGACGCTAGGTAGTGCGCCGGACCGGGCCACGGTGCCGAGTGGGCGGTTGCCGCCCGCATGTTGCCGACCTGCGCGGATGCGGCCTCAGTCGATGGCCGGCAACCGGGGCACGCGTCCCGACGCCGCCCGGACCGGGCCGAGCACGGCGTCGACCGCGAGCGCGGTGGGGAACCGCCCGTCGGCGTCCGGGGGGGCGGGACGCAGCGCGGCGAACACGGCGGAGAGCGCGCCCGCCTCGGCCCGCTCCCCGAGCAGGACGCGGTCGCCCGTCCGTTGCGCCGTCGTCGCCAGCTCGACCTGCAGCACGGCGCCGACCATCGACCGGGCCAGCGACACCACCAGGCCCTCCGCGGCGCTGCGCGCCTCCACCGCCGCGTCCGATTCCACGCCGTGGTGGGCGACGGCCGCGGCGTAGCGCTCCAACGACTCCGCGACCTCGCGCAGCCACCGCGCCCGCAGCCCCGCCCTGGGCAGCGAGGCGACGGGCCTACAGCCCCGCTGCCGCGCGAGCACGGCCGCGAGCCGCTGGAGCGCCTCCTCGTGGACGGCGAGCACGTCCGGGAGCCGGCCGGTGGCCGCCATCGAGACCAGGCCGCCGTGCGGCGACAGCAGGGAGGGGAGCGCGACGGCCGTCACGTCGCTCCCCTCGCACATCGCGATCAGGTAGGCCAGCTCCCGGCCGAGCTCGGCGTGCTCGCCGTCGTACGAGACGCGCGCGAGCCGCGCGGCGTCGTCGAGCCGGGCCAGCGCGGCGGCCGCGGTGTCGGCACCGAGCTCGCGGGTGCTGGTGGCCACGTCGAGGAGGGCTCCGCACATCGCGACGGTGTCGAGGGGCGACGCGGTGGCGGCCTGCCCGCGCAGCAGGGCGAAGCACGCCGCCACCGCGACCCGGTGCCGGCGCGGCACGGGCGGCGACATCGGCCCGAGCGCCGCGGCCACCGGCACCGCCGCCGCCAACCGGGCGGCGGCCCGCGGCGCGGCACGCGCGAGCACGAACCGGCCCGCCCCGACGACGGCGGCGAAGGCCGCATCGGGTGGGCTCCCCCGCATCACCCGCGCCGCCGCGCTGAGGGATGGCGACGTTGCGCACCTGCGCAGAACGGCCGGTGGACCAGGGTGCAACGAGCCCCGAGCACACGCCCTCGCTCCCCTACCGTCGGATCGACCACCACGACGCACGGCCCAACGGAGGACGGAGACGGCGAGGATGTCACTGACGCAGACGCGGCCCGACGGGGGATCCGGCTCGAGGATGTGGATGGCGGACTCGGGCGACCGGATCGAGCACCTCGTCGTGCTCGCGGACCCGTACGACGAGTCCGCTCCGCCGGGATACCGGGCGGCCTGTGGCCTCGTGGTCCTGCCCGCCTCGCTGACGGAGGCTCCGCTGGGGCGCTGTCGCCCGTGCGCGCAGCACCCGGAGAACGGCGAGGGCCCCGGCCACCGCTTCCCGTCCGTCCGGCGCCTGGCCCGGCGGATTCACCGCCGCGCTGTTCCGTAGGAGACATCGGCGGACACGGTACGGCCGGGGCCGGGGCCGGACCCGTCCCGCGGAGCGTCGGATCGGCACGTCGCCTTCCCGACTACGCACCTTCCAGCTCGACGACACGGAGAGGGATCACGCCATCGTGACGACGGACCTGACCGAGGCCGCAGCGGGCGGAAGCTCCGGACCCGAGGGGGCGGCGCTGCTGTCGGCCGCGCGGCGACGGCTGCCGAGCTACCTCCACCGGCTGGACGCCGTCATCCGGGCGGCGGCCCGCGGACCCGCCCCGGAGGCGGCGCAGCGGGTCGGTGACGTCGTCCGGGCCGCCGGCACCGAGTGTGGCGTCGCCTTCTCCGCGGCCGGGGTGCAGGACGGCGCCGGCACCGCCCTCGGCGAGGTGCTCGTCGGGCACCGGGCCGGTCCCGGGACCTCGCACGTCGTCCTGTCGGCGCATCTCGACCTCAGCGGGCCGCCGGGTCCCGGCATCGACGAGCGGGGGCGGGCGGCGGGGAGGGGCACGGCGGGCGCCGCGGGCCTGCTGGCGGCCCTCGCCGCGGTGGAGGTGCTCGACGACCTGGAACGGGCCGCGTTCGGCCAGGTCGTCATCGTGCTCGCGCCCGACCGGGCGTCGCGGTGGAGCGGCAGCGCGTCGTCGATGGTCGAGCTGGCCGGTGGCGCCGACGCCGTGCTGGGCACCGACTGCGCTGCCGCCGTCGACACGTTCGTCGCAGGCCGGGAGGGGATCCTGGAGGTCGCGATCCCCGCGACGGGGGCCGATCACCGGCTGCTCTGGCAGGACCGGATGGCGGAGCTGACCGCCGGCTGGCCCGAGGTCGGGGTGACCGTCGTGACCGCGGGTTCCGACACCGTCGTACGGGTCCGGTCGGGAACGGGCGCCCATCTCGCGGCCGCGCTCGGAGCGGTGGAACGGCTGGCGGCGGAGGAGCCCGCGTCGGCCCGGATCCGCTCCGCGGTGCCACCGTGGACGGTGGGCCAGGCGGGCGCCGCCGCGCAGCAGGCGGTGCAGGACATCGGGCGCTCGGTCGGCCTCACGCCGCAGTGGGTCGACCTGGAGGAACCGGGTGAGACCAACGTGCTGGGCATGCGCTGTCCCGTCGTCCTCGACGGGTTCGGGCCCGTGCACCACCGCGACGGCGAGGACAGCTGGATCGACCTGCCCACGGTCCCGGCCCGGGTCGCCCTCCTGGCCGGCCTGCTGGACCGGCTCAGCGCGGCGTGAACGACCCGGACGCCCTGACCAACCCCTGGCTCGCGGTCGAGGACCGCCCGCGACGGCGGCGGCGGTGCACAGCCGTCGTCCTCGGTTGCGCCGCCGGCGTCGCCACGGGCGTGCTCGGCACAGCGGCCGCCCACGCCGAGGAGCCGGACCCCGGTCCCGAGCCGGCGCCCGGATCGTCGGCTCCCGTCGCCCCGGGCGGGACGGACACCCAGCCCGACCTCGGCGAGCTCGTCCACGTCGCCGACCCCGTGCGGTGGCCGGCACCGACTTCCACGGACCTCACCCACGACAACGGCACGTTCACCTCCACCATCACCGCCGAGGAGCCGCCGCCGAAGCCCGACCCGACGCCGCCCGACCCGAAGCCCGACCCGACGCCCGACCCGACGCCCGACCCGTTCTCGGCGCTGGCGATCAGCACCGGCTCGGCGGAGGTCTCCGTCGGCGATGGCACGGCGGCTGGTGCCGATTTCGTCGCCATCATCGATTCGGACCTGTTCGGCTCGGTCGACCTC
>CAXTTN010000259.1:5266-8172 GCA_964247105.1 uncultured Pseudonocardia sp.
CGCCCGACCCGACGCCCGACCCGACGCCCGAGTTCGGCACCCAGGACACCGACCGGCTCGCCGAGACCCTCGCCCGCACCACCGAACGCGCACTCTCACCCGGCCAGAACCCGGCGGACGCCTTCCGCTCCGATGAGCCGACCACGAGCGAGCGGGCCCCCGTTCCCGAGGTTCCCACCCGGACCGCCGCCGTCGAACCGACCCGTGCCGCCGACACCGACGACGACCTGCGGCCGACCCCGCTCCCGGGCGGTCAGGTGGGCCGGAAGAGCGACACGGAGAGCGACCTCGACAGCCGGCCCGCGGCCGCCGGGCCCGGAACCGCTGTCGACACGCCCGTCACCGTCGCGGACGACATCCGGAGCCTGGCGGCCGGCAGCGACCCGCCACGGCCCCCGGCCGACCTGGCCGGCGAGATCGCCGCACTGAGCGGGATCGACACGGTGGCCGCGGCCACCGCACCGAAGCCCGTTGTCACCGAGCCGGAGCCCGCGGCCCCCGCCGGGCCCGGCTTCCCGAACCCCCTCGCGATCACCGACCAGTTCCGGCGGCTCGTCACCGGCGACTGCCCGCCGGACGCGTCCTGCGGGCCGCGCCTGGACGTCAAGGCCGACGACCTGCTCCTCAGTGGCTTCGAGGCCATCGCGACCCTGCCGGAGAACCACTACTTCTTCGGCCACGGGAACAGCCCCCGGGCGGCGGTGATCAAGACGATCACCCGTGCTCCGTTCGAGTTCGGCCAGCTGGCGATCGACAACGGTGTGCTGAGCCCCAGCGCGATGGGGGTGCGGATGTTCGAGAACCCGCACGTCAACGGCGCGGCCGAGGCCGTCCTCGCCGGCGTCACGAACATCGGGGCGAACCGGGCCCTCCAACGGTGGGTCGACCCCGCCGTACAGGCCATCGGGCGCAAGGCCCCCGGCACCGTTCTCGAGCCGCTGAAGCACGGCCAGGCGAGCCTCCCGCTGCACAAGCTCACCCTGATGGCCTACCCCGTCGCCATCTGGCTGGCCGAGGAGGCGGCCGCCGCCGCCAACGAGCAGCTCGGCTTCGAGCCGGCGCCGACCGACCCGGACAACGGGAAGTACTACTCCAAGATCGCGGTCGACACGGCGACCTACGCCGCCTCCGTCCAGGCGGTCGCCGTGCTCAACGACATGCTCGACGGGCACGCGCCGACCTGGGCGTCGCTCACGCCCGGTGCGGCGGCGCTCGCCTCGTACGCGCTCTCCGAGCTCGCCACGACCGACGCTCCGCACCCGACCCCGTTCTCGCGGTGGGTGAAGGCCAACGCGCGCAAGGCGCTCGAGGCGCGCGACGCCGTGGGCAGCCTCGCCGGCGACGCCGATCCCACGGCGGGCAACACCGTGAACCTCACGCGGTACGCCGGCAACGCCGCCGTGCTGCTGGGTCAGGCCGCCGTCGGTGACGAGGCCGGAGGGATCGAGTCCCTCGCACGGATGGGCCGCGCGCTGCAGACCGGTCTGCGCGTCGAGCCGAGGAACACGGCCGACGCCGTCAGCTCGATGGTCGGCAACACCGTCACCGGCGTCAGCCAGTCACTGGTGGGCCTCGGGCACGCCTGGGCGTCGCCCGCCGACTGGATCCGGACCGACGCCGACGCGGAGTGGGAGACGCCGACCCAAGTGGACCGGATGGTCGAGCGCCTGGACGCCGCGGGGAGCGCGTTCCAGCGAGCGGGCCACGCGGCGAGCACCCTGCCGGGCCACGCCACGGCCGACGCCGAGGCGGCCACGCAGTGGGTGGCGTGCCACCGCCCCCGCGGGATGGTGTGGATCGGCTCCCCCGACCTCACCCTGGACTGCACACGACCGTCGTCCGCGCTCCCGTCCGACGTGGGGCGGAGCACGACCTGAACGACCGAGCGCCCGTCCTCGGGGTGGCTGACGGGCGCTGGGCCCGGGGACCGGCTGGGCTCAGGACCGCGGGGCCGCCACGATCGTGACCGCGGTGCCGAGCGGGTAGGTCGGCGTCGTGCAGTCGGCAGCCTGGGAGCCGCCGTCCGATCGTGCGCAGTGCGCGGCGTACCCCAGACAGGTGCCGCCGTCGCTCCCGGTGAACACGAGGCTGGCGGTGCAGGACGGCATGCGTCGGTGCCGCCCGGGGTGAGCAGGCGAGCTCCGGGGTGACGGGCGCCACCGCCGCAGCCGGCGCGACCTCCGCGACTCCCGGGCCCGGCCCGCTGCGCGCTGATCACGGGCAGATGGTCGCCTTCTGTGATCGACCGGCGACCATCTGCCCGTGATCAGCCTGGTGGGGGGCGGCGGTCGTGTGATTCGCACCGCTCCCGCTGCCACGGTGTGCGACCGCCGTGGCGGATCGGCACATCGGCGGCCTGCACAGGCCCCTTGCTTGATCAACACTCGGAGGCCGGGCCGCGGTCGGAGGCGGTCGCCCTCCCTTTCTCCCGAGCAGGACGGACGGACATGGCTCTCCTCGCCGCGGTTGCCCGATGTAGTGCGCTCCCGAACCCCCACCGGAGCGCCGCCCGACCGGGCGGCCCGCACGAGAGAAACGCGAGCGCTTGTCACAGCACCTGCAGAACCCCTGGTCCGAGCCGCCCACCCGGCGGCGTCGCACGGCAGCCCCCCTGATCCTCGGGTCGCTGCTCGGCGTCGCGTTCCTGAGCGGCACCGCCCACGCCACGACCCCCGGTGACGGGACCCCGACGGACCCGCCGGACCTGTCGGAGCTCCTCGGGCCGCTGGCGACCGTCACCGAACTGACGCCCACCCCCGGGACGCAGCCCGACCAACCCGAGATCACCGACCAGCCCACGCAGCCCGATCACACCGACCAGCCCCACCAGTCCGAGAGCACTGCCCAGACCGCCCAGACCGCCCAGACCGCCCAGACCACTCAGACCACCGACCAGACCGACCAGA
>CAXTTN010000260.1:0-8143 GCA_964247105.1 uncultured Pseudonocardia sp.
TGGCCAGGGTCGGCGTCGCCGCAGCGGCTCCGTTGGCCAGGGTCGGCGTCGCCGCGGCGGCTCCGTTGGCGGCGGCTCCGTTGGCCAGGGTCGGCGTCGCCGCGCCGGCCGTCGTCGCGGTCGCTGCGACCGTCGTTGTCGCGGCGGCGGTGCCGCCGTTCTGCTGGCCTCTTGGGCGCCCCGTCGTCGGCGGTGGGCTCGCCGTCGTGGGCGTCACCCGCGCCATCGCCGACGGTGTGTCCGCGTCGGCGATGCCGACGAAGGGGGCCTGGCAGCCGGAGAGCGCGAGGGTCAACGCCGCGCCGACGGCGGCGATCGCTGCAGCTCGGGGCATGCGGGAACGCGGTGAATCGGTTGTCATGTCGTGGTTCTCCTGTCGCGGCCGGATGCCGCTGAACGTCCGGTTGATGCGCAACGGAACGGTAGGGATCGGACCCTGGCGTGAATCGGACATCTGAGAAAGGGGGTTGCGCGAGCCCGCCGGACGTACCGACGAGCGAGCCGAATTGCGTCCAGAGCGTCCGAACGGCCGATCGTTCTGGGCTGTCTGCGCCGAATCCGTCCTCAGGTTGTGGGCCGGTCATTCTGGGATGAACGGCGCAGAGCGGTCAGAACGGGCGCGCAAGGCGGGGGCGAGCACGAGCAGCGTCACGAGGGTACCGGCCCCGCCGACGACGAAGACCGCCCGCGGCCCGGCGAGGCTCACGAGCGGTCCCCCGGCGGCGTGGGCGAGGGCGGCCCCGAGCTGCGCGGCGGTGCCGACCGTGCCGAACACGCGCCCGAGCAGGTCCCGCGGGACGAGGTCCTGCACCACCGTGTCGTAGCCGACGTTCTCCGTCGCGTTGCCCGCCCCGGCGACGAGCTGGGCGGCGACCGCGACGGCCAGGCCGGGGGCGAGACCCGTCAGCAGGGTGCCTGGTGCCGAGCGCGTTCGGCTGGCCGACGCTGGGCATCGGCCCCACCCGCGGCACGGAACCGCCGGCGCTCACCTACCCGGTGCTCGGCGCGGCGCTCGCGCGCTCGGCGAACCCGCGTTCCGCGGAACGCGGGTGATCGCCTCGTCGTGCTGTCACAGGCGGTAGGCGCGCAGCTTCGCGTAGAGGGCGGTGCGCGAGATGCCGAGGTGTTTCGCCGCGGCGGACTTGTTGCCGTCGCACTCCTGCAGCACCGCCGCGATCACCGTCGACTCGGCCTGTTCCAGCGGGGTGAGGGCCCGGCGCGACGCCGCGGCCCGCACCTCGGGCGGCAACGCCCCCGGACCGACGACGCCGGCGCGGGCCCGCCGCGCGGCTTCGCCCACGACCCTGGCGAGCTCCCGGTGGTTGCCGGGCCAGCCGTAGCGACGCAGGGCGTTCACCGCTTCCGGCGCGAAGGCCAGCCGATCGCCGTGGCGTCGCAGCTCGCGCCGGGCCAGCTCGACGATCTCGTCCGTGCGTCGCCGCAGCGGCGGGACGGTGAGGGTGGTGGCGCCGATGCGGTCGACGAGGCGGTCCGGGCCGTTCACCGTCACGGCGAGCCGGTCACCGGTCAGCGCGGCGACCGTGGCCGCGGCCTCGTCCGAGAGCAGCTCGACGTGGCGCACGACCATCGGCGCCGCTCCGTCCAGCCGCTGGGCCCAGGCCATCAGTCCCTCGACGGGGCAGGCCGCGGCGTCGAGCACCACGGCGTCGGGCAGGACGGTTGCGAGCAGGGTCGTCTTGCCCGTGCCCGGTTCGCCCCGCACGGCCAGCGCCCCCCGTGCGACGAGGGCCCTGGCCTGCGCCACCAGCCCCTGCCAGCGGTCGGGGGTCGCGGCATGGTGTCGTGGGGTGGGGTCGGAGACCCGCCGCGGCGGCGGCACCGCGATCGTCAGGACGGCGCCGGTCGTGGTCGTGCCGTCCCGCACCAGCCGGACGCGGGCCGCCAGATCGGACGGGAGGGTCACCAGCCCGCCGTCCGCCCGTCCGCGCAGCTGCGCCCACAGCTCCTGGTGGTCGAGCCCCAGCTCCTGCCCGGCCGCGTTGGCGATCACGACGTCGTCGCCGACGGTGATCACGGGCCCGCTCGCGCCGCGCTGGGCGACGAGGAAGGCGTCCAGCAGCCGCCGCTCCCGGACGCTCGACTCCAGCAGCAGCGCGGCCTGGATCTCGTCGACGAGCTTGCGCACCACGACGGTGAGCAACGGGTTCGTGTGCTCGGCCCGGCACGTGATGTTGACGGCGCCGACCGTGCGCCGCGTGACCGGGTGCCGCACCGGTGCGGCGACGCAGGTGAACTCGTGGAACCGCTGCACGAAGTGCTCCGAGCCGCGGACCATCGCGATCGCCCCGGTCTCCAGGGCGGTGCCCAGCCCGTTGGTGCCGACGAGCTCCTCGTCCCAGCAGAACCCCTCGGCCACCGAGAGCCGGTCGAGCGTGGCGCGCAGCATCGGCTCGGACACCCAGCGCCACGTGACGCTCCCGCGCGGATCGGCCAGGGCCAGGCACGACCGGTCGCCCACCAGCAGCTCGGCCATCGCCTCCATGATCGGCGTCGCCACCCGGGTGAAGTGCGTGTCGAGGTCCGTCTCGACGTAGGGGACGCCGGCGTGCTCGGGATCGACCCCGCTGAACCGCGACCGCCGCCACGATGTCAGGACCTCGCCGCGAACCCCCTGCGGATCCTCACCGGCGTGGAACCGCTCCCACGCGGTTGCCGTGTCCATCGGCGCTCCCCCCGCCCGGGTCGGGCTGGCCCGTCGGCGTACGCCTCGACGGTCGCACGCCGACGGGTGGGATGTCAGCCCTTCTCCTTCAGTTCCTGCTGGTACTTGGCCGCCATGTGCTCCACGGCCGTCAGCTGGGTGGCCGAGTGGGCGTCGCGCGTGGCGGTGGCCCGCTGTGCCGCGGCGAGGGTGCTCGCGGACTGGTCCTGGAAGTCCGGGAACACGTGCTGGGCGATCAGCTCGTAGGACCGCCGCGTGGCCTCCGGGTTGGCCCAGTCGTGCCCGAGCAGCAGCATGGCGCCGAAGCCGCCGTTGCTCTGGTCCCACAGGCGCTGCACCTGGGCGCGCGCGTCGTCGACCGTCCCGATCGCGCCGATCCCCGCCTCGTTGATGAAGTCGATCATGCCCTTGACGTCCTGGCTGTCACCCACCGCCATCTGCGGGAACGCGGCGACCTTCTGGAAGTAGGTGAACCAGTGGGCGATGCCGAACTCGACGTCGCGGTACGCCTGCTCCCTCGTCTCCGCGATGTGCATCAGCCCGACCAGCCGCCACTTCGAGCGGTCCGGTGTGGACTGCCCGTAGTGCGCGGCCCGCTCCTCGACGACGCCCCAGTGGTGCGCGAGCGCGTCGAAGCCGTCCTGGGTCAGGGTGGCGCCGATCGAGAGCAGCCCGATGCCGTGCTGCCCCGCCATCCGCGGACCGGTCGGGGAGGCGACGGCGGCCACCGCGACGTCGAAGTCGGAGTAGGGGCGCAGCTGGAGCTGGGCGTCGATCAGGTTGTGGGTCCTCGTCTGCCGGGTGACGGTCTCGCCGCGCAGCAGCCGCACGATGATGTCGAGGTTGACCTCCAGCAGCTCGCGCGTGTCGGTCGGCGTCAGGCCGATCATGGACGAGTCCGTGGGCAGGGAGCCCGGGCCTACGCCGAGCATCGTGCGGCCGCGCGTCAGGTGGTCCAGCAGCACCATCCGATCGGCCACCCACAGCGGGTTGTGGTACGACACGGACGTGACGCCGGTGCCGAGCCTGATGTTCCGCGTGCGCTCCGCGGCGGCCGCGATGAAGATCTCCGGCGACGCGATGATCTCGCTGCCCGCCGAGTGGTGCTCGCCGATCCAGGCCTCGTCGTAGCCCAGGGCGTCGAGGTGCTCGACGAACTTCAGGTCGCGCTGCAGGGCCAGCGTGGGGTTCTGGCCGGGCGCGTGGAACGGGGCGAGGAAGGTGCCGAAGCGCAGTCTGCTCATGCCGTGCAGCATGACCCCGGTCACGTCCGGCGAAGTGTGCGGAAAGTTGACACACCGCCCCCCGGTACGTGGGCACACTGCCTCCCGTGACGGTCCTGCGCGGCACGGTGATCACCGGCGGCACCCGGATCGACGGCGGCGTGGTCGAGATCGAGGGGGACCGGATCGTCCGGGTCGGGCGGGACGTCTCCGGAGCGTCCGGGACGTTCCTGCTGCCCGGCCTGGTCGACGTGCACTGCCACGGCGGCGGCGGGCACGGCTTCCCCGACGCCGACGCCGGCGGGGTGCGCGCGGCGGTGGCGCACCACGTCGCGCGCGGCACCACGACGCTGCTCGCGAGCCTCGTCTCGGCGCCCGGGCAGATGCTGCTGGAGCGGGTGCGGCTGCTCGCCGGGGTCGAGGGCCTCGCCGGCATCCACCTGGAGGGCCCGTTCCTGTCCGCCGCCCGCTGTGGCGCGCAGGACCCGTCCGCGATCGTTCCGGGCGACCCGGCCCTCCTGGAGCGGCTGCTCGACGCCGGCCCGGTCCGTTCCCTGACGCTCGCCCCCGAGACGCCCCGCTTCGACGAGCTGCTGGCCGTGCTCCGCCGCCGCGGCGTGCTCCCGAGCCTCGGCCACACCGACGCGACCTTCGCGGGTACCGCCGCCGCGATCGCCCGGGCCGGCGTACCGCTCGCCGCCACGCACCTGTTCAACGGCATGCCGCCGCCGCACCACCGCGCGCCCGGCCCGGCCGCGGCGTGCCTCGCGGCGGCGGCACGCGGCGAGATGGTGGTGGAGCTCGTCGCCGACGGCGTGCACCTGGCCGACGAGACCGTCGCGATGGTGTTCGACCTGCTGGGCCCGGACCGGATCGCGCTGGTCACCGACGCGATGGCCGCCGCGGGCGCCGGCGACGGGCGGTACCGCCTCGGCGCGCTGGACGTCGACGTGACGGGCGGGGTGGCGCGGCTCCCCGGTGGCGCGCTGGCCGGGGGCACGACCCGGCTGATCGACGTCGTGCGCCGGGTCGTGCGGCACGCCGGCGTCCCACTGCCGGCCGCGGTAACGGCGGCCACGGCCACCCCGGCCCGGCTGCTGGGCCTCGGCGACGTGGGCGAGCTCGTCCCCGGCAAGCGGGCCGACGTCGTGGTGGCCGACGCCGACCTGGTCCCGACGGCGGTGATGCGCGCCGGCCGGTGGATCTGACGCGGGGCGGCTGCTCCTGGCTGCATGATCGACGCCTTCGGTACCAGGGCGTCAGATCTGACGCCCTGGTACCGAACGGGCCGATCTTGCCGGGCTGCGGCCGCACGCCGACCCGGTCAGCCGGCGGTGCAGGGTACGAGCCGCGGCCGCGGGCTCGGCCGCGGCGGCGTCCGCCGCAGGTGCGCCTCCTCGACGGCGAGCAGCAGGGCCGCGCACGCGATCTCGACCTGGTCCGCCGTCGCGTCCAGCTGCGGCAGCAGCCGCACCGCCGATCCGGCACACCCCACGAGGACGCCGTGGCGGGCGGCGCCCTCCTGCACCTGCCGGGCGCGGTCGCCGGCCAGCTCGACGGTCCAGGTGAGACCGCCACCGCGCACCCGCTCCACCCCCGGGTGCGCGGCCAGGCCCGCGAGGCGCGCGGAGATCTGGCCGCCGCGGGCCACGGCGTTGTCCAGCACCCCGGCGCGGAGGCCCGCGCGCAGCAGCTCCACCAGCCGGGTGGCCGCCGCGAGCGCGGCGGGCGGTGCCGGCCGGGGGCGGGGGACCGCACCCAGCGACCGGCCGTGCACCACCGCGCCCAGCGGCAGGTCGAGGCCGGTCAGGCCACGGGCGAGCGCGATGACGTCCGGCTCGATCCCGATGGCCGCGGACGCGAACCACGTGCCGCTGCGGCCGCCCGCGGCCTCGGTCTCGTCCGCCACCAGCGGCACGCAGGCCTTGCGGGCCCGTGCGCTCAGCCGGCGCGCCGCCGCGATCCGGCCCGGCGGCACGGCGCCGTCGAACCAGCCCGGGACGAGGACGACGGCCGCCGCCCCGTCGAGCGCCGGGACCTCGCCCGCGCCGGCCACGACGACCTCCCGCCGGCCCGTCGCGGTCGTGCACAGCGCCAGGGCCGTGTCGAGGGCGTCGGCGGCCGAGTGGGTCGCCGCGACCGTCATCCGGTCCCGCCGGTGCTGCGGCAGCATCGACAGCTGAGCGGCGACGAACGCGGCCTCCGCTCCCGGCTGCGGCCGCGCCGCGGCGGCCACGAGCTCGGGGCGGCGCGGTCCCAGCGGGAACGCGCCGCCGCCCGTGCAGGCGTCGACGACCCCCGCGGCCGGTCGCGGGGCATCGGGCGACGCGTGGAACGGGATCACGGTGCTGGTCTCCTTCGGCGCGATGACGGCAAGGATCGCCGCGTCCCGGGCCGGCCGGAATCACCGCGAGGGCCAGGCCGGCCGGGCGAGCGCGCAGGGTTTCCTTGCCGTTCGGCAACCCGGAGCCGGCTCAGCCCTCGCAGGCCCGCGTCAGCACGTCCAGGACGGTGGCGCGCAGCAGCGGCAGCTTGTACGCCGTCTGCGGGAGCGGGCGGAAGCCGTCGGTGGCCGCCTCGGCCGCCGCCGCCAGCACGGCGGGCTCCGCGTGCTCGCCGATCAGGCGCGCCTCGACGGCGCGCAGCCGCAGGGGCACCGGCGCCACCCCGCCCCCGCCGACCGCGGCCGTAGCGATCCGCCCGTCGGCCACGCCGATCCTGGCCACGGCCTCGACCAGCGGCCACTCCGCGTACCGGCGGCTGGTGGCGCGCTCGTACGCGGCGCGCTCGCCCGCCAGCGGCGGGGGCAGCACCACGGCGGTGAGGATCTCGCCGTCGGCGAGGCCGTGGTGGGTGGAGCCGTCGCCGAACACGCTCTCGACGCCGCGCGCGGGCGCCTCGGCCACCTCGACCGTCGCGTCGTAGGCCAGCAGCGCCATCCCGATCGACGACGGGTGCGGCGCCACGCACGCGCTGCGGTCGTCGGCCACGCCGTGGTGGGCGAGCCCGTCGCGGGCCGGGCAGCCCGTGCCGCCGGACTTGAGGCAGCTGACGGCGGGGCTGCGGTAGTAGGCGCAGCGGGTGTGCTGCAGGAGGTTGCCGCCGATCGTCGCCACGGTGCGGATCTCCGGGGTGGCGAGCGCGGCGGCCGTCGCGGCCAGCGCGGGGTACGCCGTGAGCTCGCGTGCCACCTGCTCGACGGTGACGAGCGTGCCGATCCGCACCCCGCCGTCCGGGGTCGGGGCGATCTCGGTGAGGCCGGTCAGCCCGGTCAGGTCGGCGATGTCGACGACCGGGCCGCCGCTCCGCCCGGAGCGCCGCCGCTCCGAGAGATCCGTTCCACCTGCACGCAACGTGCTCGGTATCGATGACTCGCTCGCAAGCTCGCTCATCGGGCCAGCCCTTCCAGGACGCGATCGGGACGGATCGGCAGCTCGGTGGGCCGCCAGCCGGTGGCGTGGTGCACGGCGTTGCCCACCGACGCCGCGACGGCGATCGTGGCCACCTCGCCGAGCCCGATGCCGCCGCCCGGCACGTGCTCCCAGCCCTCCTCGTGGAAGTACACGTCGATCTCCGGGGTGTCGCCGATGCCGGGGATGCGGTAGTCCTCCAGGTTGGTCGTGAGGATCTCGCCGGTGTTCGGATCGTGCTGGCGTTGCTCGTACAGGGCGAAACCGACGCCCTGGACCACCGAGCCCTCGGCCTGGTTGCGGGCCAGCCGCGGCGCCCAGATCCGGCCCACCGACAGCCCCGACCAGGCGCGCAGCACCCGCGTGGTGCCGAGCAGGGTGTCGACCTCGACCTCGGTGACGTGCACCGCCCCGGACATCCCGCGCCCGATCCGCATGTGGTTCATCGACAGGCCCGGCACCAGGAACCCGCGCCGGTCGCGCCCGCGCTCCCCGGTGACCCGCTCCCCGTCGCACGCCGCCAGTACCTCGGCCCACGGCCGGAGCCCGGCCGTGGTGCGCACTCCGCCGGCCTCCGCCGCCGTGCCGCCGATCCGCTCCCGCAGCCGCTCCCGCAGGGCCGTGGCCGCGGCCATCGCGGCCGGCGCGATCGACGGGGTGGTGCGGCTGCCGCCCGACATCGGGCCGTGCGGGCCGTCGCCGTGCCCCACCTCGACGTCGACCTCCACGCCGTCGAACGCCTCGCGGATCGCCGTGGCGATCACCGTGCGGCTCCCGGTTCCCATGTCCTGCACCGCGCAGCGGGCCCGCAGCCGTCCCTTGTGGAC
>CAXTTN010000261.1:0-8126 GCA_964247105.1 uncultured Pseudonocardia sp.
CCGGACCCGAGCCCTGGTCCACGAACAGGAAGTCGTCGACGAGCGTGCCGTCGGCCTTCACCGCCTGGGCGCGCACGCCGGCGCCGGCCGGGGACAGGTCCGAGGCCTGCACCTCCGGGAGCATCCGCTGGATCTGCTTCACCATGGCCTTCTTCGACAGCGACCGGTGCATCTCGCCGAAGCCGTAGCGCCAGTGCTCCTTCGCGATGCGCAGCATCCCCGGGTAGGCGATGGTGGCGAGGAACTCCTTGGGCTTGATCGTGCCCCAGCTGTAGCCCTCGCGCGCCAGCGCCAGCACCGCGTTGGGGCCGGCGTGCACGTGGCCGTCGATGCCGCGGGTGGCGTGCACACCCAGGAACGGGAACGCCGGATCGGGGACGGGGTAGATCAGGCCCTTGACCAGCGCGGCCGCGCGGTCGCTGAACCCGGAGTACTCGCCGCGGAACGGGACGATCCGGATACCCGGTTCGGCGCCGGCGGCCCTCGCCAGCTCGTCGCAGCGCAGGCCGCCGCAGACCACGACCTGGCTCCCGAGCAGGTCGCCGCCGTCGGTCCGCACCACCACGTCGGACGCCCGGCGGGCCAGGCCCGTCACCGCGCGGCCGAGATGCACCTCGCCACCCTCCTTGACCACCAGCTCGCCGATCTTCTCGGCGACCAGCCGGTAGTCACAGATCCCGGTGGACGGCACGTGCAGCGCGGCGATCCCGCGCACGTGCGGCTCGTGGGCAGCCATCCCGGCCCGGTCCAGCTCGTGCACCTCGACGCCGTTGGCCGCGCCGCGGCGGACCAGCTCGGCCATCCGCGGCAGCTCCTCGCGCTCGGTGGCGACGACGAGCTTGCCGCACACGTCGTGCGGGAGGTCGTGCTCGCGGCAGAACGCGACGGTCTCGGCGCAGCCGGCCACGGCGAGCCGGGCCTTGAGCCCGCCGGGCGCGTAGTACAGCCCGGAGTGGATCACGTTGGAGTTGTTGCCGGTCTGGTGCGCGGCCAGCCGCGGCTCGCGCTCGACGACCGCGACGGAGCGGCCGGTGCGCGTCACCGCGTGCGCCGTGGCGAGGCCGACGATGCCGCCGCCGACCACGACGACGTCGAACTTCGGGGTCGGGCTCATGAGCGTCCCGCCACCGCATCGCGCGGGCTCGATGCGGTGAAGCAGGGGCCGCTGAACACGTCGCGCGGGCTCGTTGTCGTCATAGGGTGCTCTCCAGGCTCTCGATCGGGTCGACCAGCACCGTGGTGATGCGGATCCGGCCCCGGGCGTCCTTGCCGCCCTCGGCCAGCAGCCGCAGCCCGGCGACCTCGGCCGTGGCGCCGGGCAGCGGGACCCGGCCGAGCTGCTGGGCCAGCAGCCCGCCGACGGTGTCGACGTCGGCCTCCTCCAGCACCTCGACGAGCAGGCTCTCCTCGCCGTCGACCCCGGGGAAGAGCTCGGCGAGATCCTCGACCGGCAGCCGCGCGGACAGCCGCAGCCTACGGCCGCCCAGCTCCTGCACGTCGGGCACCTCGGCGGCGTCGTACTCGTCGGTGATCTCACCGACGATCTCCTCGAGGATGTCCTCGATCGTGACGACGCCCGCGGTGCCGCCGTACTCGTCCACGACGATCGCCATGTGGTTGCGGGCGGCCTGCATCTCCTTGAGCAGCTCGTCGACGCGCTTGCTGTCGGGCACGAACGCGGCGGGCCGCATCACCGCGGGCAGCGCCGCCACCTCCCCGTCGCCGGCCTCGGCCTGCGCGCGGACGATGTCCTTGAGGTAGGCGACGCCGATGATGTCGTCGATGTTCTCGCCGAGCACCGGGATGCGGGAGTAGCCGCTCTTGAGCGCGAGGCGCAGCACCTTGTCGAGCGGGGTGTCGCGATCGGTCCAGACGACGTCCGGGCGGGGCACCATCACCTCGCGCACGAGCGTGTCACCCAGCTCGAACACCGAGTGGATCATCTGCCGCTCGTCCTCGTCGACGACGCCGGTCGAGCTGGCCATGTCCACCAGCTCGCGCAGCTCCACCTCGGACGAGAACGGGCCCTGCCGGAAGCCCTGGCCGGGCGTGACGGCGTTGCCGACCAGGATCAGCAGCCGCGCGAGCGGGCCGAGCAACGTGGCCAGCGCGCGCACCGGCGCCGCCACCAGCATCCCGACGCGGTAGGGGTGCTGGCGGCCGAGCGTGCGCGGCCCGACCCCGATGAACACGTACGACACCACGAGCATGATCGCGACGGCGGTCAGCGCGCCCGCCCAGACCGTGCGGAAGGTCTGGACGAGCGCGACGGTGAGCAGCACCGTCGCGCCCGTCTCGGACGCGAGGCGGAGCAGCAGGAGCAGGTTGACGTGGCGGGGCCGGTCGGCCACGACGGCGGCCAGCGCGCGCGACCCGGGGCGTCCGGTGCGGACCAGCGCGTCGACGCGCGCCCGCGAGACGGTCAGCAGTGCGGCGTCGGCCGCGGCGAACACCCCGGCCAGCGGGACGAGCAGGACGGCGATGACGATCAGCTGAACGGTGCCGTTCAAGAGGGGATCAACTGTCCTCGAGGCCGACCACGCCCAGGACCGCGGAATCGCTGCGCCGCTGGGCCTTCGCGGCCGCCGCCTGCTCGCGCGAGATCCGCCAGTCGGTCAGCAGGGTGGCCTGCAGCGCGAACATCTCGCGTTCCTCGTCGGGCTCGGCGTGGTCGTAGCCCAGCAGGTGCAGCACACCGTGGACGGTGAGCAGGTGCAGCTCGTCGTCGAGGCCGTGGCCGGCCTTGCGGGCCTGGTCGCGGGCGAACTCCGGGCACAGCACGATGTCGCCGAGCAGCGCGGGCCCCATGTCGGGGGCGTCCGGGCGGCGGGACTCGTCCTGCAGCTCGTCCATCGGGAACGACATGACGTCGGTGGGCCCGGGCTCGTCCATCCAGCGCTCGTGCAGCTCGCTCATGACGTCGTTGGTGACCGCGAGGATGGACAGCTCCGCGGCGGGGTTGACGCGCATCTTCTCCAGGGCGAACCGGGCGACGGAGGAGATGAGCGTGGCGTCGATGCTCACGCCCGACTCGTTGCACACCTCGATCGACACAGCCACCAGACTACTGGCATGGCATCGGTGACCAACTGGGCAGGCAACATCACGTTCGGCGCTCGCGCCTACCACCGGCCGACGTCGGTGGCGCAGCTGCAGGAGATCGTGGCGGCCGCCGAGTCGGTGCGCGTGCTCGGCAGCGGGCACTCGTTCAACCGCATCGCCGACACCACCGGTGACCTGATCTCCGTGGCCGGCATGCCGCCCGTGCTGGAGATCGGCGACGGGTCGGTGACCGTGTCGGCGGGCCTGCGGTTCGGCGAGTTCGTGGGCCCGCTGCACGCCGCCGGGTTCGCGCTGCACAACACCGGGTCGCTGCCGCACATCTCCGTCGCGGGCGCCTGCGCCACCGGCACCCACGGCTCGGGCGACGCCAACGGGATCCTCGCGACGGCCGTGTCGGGCGTCGAGTACGTCGACGCCGCGGGCGCGCTGCGCACGGTGCGCCGCGGCTCGCCGGGGTTCCCCGGATCGGTCGTCGCGCTGGGCGCGCTCGGCGTCGTCACCGCGTTGACGCTCGACACGCAGCCCGCCTACGACGTCCGGCAGACCGTCCACGAAGGACTGCAGAGCATCGACGACGTCGCCGAGGCGCTGTCGGGCGCCTACAGCGTCAGCGTGTTCACCTACTGGGAGGGCGCCGGGTTCGAGCAGGTGTGGTGCAAGCAGCGCGCCGAGGAGCCGCCGATCCCGGCCGGCTGGCTCGGCACGAAGCCCGCCGACGGCCCGCGGCACATGGTGCGCGGCGTCGATCCCGCGCACTGCACCCCGCAGTCCGGCGTGGCGGGCCCGTGGTTCGAGCAGCTGCCGCACTTCCGGCTGGCGTTCACGCCGAGCAGCGGCGACGAGCTGCAGTCGGAGTACCTGGTGCCGCGCGCCGCGCTGGCCGACGCGCTGCGGGCGCTGGAGCGCATCCGTGAGCGCATCGCGCCGGTCCTGCACGTGAGCGAGATCCGTTCGATCGCGGCCGACGACCTGTGGCTCTCCCCCGCCCAGGGCCGCGAGAGCGCGGCGCTGCACTTCACGTGGATCTCCGACACCGACCGCGTGCTCCCCGTCGTCGCCGAGGTGGAGGCGGCGCTGGAGCCGTTCGACGCCCGCCCGCACTGGGGCAAGGTGTTCGGCACCTCGCCGTCACGCGTGCGGGAGCTGTGGGAGCACCTGCCGGAGGCGGCCCGGCTGCTGGGCGAGGGGAAGTTCCGCAACGCGCTGCTGGACCGCTACCTGTGACGACCGCGGGCGAGCTGGTGCGCACCTGGCGGCTGCGGCGCGGATGAGCCGGCTGGCGCTCGCCGGTCGGTGCACGGCTTCCTGGATCGTGTGCCCTCCTGCCGAAGCAGTGATCGCGCCTTTCGGTGCCAGGGCGACGGATCTGTCGCCCTGGCACCGAACGCGCTGATCACGGCAACTGGTTCGGGTCGTAGGTCGCGATGCCGAGTCCCGACCACGCCGCCAACAGCTTCCGATCACCGGACGCGGCGACGAGGTCGGGATCGGCGAGCTGCTCGGCCGCGGCACGGTGCACCGCGTCGTACCCACGGAGGGCGAACCGCGCAGCGAGCGCCGCAGCTCGCCGGCACAGCGCGTCGTCTATGTCGATCACGTCGACCTCGCGCCACAACCGGTCGAGCACGTCGAGCCCTGCCGCGTGCTGTGCGGGCGTCATTCGGCCGCCACGCGCCGCCTGCGCCAGAGCAGCGGCCGACTCGACGACCATCAACCGGCAGGCGACCACCTCGTCCGAGTCGTTCCAGAACCGGCGACAGGCACCGCTCCCCGACCCCTCGACCAGCAGCGGGACGAACGCCGACGTATCGAGGTAGCCGATCACCGGCGCTGATCGTCGATCAGGTCGAACACCGTCCCGTCGATCACGACGGGTTCGGGCGCAGGAGACTTCCGGCGCTGCGCCGGCGTGATCCGCCCTTCGGCGCGGAGCTGCTCCAGCCGGGACGGGACGCCGACCGGGACGATGCGCGCAATGGGCCTGCCGTGGTCGGTGATGGTCACCGTGTGGCCGTCACGGACCTCGGCGAGATGCCGGCTCAGCCCGTCCCTCAGCTCGCGGATACCGATCTCCACGCCGTCTCCCCGGGACCGAACTTGTGGCCACACTTCGAACTTCCGGTATAGCCACGAAGCGGCTCAGCGGCGGCGGGCTCGCCGGTCCTGCGGGGGGCCGTTGCGCGGGGCCGCGGAGCGGAGGTTGGGCCGCTCCTCCTCGGCGCGGATTCTCGGGCCCGCAAGCGACCCGTCGGCGTCCCAGCGCGCGTAGGCGTCGACGATGTCGGCCACCAGCCGGTGCCGGACGACGTCGGTGCTGGTGAGCTGCGCGAAGTGGATGTCGTCGACGCCGGTGAGGATGTCGCGCACCACCCGCAGGCCCGAGCGGGCGCCGCCGGGCAGGTCGACCTGCGTGATGTCGCCCGTGACCACGATCTTGGAGCCGAAGCCCAGGCGCGTGAGGAACATCTTCATCTGCTCGGGCGTGGTGTTCTGCGCCTCGTCGAGGATGATGAAGGCGTCGTTGAGCGACCGGCCGCGCATGTACGCCAGCGGCGCCACCTCGATCGTGCCGGCCGCGATCAGCTTCGGGATCGACTCGGGGTCGATCATGTCGTGCAGCGCGTCGTAGAGCGGGCGCAGGTAGGGGTCGATCTTCTCGAACAGGGTGCCCGGCAGGAAGCCGAGGTTCTCCCCCGCCTCGACGGCCGGGCGCGTCAGGATGATGCGGTTGACCATCTTGGTCTGCAGCGCCTGCACGGCCTTCGCCATGGCCAGGTAGGTCTTGCCGGTGCCGGCCGGGCCGATGCCGAACACGATGGTGTGGTGGTCGATCGCGTCGACGTAGCGCTTCTGGTTGAGCGTCTTGGGCCGGATCGTCCTGCCGCGCCGCGACAGGATGTCGAGGCTCAGCACCTCGGCCGGCGACTCGCCGAGCTTCTCCCCGCTGCCCTGGCCCAGCATCTCGACGGTGCGGCGCACGGCCTCGGCGGTGACCTGCTGGCCGCGTTCGGCCAGCGTGATCAGCTCGGTGAAGACGCGCTCGGCGAACGCGACATCGGCCGGGGCGCCGGTGAGGGTCAGCTCGTTGCCGCGGACGTGGACATCCGCGTCGAGCAGCTCCTCCGCGGCGCGGAGGCTCTCGTCACGGGAGCCGAGCAGGGCGAGCAGGGCGGCGTCGGGAACGGCCATTCGGGACTGGGCCTCGGGGGACGTCAAGGGTTCGGCCGCCTGCTTCCTGCCTCTGCTATGGGACGGGCCGATGCTACCGCGCTCCACCGACAACCCGCCCGTGCTATAGGCCGGGTGAATCCCGACACGGCGCCGAGACGGCGCGGTCACCTCCCGTTTACGCTGTGGTCAACCCCGGTTCGCCGCGTCCCGGAGAGACGACGCGGAGCTCGTTGCAGAAGGTTGCGATGACCCTCGCCGTCCGTCCCGCCCCGCTCTCGCCTGCGCTCTTCACCGCGGGCCCCGCACCCGCGCCGCGCACGCTGCTCGACGTGCTGGCCGCGACGACCGCCCTGCACCCGGACGCGGCGGCGCTCGACGCGGACGGCATCGTCCTGACCTACCGCGCGCTCGCCGACGAGATCGACGTCGTGGCCGGGAAGCTGGGCGCGGCGGGCATCGGGGTCGGCGACCGCGTCGGCGTCCGGATCTCCTCGGGCACGGCCGAGCTGTACGTCGCGATCCTGGCCGTGCTGAGCGCGGGTGCCGCCTACGTCCCGGTCGACGCCGACGATCCCGAGGAGCGCGCCGAGCTGGTGTTCGGCGAGGCCGCGGTGTGCGCGGTGCTCACCGACGGCGGCCTGGTCAGCGTGGGCACGCCGATCGGGCAGCCGGGCCGGCCCGGCCCCGACGACGACGCGTGGATCATCTTCACCTCCGGCTCCACCGGGAAGCCCAAGGGCGTGGCCGTGAGCCACCGCGCCGCCGCCGCGTTCGTCGACGCCGAGGCGCGGCTGTTCTGCCAGGACGAGCCGGTCGGTCCCCGTGACCGCGTGCTCGCCGGGCTGTCGGTGGCGTTCGACGCGTCGTGCGAGGAGATGTGGCTGGCCTGGCGGCACGGCGCGTGCCTGGTGCCGGCGCCGCGCGCGCTGGTGCGCACCGGTGTCGACCTCGGCCCGTGGCTGGTGGCGCGGCGGATCACCGCCGTCTCGACGGTGCCGACGCTCGCGGCGCTGTGGCCCACCGACGCGCTGGAGGACGTCCGGCTGCTGATCTTCGGTGGCGAGGCGTGCCCGCCCGAGCTGGCCGAGCGCGTGGCCGTGGAGGGTCGCGAGGTCTGGAACACCTACGGTCCCACCGAGGCCACCGTCGTCGCCTGCGCCGCTCCCCTGACCGCTGACGGGCCGGTCCGCATCGGGCTGCCCCTGGACGGGTGGGAGCTGGCCGTCGTCGACGGGGCGGGTGAGCCGGTCGCGATGGGCTCCTCGGGCGAGCTGGTCATCGGCGGGGTGGGCCTCGCGCGCTACCTCGACGCCGGGAAGGACGCCGCGCAGTACCCGGCGCTGCCCGCGCTGGGCTGGGCGCGCGCCTACCGCAGCGGCGACGTCGTGCGCGCCGAGGAGGCCGGGCTGGTGTTCCTCGGCCGCGCCGACGAGCAGGTCAAGCTGGGTGGGCGGCGCATCGAGCTGGGCGAGGTCGACGCCGCGCTGGCGGCGCTGCCCGGCGTGCGCGGCGCGGCCGCCGCGATCCGGCGCACCCGGGCGGGCAACCAGGTGCTGGTCGGCTACGTCGCCGGCGACCCGGGGTTCGACCTCGACCCCGATCTCGGCGCCCGGCTGCTGCGCGACCAGCTCCCGTCCGCGCTGGTCCCGCTGCTCGCTGTGGTCGACGAGCTGCCGACGCGCACGTCGGGCAAGGTCGACCGGGACGCGCTGCCCTGGCCGCTGCCGACCCGCGGCGTGGCGCCCGGGTCCCTCACCCCGACCGAGGAGTGGCTGGCCGCGGGCTGGGCCGAGATCCTCGGCGTGACGGTCGGCGACCCGGCCGCCGACTTCTTCACCCACGGCGGCGGCAGCCTCACCGCCGCGCAGCTCGTGGCGCTGGTCCGCACCCGG
>CAXTTN010000262.1:0-8083 GCA_964247105.1 uncultured Pseudonocardia sp.
GCGCTGCACCAGCTGATCTCCACGCGGTTCCGCGGCGACGACCTCAAGCTGATCACCTTCGGCCGGCACGCCCGGTCGGTGGAGCTCGGCGAGCTGGTGGGCCTGGACGGCGCGTACGAGCAGGGCACCAACCTGCACCACGCGATGCTCCTGGCCGGCCAGCACCTGCGAAGCAGCCCGGACGCCCAGCCCGTGGTGCTCGTCGTCACCGACGGCGAGCCGACGGCCCACCTGGAGCCCGACGGCCATGCCACCTTCGACTACCCGACCAGCCCGGAGACGTTGCGGGCCACGGTCGCCGAGGTCGACCGGCTCACCGGGCTGCGCGCGGCGTTCACGTTCTTCGTGCTCGGCGACGACCCGCGCCTGGCCGTGTTCATGGACGGCCTCGCGAAGCGGTGCGGCGGCCGGGTCGTGGCCCCGACCCTGGACGGGCTCGGCGCCGAGGTCGTCGCGGACTACCTGAAGACCCGCCGCTGACGCGGCTGACACGCAACGAACGGCGGCCCGGACGTGATCCGGACCGCCGTCGTTGGACCTGTTACTTGTCCTGCTCGGTCACCGGGGTGTTCGGGTGCCGAGTGGCGGTCGCGGGCGTGACGTACCGCCCGCTGATGGCACTGCGGTGGTGCGTGCACGCCGCGGTGTTGCGGCCGTGCTCCGTGACGCTCGTTCGAGGGTGTCGAGCGGCGGCGGCGCGAGAGATGTACTTGCCGGTGATAGCACTGCGGCTGTGGCCATTGGCCGGGACCGACCTCCTGTCTCCTGGCGGGTCACGATGGAACTACCGCGAAGGGGTGGGTTGCGGCACGGCCTCGGTGTACCGGCGGTCGATCTCCGCGACGTCGGCGTCGGAGTACCGCGGCACGCGGCTACGCAGGCTCATAGCGCTGTCCGGGTCGCGACTGTTCCCGACGCCGAGGCTGAGACCCAGTCCCTGCAGGACGACGCTCCGCCGGTCGTTCCGGGCCTCGGGCCGGGAGCGGTGGAGCCACATGCCGGTCGATAGGCAACGCCCACTGGACGGCATCAACTCGGTGCAGATTCCGCCGAGCACTTCGGGGCTGTTGCGCATGATCGACCAGTCGATGTAGCGGATGACGATGTTCGGCGGGCCGTCACCCTGTCGCCACCAGCGGGGCGTCACCATGGTCCGACTGCCCAGCTCCTGGATGACCGAGTCGACGATCTTCTTGTCGATGTCCGTCGGCTTGTCGGCGAACTGGATCGTCGGCGTGGCTGTGGTGAGCCGGGGCAGGAACTGCTGGTAGTTGCCGGCGACGGGAGTCCCGACCGGTGCGGCGAGCGGCCGCGCCTCGGCACCGGGGAGCAAGGCCACCGTCAGCGCCAGCAGAATGGCGCCTCCGAGTGTGGCGGACATGGTGCGCGCCCAGCGACGCGGTGTGGTCATATCGGGAGGATGGTCCCGCCGCACATCGGGACGGGTCTCTCGTGCGGCGGGATCGGCCCGGTCGCCTCCCGAATCGGACGATCACCACTCCGACGCGGTCCTCCGTATCCTCCGGAGCGCAGCCTCGGCTCAGATACATGCCGCAGCACGTGTAGGAGGCGTTTGCTCAGGGACCGACGTCCTGTCCCTGGCCGGTCGTAAAGGGACGGCCGCGAGGGCGCAGGACGCGGTACGACCTATAGGTTCGGCACGGTGGACGGGGACATCACCTTCCGGGCCGTCACGCCCGACGACTTCCCGCTGCTCGGCGAATGGCTGGCCCAGCCCTACGTCGCGCGGTGGTGGAACCACGAGACCTCGCTCGAGGCCGTCGAGCGCGACTTCGGCCCGACGGCCCGTGGCGAGGAGCCCGCGGAGGACCTGCTGGTGTTGCTGGACGGGCGGCCGTTCGGGCTGGTGCAGCGGCAGCGCCTGGCCGACTTCCCCGACGAGTTCGCGCTGTTCGAGGCGGTAGGGCGCGTTCCACGGAACGCGATGAGCATCGACTACCTGATCGGCGACCCGGTCCTGGTGGGGGTCGGGATGGGCGCGCGGATGATCCGGGCGGTCGTCGCGGACACCTGGACGGCGTACCCCGCGGCGGAGTGCGTGCTGGTGGCGGTCAACGCCGCCAACACCGCGTCGTGGCGGGCGTTGGAGAGCGCCGGGTTCGTCAAGGTCGGGGAGACCGACATGCCACCGGACAACCCGGTCGACGATCCGCTGCACGTCGTCCACCGGATCGACCGCCCGGCCTGATTCGTCCGGGTCGCGGCCGAGGACGACGTCCATGGCACACACTGGGCGCGTGGAACGAGCGGCCTGCCGGCGCTGTGCCGCCGTGCGCGATCCCGCAACCGCGGACGCCCTCGCCTGGGGCCTCGACCGGGTGGACGGGGAGCTGCGGTGGCTGTGCCCGTCCTGTGTCCGCGGCCATGCCCGTGACATCGAGGCCAAGCTCCCCGACGAGTGGTGGGGATGACGTCGGCGCCACCGCGCGGAACGGTCGTCACCGCGTAAGTTGTTGCCCATGCAGACCTGGGCCCCCGTCGACATCCCCCAGATCCCCGGCCAGGGGCCCCCGCTGCGCCTCCACGACACCTCCACCGGACGCGTCCGGCCCACCGCCCCCGGCCCGACAGCGCTGATGTACGTCTGCGGCATCACCCCCTACGACGCCACGCATCTCGGCCACGCGGCCACCTACCTGGCGTTCGACCTGGTCAACCGGGTGTGGCGGGATCTCGGCCACGACGTGCACTACGTCCAGAACGTCACCGACATCGACGATCCGCTGCTGGAGCGCGCCGCCCGCGACCAGGACGACTGGGTCGTGCTCGGGATGCGCGAGACGGCGCTGTTCCGCGAGGACATGGAGGCGCTGCGGGTGATCCCGCCGCGGCACTACATCGGCGCGGTGGAGGCGATGGAGGAGATCTCCGAGCTGGTCGGGAAGCTGCTGGCGCAGGGCGCGGCCTACCGCGTCGAGGACGCGGAGCACCCGGACGTGTACTTCGACGCGAGCTTCACCGGGCACTTCGGCTACGAGTCGAACTACGACGAGGAGACGATGCTGCGCTTCTCCGCCGAGCGCGGCGGCGACCCGCAGCGGCCCGGCAAGCGCAACGCGCTCGACCCCCTGCTGTGGCGGATGGCGCGGCAGGGGGAGCCGAGCTGGGAGTCCGGTCTGGGCGCGGGCCGGCCGGGCTGGCACGTCGAGTGCGCCGCGATCGCGCTCAACCGCCTCGGCACCCAGATCGACCTGAACGGCGGTGGCTCGGACCTCATCTTCCCGCACCACGAGTGCGGCGCGGCGCACGCCGAGGCGTTCACGGGTGTGTATCCGTTCGCGAAGCACTACACGCACACCGGCATGATCGGGCTCGACGGCGAGAAGATGTCGAAGTCGCGCGGCAACCTGGTGTTCGTCTCCAAGCTGCGCGCCCTGGGTGTCGATCCCAACGCGGTGCGGGTGGCGCTGCTCGCGGGTCACTACCGCAGCGACCGGGCGTGGACCGACGGCCTGCTGGCCCGGGCCCGGTCCCGGCTCGCCACCTGGCGCGAGGCGGTGGCGCTGGACGCCGCACCCGGAGCCGACGACCTGGTGCTGAGCCTGCGCACCCACCTCGCCGACGACCTCGACACCCCCGCCGCCATGGCCGCCGTCGACGCGTGGGCCGGCCACGCCCTGGAGCGCCGCGGCACCGACGCGGACGCGCCCGCGCGGGTGCGGGCCGCACTGGACGCGCTGCTCGGCGTGGCGCTGTAGCCGTGGCCCGCAACGTGCTCGGCGGCGAGCTGCAGAGCTGCAGCACCGACCCCATGACCGGCTTCACCCGCAACGGCTGCTGCGAGACCGACGCGCAGGACGCCGGCGTGCACACCGTGTGCGCGCGCGTCACGGCCGAGTTCCTGACGTTCAGCGCTGCCGCCGGCAACGACCTCTCCACCCCCCGGCCCGAGTACGGCTTCGCCGGGCTTCAGCCGGGCGACCAGTGGTGCCTGTGCGCCGACCGCTGGGCCGAGGCCCTGGCCGCCGGGGCCGCGCCACCGGTGGTGTTGGAGGCCACCCACGCCCGCACCCTGGAGTGGGTGGACATCGCCGACCTGCGCCGCAACGCCGCCCCACCGCGATGATCACCGTCGAGCTGGCCCGCCGGCTGCGGGAGGCCGGGCTGGAGTGGACGCCCACGGCCGGCGACCGCTTCGTCATCGCCGACCGGGACATGGACGCCGAGGTGTTCGTCGTCAGCGAGCTGACCATCGAGGTGCAGGACGTCCCGAGCGGGCGGCTGTTCAAGTTCAACGGCACCACCGAGTGGGCGCTCGACAGCGTCGAGCAGGACGACGTGGTGTGGCTGCCCTACGAGGGCCAGCTGCGGGCCCGGCTCGGCGCGCGGTTCCGCCGCTTGGAGCCGGTGGGGGACGGCTGGGCCGTGGAGATCGACCACACGGACGGCCGGCACGTGGACACCGACGCCGAGCGCGCCTACGCCCGTGCGGTGCTCGCGGTGCTGGGGCCCTGACGCCTCAGCCGTCCGCGGGCTCGGGGAGCCGTCGCAGGATCTCGTGGAGCAGCTGCGTGTGCTCGCCCAGGACCTGCGTGTGCTCACCCAGGATCTGCGTGTGCTCGCCCAGGATCTTCGTGTGCTCGCCCAGGATCCGGCCGTGCTTCGCGAGGGTCACGGTATGTCGGTCGACCACCTTCTTCACGTCCAGCAGCGTGTCGCCGACCGCCCTGAGCGACTCGTCGAGACCGTCGATGCGGCCGTCGAGACGGCTCACCTCGCGATGCAGCTCCTGTCGAACCTCCGCACTTCTCATGGCCGGAGCGTAGCGCCGGGCCCGGTCCTCGGTGGGCGGAACGGCAGAACCGGCATCAGACGCCCGCACCCCCGCTGCCGCGCCGGCGCAGGTAGCGCTCGAAGTCGGCGGCGATCGCGTCGCCGTCGGCCTCCTGCAGGGGCGCGTCGGCGTCGTCCGCCTCGGCCTGCTCCTCGAGCTGGCGCACGTAGTCGCGCACCTCGTCGTCGGCCTCGGCCATCTCCGAGACCGTGCGCTCCCACTCCTCGGCGCGCTCGGGCAGCGCGCCCAGCGGCACCTCTATGTCGAGGATCTCCTCGATGCGGTGCAGCAGCGCCACCGCCGCCTTCGGGACGGGCGCCTGCGAGACGTAGTGCGGCACCGACGCCCAGAACGACACCGCCGGGATCCCGGCCTCGACGCAGGCGTTCTGGAACACCCCGACGATGCCGGTGGGGCCCTGGTACGTCGTCGGTTCGACATCCAGCTCGCTCGCCGACGCGGTGTCGTAGGACGTGCCGCTGACCGGGGTGGGTCGGGTGTGCGGGGTGTCGGTGAGCAGCGCCCCCAACGTGATGACCTTCGTCACACCCAGGGCCTCCACGTAGCCCAGCAGCTCGCGGCAGAACGTGCGCCAGCGCAGGTTCGGCTCGATGCCGTTGACGAGCACGACGTGCCGGTCGGTGCCGGGCAGCGTGGCCACCGACAGCCGCGTGGTCTGCCACTCGATCTTGCGGGTCACGCCGTCGGCCTGGCGGACGTGCGGCCGCGTGACCTGGAAGTCGTAGTACTCCTCGGGATCGATCGCGAGGAGCGGCTCGGCGTCCCACATCAGCTCGAGATGCTCCAGCGCCGTGCTCGCGGCCTCGCCGGCGTCGTTCCAGCCCTCGAACGCGGCGATCAACACCGGCTCGACGAGGCGGGGGAGTGCGTTCTCCGCTCCGGGTGCTCCATCATCCGGTGGCAGAGTGCGATCGGTCATCGCTCCAGCCTACGGGCGCCGGGCGCCGCGCAACGGCCGCCACCCCCAAGACGACTACTCTGGGGATGCCACAGCGAGGCCGGCCGAGAGGAACACCGTGCAGCCGCACACGTTCGACACCACGTTCATGGACATCCTGGCGGACCGGGTGGTGATCGCCGACGGGGCCATGGGCACCATGCTCCAGTCCGCCGATCTCACCCTCGACGACTTCGCGGGGCTCGAGGGCTGCAACGAGATCCTCAACGACACGCGCCCCGACGTCGTCCGCAGCATCCACCGCGCCTACTTCGAGGCGGGCGCGGACGCGGTCGAGACCAACACGTTCGGGGCCAACCTGCCCAACCTCGCCGACTACGACATCGCCGACCGCATCCACGAGCTCTCGCTGAAGGCCGCGGTGCTGGCCCGCGAGGTGGCCGACGAGGTCGCGACCCCCGATCGCCCCCGCTTCGTGATCGGCTCGGTCGGCCCCGGCACCAAGCTGCCCACGCTGGGCCACGCCACGTACCGGAGCCTGCGCGACGCCTACACCGCAAGCGCGCGCGGCATGCTCGCGGGCGGCGTCGACGTCATCTCCGTCGAGACCTGCCAGGACCTGCTGCAGGCCAAGGCCGCCGTGCTCGGCGTCAAGCGCGCGATGGCCGACGAGGGCCGCCACGTCCCGATCATCGCGCAGGTGGCGATGGAGACCACCGGCACGATGCTGCTGGGCTCGGAGATCGGCGCCGCGCTGACCGCGCTGGAGCCGCTGGGCGTCGACCTGATCGGGCTCAACTGCTCCACCGGCCCCGCCGAGATGAGCGAGCACCTGCGCACGCTGTCCAAGCACTCCCGCATCCCGCTGTCGGTGATGCCGAACGCGGGCCTCCCGGTGCTCGGCCCGAACGGTGCCGAGTACCCGCTCGACCCCGACGGGCTCGCCGAGGCGCTCGCCGTGTTCGTCCGCGACTACGGGCTCCGGCTGGTGGGCGGCTGCTGCGGCACCACCCCGGCCCACGTCACGGCGTACGCCGACGCGGTGCGCGCCATCACCCCGCCCGTGCGCCACCCGCGCCCGGAACCCGGCCTCAGCTCGCTCTACGCCTCGGTGCCGTTCCGCCAGGACACGTCCGTCCTGATGATCGGGGAGCGCACCAACGCCAACGGCTCCAAGAAGTTCCGCGAGGCCATGCTCGCCGAGGACTGGGAGGCCTGCGTCGGCATCGCCCGCGACCAGACCCGCGAGGGCGCTCACTTCATGGATCTGTGCATCGACTACGTCGGCCGCGACGGCGTCGCGGACATGTCCGAGCTGGCCGGGCGGCTGGCCACCGCGTCGACGCTGCCGGTGATGCTCGACTCCACCGAGCCCGAGGTGCTGCGCGCCGGCCTGGAGCGCCTCGGCGGCCGTTCGATCATCAACTCGGTCAACTACGAGGACGGCGACGGCCCCGACTCGCGGTTCGCCCGCGCGATGGAGCTGGTGCGCGAGCACGGCGCCGCGGTCGTCGCGCTGTGCATCGACGAGGAGGGCCAGGCCCGCACCGCGGAGTGGAAGGTCCGGGTGGCCGACCGGCTGATCCGCGACCTCACGACGAACCACGGCATGCACGTCGAGGACATCGTCGTCGACACCCTGACGTTCCCGATCACCACCGGGCAGGAGGAGGTGCGCCGCGACGGGCTGGAGACCATCGAGGCCATCCGCGAGCTGAAGCGCCGCTATCCCGACGTCCAGACCACGCTGGGCATCTCCAACATCTCCTTCGGCCTCAACGCCGCCGCGCGGCAGGTGCTGAACTCGGTGTTCCTGCACGAGTGCGTCAACGCGGGCCTGGACACCGCGATCGTCTCGGCCGCGAAGATCCTCCCGATGGCCAAGATCGACGACGAGCAGCGCTCGGTGGCGCTGGACCTCGTCTACGACCGCCGCCGCGACGGCTACGACCCGCTCAACCGCTTCATGGAGCTGTTCGAGGGCGTCTCGGCGTCCTCCGCGCGCGCCACCCGGGCCGAGGAACTGGCCGGGCTGCCGCTGTTCGAGCGGCTGGAGCGGCGCATCATCGACGGCGAGCGCGAGGGCCTGGAGTCCGACCTCGACGAGGCGCTGCGGGACCGCCCGGCCCTGGAGATCATCAACGACACGCTGCTGTCGGGCATGAAGACCGTCGGCGAGCTGTTCGGGTCCGGGCAGATGCAGCTGCCGTTCGTGCTGGCCAGCGCCGAGGTCATGAAGGCGGCCGTGGCCTTCCTCGAGCCGCACATGGAACGGGCCGAGGACGACGCGGGCAAGGGCACGATCGTGCTGGCGACGGTCAAGGGCGACGTGCACGACATCGGCAAGAACCTCGTGGACATCATCCTCA
>CAXTTN010000263.1:0-8029 GCA_964247105.1 uncultured Pseudonocardia sp.
GCACCACCGGCTCCGGCGGGAACGCGAGCGAGGCGAAGTAGCGCCAGATGTCCTGATCCTCGTGGCCGGGTAGCAGCACCACCTCCGCGCGCTCGACGGCGCGCCCCGCGCGTCCGATCTGCTGGTAGTAGGCCACCGGGGACGCGGGCGCGCCCAGATGCACCACGAAGCCGAGATCGGGCTTGTCGAACCCCATGCCCAGCGCGCTCGTGGCGACCAGCGCCTTCACCCGGTTGGCCAGCAGGTCACCCTCGGCCGCGAGGCGCTGCGCCGGATCGGTCTTGCCCGTGTAGGACGCCACCGGGTACCCGCGCTCGCGGAGGAAATCGGCGACCTCCTCGGCCGCGGCGATCGTGAGCGTGTAGACGATGCCCGCGCCCGGCAGCTCGTCGAGCCGGGCGGCGAGCCACCCCAGCCGATCGGCCGCCGTGCGCAGCTTCACCACCGACAGCCGCAGGCTCTCGCGGTCGAGCGAGCCGCGCAGCACCAGCGGCTCCCCGGCGGCGAGGCCCAGCTGCTCGGTGACGTCGACGACCACGCGGTCGTTGGCGGTGGCCGTGGTGGCGAGTACCGGAATGCCCTCGGGCAGCTCCGCGATCAGGGTGCGCAGGCGGCGGTAATCGGGCCGGAAGTCGTGGCCCCAGTCCGACACGCAGTGAGCCTCGTCGACCACCAGCATGCCGGCGCTCGCGGTGAGCCGGGGGAGCACCCGATCGCGGAAATCGGGGTTGTTGAGCCGCTCCGGGCTGACCAGCAGGACGTCGACCTCGCCGGCGTCGACCGCGTCGTAGGTGCGCTCCCAGTCGCCCGTGTTGGCCGAGTTGACCGTGACCGCCCGGATGCCCGCGCGCTCGGCCGCGTCGATCTGGTTGCGCATCAGCGCCAGCAGCGGCGACACGATGACCGTGGGCCCGGCCCCCGCCTCCCGCAGCAACGCGGTGGCCACGAAGTACACGGCCGACTTGCCCCACCCGGTGCGCTGGACGACGAGCGCGCGTTTGCGCAGCTCGACCAGGGCGTGGATGGCGGTCCACTGATCCTCCCGGAGGCGGGCGCCCGGCCCGGCCAGGGTGGCCAGCACCTCCTCGGCCCGGGTGCGGAGATCCTGCTGTGTCGTCGTCACGCCCCCATGGTGGACCCGACCCCCGACAGTTCCGTGAACCGGCCGCGGAAACCGCACGTGTAGGGGGTGGCACACGAGGGGGATCCCCATGATCGGTCCGGAGTCGATCCCGCGCATCGAGGGCGACATGGCCGCGCTGGCGGGTCACGCGAACGCGATCGCGGCCGCGGGCGAGGGGTTCGCGGCCACCGGGGCGAGCGTGCACGCCGGATGGCAGCGGCTGGGTGCGGTCTACACGGCTCCGGAGGCGGGGCAGCTGCTCGCGGCCACGGCGCCGGTCGCCACCGTGTCGGCGTCGGTGGGGGAGGATCTCGGGTCGGCCGCGGCGGCGTTGAACGCGTACGCG
This sequence comes from uncultured Pseudonocardia sp., assembly GCA_964247105.1. Lineage (GTDB taxonomy): Bacteria > Actinomycetota > Actinomycetes > Mycobacteriales > Pseudonocardiaceae > Pseudonocardia. The sequence continues at coordinate 1,470 of CAXTTN010000263.1, forward strand.
TCCGAGGTGGCCGCGATCCAGGCGCGGCTGGACGCGTTGCGGGCGCAGGCGGCCGGTGGCGGCACGGGAGTGGGCGAGCCCGACCTGGACGCGGGGGTCGCGGCGGCGATGGCGGCGTGGGAGGCCGCACAGCTGCGGTGCGCCAACGCGTTGCGGGCCCTGTCGGGGGCGCCGCCGCTCGTGGCGGCCGCCCCGACGACCACGGGCCCGGACGTGGCCGCCGGCGGCGTCACCCACGACGACCCGGTTCTCGCCGGGATGCCGCCCACCTCGGGCTTCGCGGCGGACCCGGTGTGCACGGCGACCGGGCACTTCGTCGAGGTCGAGGTGGACCTGGACGCGCCACCGACGGCCGGGTTGCTCGCCTGGACGCGGGTGTACGGGTCGCGGCACGGCGAGACCGGCCCGTTCGGTCGCGGCTGGTGGTCCTGGGCGTCGTCCCGGATCGAGTGGGTGGTGGGCGGGGTGCGGTTCACCGGCCCCGACGGGCGGCGCGCGGTGTTCGCGCCGGTCCGGGGCGGCTACGCGCGGGTGGCGGGGATCGCGGGCGTGCTCGCCGACGACCCGGGCGGCGGGTGGGTGCTGCGCTGGTTCGCCGGGGACACCTGGCGCTTCGACCGGGACGGGCGCCCGGTCGCGGTCGAGGACGGGTTCGGCACGACGCGGCTGCACTGGGTGGGCGAGCGCCTGGTGGCGATGGTGGCCCCGACCGGACGCCGGGTGGCGCTGGACTGGAACCGTGACCGCGTCGTCGCCGTCCGCACCGGCGACGGGCGGGTCGCCCGCTACTCCTACGACGCCGCGGGCGACCTGCTGGGCGTGGCGCGCCCGGCCGGGGACCGCAGCTACCGGGTCGACGACGCCGGGCTGGTCGTCGCCGTGACCGACGCGGACGGCGTCGACCTGCTGGTCAACACCTACGACGAGCACGGCCGGGTGCTGACCCAGACCTCGCCGTTCGGGCGGCGCACCCGCTTCACCTACCGCGACGACCGCTCCACCGTCGTCGACGACGACAGCGGCGGCCCCCGGACCGTGTACTTCCACGACGCGGCCGGTCGGCTGACCGGGCTGGTCGACGACCACGGCTCGCGGATGGTCAAGCTCTACGACGACCGGGGCAACCCGATCGCGATCGGGGACCGCGCCGGCGCGGTGGTCGCGCAGGAGTTCGACGAGCGCGGCAACCTGCTGCGCCGCGTCGAGGCCGACGGCGCCACGACGGTGCAGGAATGGGACGCCCTCGACCGGCTGGTGCGCCGCACCGACCCGACCGGGGCCACCGTCGCGCTGCGCTACCGGGGCCGAGACCGCGAGCCGTCGCTGGTCGTGGACCCCCTCGGGGCCCGGACCGGCATCGAGGTCGTGGCCGGGCTGGTGATGCGGGTCGTCGACCCGGACGGCGTGGAGACCCGCTTCGCCCGCGACCGCGACGGCCGGGTGGTCGCCGCGACCGACGGCACCGGCGCCGTGACGCGGTTCGCCTACGACGCCGCGGGCCGGCTGGCCGCCGTCACCGCCGCGGACGCCGCCACCACGGCGTTGGAGCGCGACGCGGCGGGCCGGCTGGTCGAGCGCCGGGACCCGACCGGCGCCACGACGCGCTGGGAGTGGTCGGCCGCGGGCCGCGAGCTGGCGACCGTGAACGCGGCCGGCGGTGCGTCGCGGCGCGAGTTCGGGCCGCACGGCGAGCCCGTGGCCGTCACCGACCCGGCCGGGGCCGTGACCCGGCTGGAGTGGGATCGCCTCGGGCGCATGACGCGGCTGGTCAACCCGCACGGCGCCAAGCTGGACCACCGCCACGACGGGCTCGGCCGCCTCGTCGCGGTCGACGACCCGGCGGGCGGGTCGGTGCTGCGGGAGTACGACGCGGAGGGCCGGCTCCTCGCGGTCGTGGACGCGACGGGCCACCGCCGGGAGCGCGAACTGGACGCGCGTGGCCGCGTGGTCCGGGACGAGTCGGGCGGCCGGCACTCCTACGACGCGGCCGGCCGGCGGGTGCAGACCGTCGACGCCGCCGGCGCCGCCGTGTCGGTCGCGTACGACCCGGCGGGGCGGCCGGTCGCGGTGACCGACCCGGCGGGCGGGGTGACCCGCTACGAGTGGACGCCGGGCGGGCGGCTGCGACGGCGCGTCTCGCCGCTGGGCCACGCCACGACCTGGGAGTACGACGCGGCCGGTCGCGCCGTCGCGGAGGTCGGCCCCGACGGGGGCCGCACCGAGGTGCGGCGTGACGCGTGCGGGCGGGTCGTGGCCACCCGGAGCCCGGGCGGGCTCGTGACGTGGCTGCGGCACGACGCCGCCGGACGCGTCGTCGCCCGTACCGACCCGTCCGGCGCCGTGACCGGTTTCGACCACGACCCGGCCGGGCGGCTCACCGCGGTGACCGCGCCCGACGGGGGAGTCACCCGGTACACGTGGAGCGCGGGCGGGCGCCTGACGTCGGTGGCCGACGCGATGGGCGCCACGACCGGCTTCGGGTACGACGACGCCGGGCAGCTCACCTCGGCGACCGACCCGCTCGGCGGGCAGCAACGCTACACCTTCGACGGGGCGGGCCGGCTCACCGGCTTCACCGACCAGCGCGGCGCCACCACCACCCTCGATCTCGACGCGGCCGGACGCGTCCGCTCGCGGACCGACCCGACCGGTGCGGAGCTGCGGCTCACCTACGACGCGGCGGGCCGGGTGGCCTCGTTCGGCGGCGCCCGCGTCGAGCGCGACGGGGCCGGGCGTCCCGTGCGGTACGTAGAACCGTCCGGGCGGGTCACCGAGCTGCGCCGGGACCGCGCGGGACGGCTCGTGCGGTGGGCCTGCCAGGACGACAGCCTGTCCTGGATGTGGGACGCCGACGGCCGCCGCACCGCGGTCGTCCACGCGGACGGCAGCACCACCCGCTACGCCCACGACGCGAACGGGCTGCTCGTGGGCGTCGAGCACCCGGCGGGGGGCCGGTTCACGATCGAACGTGACGCCGACGGCCGCCCGGTGCACCTGACCGGCCGTGGCCACGAGCGGCGCTGGACGTGGAAGGCCGGGCGGCTCGCGAGGTGGGAGTCCGACGGCCACGCCGTCGACCTCGCCCGTGACCGCGCCGGGCGGGTCGTCGCCGAGCGCTCCGCCGCCGGGGACCGCGCCTACGGTTACGACCGGGCCGGTCGCCTGCTGGGCGCCATCGACCCCGGCGGCGCGATCACGACCTGGACCTACGACGCGGCCGGGCGGCGCACGGGCGAGCACGGCCCGTCGGGCGAGCGGCGGTTCCGCCACGACCGGGGTCACCGCCTCGTCGGGATCGACGGCCCCGCCGGCACCACGACCCTGACCTGGGACGACGCCGGCCGCCGCACCGCCGAGCGACATCCCGACGGCGCCACCACGAGCTACCGCTGGGACGCGTGGGGGCGGCTGCAGCAGGTCACCCGCCCCGACGGCACGGTGATCGGCCTGGACGTCGACGCCCGCGGCAGCCTGCGCGCCGTCGGCGACACGGGCGTGGTCTGGGACGCGACGTGTGCGGTCCCGCAGGTCCGCATGCTCGGGAAGCGGCCCGTGACCGGGCCCGCGCTCGCGGCCGGGCGGTGCCCGCTGCGCCCCGACGTCCGCGGCGACCTGGGTGGCGCCCGCGACCCGTGGGGCCTGCCGGCGTTCGCGGGCACCGAACCCCGGCTCGGGTACCGCGGGGAGGTCGAGTTCGGCGGGCTGGTGTGGCTGCGCCACCGCGTCTACGACCCGACGACGGCCGGCTTCCTCGGCCCCGACCCGCTGCCTCCGGTGGCGGGGGCGATGAACCCCTACTCCTACGCGGGTGACGACCCCGTCGGCTCGATCGACCCGCTCGGCCTGCAACCGATGTCCGACGCCGACGCCCGGCAGATGCGCGAGGCCCAGGACGAACCCTGGTACGAGCAGGCCTGGGACTGGGCGGGCGACCACGGCGACGAGATCGGCGCCGGGCTGCTCGCGGCCGGTGCGGTGGCCATGATCGCCACGGGCGTCGGGGCGCCGATCGGGGCCGGGATCCTCCTGGGCATGGCCGTCTCCGGTGGCGTCCAGCTCGCCACCAGCGGCGAGGTCGACGCCCGCCAGCTGTGGATCTCGGGCCTGGCCGGTGGCATCTCCGGCGGGGCCGGCGCGGGCGCCGGAGTACTGACCGCGGGTGCGAGCACGGCGGTCCGCGTCGGAGCCCAGGTGGCGGCCGGTGCCGTCACCGAGTCCGGGATCAGCGCCGGGAGCCAGTACCTCACCGCCGGCCGGGTCGACGGCGGCCGCGTGCTCGTGGACGGGACCATCGGTGCCGTGGCCGGCGGCGCCGCCCTAGCCCTCGGCGGTGCCGCCTCCGCCCGCCTGCGTGGCGCTGCCCCCGCCGCGATGCTGAACGGCAGCGGTCCGGCGCACGGCGTCCTGGAAGTCAGCGCCCGGGTCAAGTCGGTTGGAGCCTTCCGGAACTACACACCGTCGGGTCGCGGCGTGGAGTACGTTTTCGATCCGGTCGGCGGCCGCTTCGCTGTCGGCGGACCCCATGCATCGGCGGGTCTGAAGGGGAGCCCACACGAGCAACTGGCCCAGAGCATCGACGCCGACCCGAAGCACGTCGTCGGCGGGATCTTCCGGCGAGGACCTCAGGGCGAGATGAGCACCGACGAACAGAGCGGGCACTTCTATCAGAACTGGACACCGGAGGTTCGCTCGCAGTTCCCCGACTTCATGAAGGGATTCGGTTTCGATGTCGAGCATTGATCCGGACCGGCCATCTGCCCTGGAGCCGACGGGATGGCTGCCGATGCTGCACCTCGGTGGGGACAGCTGGGCCGGCGTGGTCGAGCCCGAGGAGGTTTTCGTGGGAAGCCACGAGAGTCCGGTCCGACGGGTGGACTGGAACACGCCCACAGGTCTACTGCCGCTGCTGGAACGCCCCCTCGCGGTGGTCAGGGCCGAGATCGATGACTGGCGGGAATCACACGGTGCGGTGCTCGGTCCGTCGGCGCAGATCATCCCCCTGGACGCTGTCGTGGTGCACGCTCTCACCTCGGGGAGCGAGTACTGGGCCGGGCTGGCGGTCGAGTGGGCCGATGCGATGCCGGAGGCGCACGGGATCACTGAGGCCCTGGACGCGCTGGCCGTGGCGCGATGGGCTTCGCAGCCGCTCCGGCACCGGGCTCGGCGGATCCGGCGGTGCCGTGGCGGGTGATGGGGGTCGCGCGCGCGGTTCGTGCGCCGCGCTGGCGTCGCTATGCGCGCGTGACGTGGCGAACGGGCGCGCCGTGCCGGATTTTCGGTCGGCCTCGTGCACGGGCGGCGGGACGTGGCACCATCGCTCGGGTGACGAGCCGACCCACCGCCGAGCAGCACCTGCGCGATCTCGTGCTGCTCCGCCGGGTCCGGGACCGGATCGACCGTGAGTACGCCCAGCCGCTCAACGTCGAGGCCCTCGCGCGCGGCGTGCACCTGTCGGCCGGGCACCTGTCGCGCGCGTTCAAGGCCGCCTACGGTGAGTCGCCGTACGGGTACCTGATGACCCGGCGGATCGAGCGGGCGATGGCGCTGCTGCGCCGGGGCGACCTCAGCGTCACCGAGGTGTGTTTCGCGGTGGGATGCTCGTCGCTGGGCACCTTCAGCACCCGTTTCACCGAGCTGGTCGGGGTGCCGCCCAGTGTCTACCGGCGCGAGGTGACGGATGCGACCGCGGGGATGGCGTCGTGCGTGGCGAAGCAGGTGACCCGACCGATCAGGAATCGAGAAGCGCGGGTCACCGAGCTGCACCTAGCGTGATCGCCATGGACATCACCATTCACAACACCTTCCTCCCGCACACCGACCCCGACGCCTCCCTCGCCTTCTACCGCGACACCCTCGGCTTCGAGGTGCGCAACGACGTCCGGTACGGCGGGATGTGCTGGCTCACCGTCGGCCCCGTCGGCCAGCCCGGCACGTCCATCGTGTTGACCCCACCGGCCGCCGACCCGGGCATCACCGACGACGAGCGCCGCACCATCACCGAGATGATGGCCAAGGGCAGCTACGGCATCATCGTGCTGGCCACGAAGGACCTCGACGGCACGTTCGAGAAGATCCAGGCCGGCGACGTCGAGGTCGTGCAGGAGCCGACCGAGCAGCCCTACGGCATCCGCGACTGCGCCTTCCGCGACCCGGCGGGCAACATGATCCGCATCAACGAGCTGCGCTGAGACACGGGCCTGGGACACTGTGGCCATGCACGTCGCCGACAGCCACGATCTCATCCGCGTGCAGGGCGCGCGCGTCAACAACCTCAAGGACGTCGACGTCGAGCTGCCCAAGCGCCGCTTGACGGTGTTCACCGGCGTCTCGGGCTCGGGCAAGAGCTCGCTGGTGTTCGCCACGATCGCCGCGGAATCCCAGCGGATGATCAACGAGACCTACAGCGCGTTCGTGCAGGGCTTCATGCCGACGCTCGCCCGGCCCGACGTCGACGTCCTCGACGGGCTGACCACCGCGATCATCGTCGACCAGCAGCGGATGGGCGCCGACCCCCGCTCCACCGTCGGCACCGCCACGGACACGGGTGCGATGCTGCGCAT
>CAXTTN010000264.1:0-8024 GCA_964247105.1 uncultured Pseudonocardia sp.
GCTGCCGTTGATGAGCAGGTTGGGCACCCGCGCCGGCAGGACGTCCGGTTCCTGGGTCTTGCCGTCGTAGTTGTCGGAGAAGTCGACCGTGTCGGAGTCGATGTCCTGGAGCATCGCCATCGCGAGCGGGGTGAGGCGGCACTCGGTGTTGTGGCTGACGAACCCATCGGTGATGAACGAGTGGTCATCGGTGTCAACGCGGATGCTGTAGACCGGCTGCACACCAGCGTCGTCGACCGCTGCTACCTCGGCGAAGTAGAAGCGGCCGTCAGTCAGTTCACGGGCGATCGCTCGGGCGTCCTGATCGGTGACGTGGTCGAGGATCTCGTCCGCACGCTGCTCCCAGCGCTCGATGCGGTCGACGTTGTGCCGTCGCAGCCAGTCACGGTCGGCCGCCGATGAGGCACCGTGCTCACGCAGGAACGCGGCCAGCCCCGGGACATGGTCGTTGCTCAACGACGTGGTCCGAGGAGCCTCGGAGCCAAGGATGCCGGTCAGCTTCAGCTGCTTCGCGCCGAGAAATCCGACACGTTCGGCGAAGACACGAGCGTCGCGTCGGTTGGTGACGACGACCTTCAACTCGCCCGTCGCATGGCGGTAGCGGCGCGAGACGACCCCGAACTCGAGTAGGAGTTGCTGCACGTCCTTGGCCAGCTGGTCGCTGTAGGTGGAGTAGGAGACCTGAACCGTGGCCCGCGGTAAAGAGGAGCAGGAGCCGTCACCCGTGAACAGCGCCTGGAGGAAGTGCCTCTTGCGGGACGACGAACCAGACCAGACGGATTCAGGCACCCGCTTGTCGGCCGCCTTGCCTGTGACCTCAGCGAGCGTGCTCGCCCGGAGGGCGGTGAGGTCCTGGATGTCGAGCTCGTGCAGGAGCGATCCCGACGCGATGCGGCGCGAGTACACGTAGCGCCGGCCGCCAACGATCTCGTCGTACGCGGCGAGGACGAGTCCGAAGAACTCCTCGTCGACGTTGTTGAAGCCGGCGCGCCCTGCTGAAACAAATCCCTCGCTGACGAAGGCCCCGAGCAAGAACGCCTCCGCGGCTTCTCGTACGGACCAGACCCCGAGCTCTTCGTGCGGGGTGCGCTGCAGGACAACCCGGTCGCCCGGCCGGACCTCCTCCAGAAGCTTCCACAGCAACGTGGGGATGCCCAGGACGTCGACAAGACACAGCGTCGGGTGGTTCCGGGTGCCGGTGATCTCGTAACCCTCGCCCGTGCGAAGCCTCAGGGTCGAGTGCTCGCCGGAGTGAAAGAGCATTTCAGCCCGGACGGGGTTGCCGCTCCGGTCAAGAACCTTCAGGTCGACCGGGTTGTCACTTCCGGGCAGCGCGTCGGGCACGATCGCATCGATCCGGACGGTGCCACCGTCCGCCGTCCGGACGCGTGTCTCACCGACGATGCAATACCGCATCGCGGCAGCCGGGTCGTTGCCGCGGCTGCCGAAGTTGCCCTGGCCGTCGATCAGCGGGTAGCGCATCGACCACGGCTGGGCCAGGCGCACCAGCGCGTCGTAGATCGAGCTGTCGCCGTGGGGGTGGTAGTTGCCCATCACCTCGCCGACGACGCGGGCACACTTGACGTAGCTGCGCTCGGGGCGGAAGCCGTTCTCGCCCATCGAGTACAGGACGCGCCGGTGCACCGGCTTGAGGCCGTCCTCGACCAGCGGCAGCGCGCGGCCGACGATGACGCTCATCGCGTAGTCGATGTAGGAGCGCTGCATCTCCTGCTGGATGTCGACCGGCTCGGTGCGGTCGCCCCCACCGGGAGCCGAACCTCCGGTGGCGGGGGGCAGCGTGGGGTCCAAGGTGTCTGTCACGTCCGGGTTCCTTTCGCTCTCGACTAGACGTCGAGGCTGTTACACGTCAAGAAAACGCACGTCCTTGGCGTTGCGCGTGATGAACGACCGGCGCGACTCGACGTCCTCGCCCATCAGGACCGAGAACAGCTCGTCGGCGGTGGCGGCGTCGTCGAGGGTGACCTGCAGCAGCACCCGCGCCGCGGGATCCATCGTGGTCTCCCACAGCTCCTTGGCGTTCATCTCGCCGAGGCCCTTGTAGCGCTGGATGCCCTCGTCCTTCGGCACCTTCTTGCCCGCCTCGCGGCCGGCCTCGAGCAGGCCCTGCAGCTCGCGGTCGGAGTAGGCGAACTCCGGCTCCGCGCCGCGGCCGCCCCACTTGATCTTGTAGAGCGGCGGCTGGGCGAGGAAGACGTGGCCCTCCTCGATCAGCGGGCGCATGAAGCGGAACAGCAGCGTGAGCAGCAGGGTGCGGATGTGCTGGCCGTCGACGTCGGCGTCGGCCATCAGCACGACCTTGTGGTAGCGCAGCTTCGAGACGTCGAACTCGTCGTGGATGCCGGTGCCCAGCGCCGTGATGATGGCCTGGACCTCGGTGTTCTTCAGCACCCGGTCGATGCGGGCCTTCTCCACGTTGATGATCTTGCCGCGGATCGGGAGGATGGCCTGGAACATCGAGTCGCGGCCCGATTTGGCCGAGCCGCCCGCGGAGTCACCCTCCACGATGTAGACCTCGGACTTGCTCGGGTCGGTGGAGCGGCAGTCGGCGAGCTTGCCGGGCAGGCCACCGATGTCGCCTGCGCTCTTGCGCCGCACCAGCTCACGCGCCTTGCGGGCGGCCGCCCGGGCCTGCGCCGACTGCACCGCCTTGTTGACGATGACCTTGGCCTCGGCGGGGTTGCGCTCGAACCAGTCGGCCAGCCACTCGTTGCTCACGCGCTGAACGAACGACTTGATCTCGGTGTTGCCGAGCTTGGTCTTGGTCTGGCCCTCGAACTGGGGCTCGCGCACCTTGACCGAGACGATCGCGGCCAGCCCCTCGCGGATGTCGTCGCCCGAGAGCGCCGGATCCTTCTCCTTGAGGAACTTGCCGTTGCGCGCGTACCGGTTGACCGTGGTGGTGAGCGCCGACCGGAAGCCCTCCTCGTGCGTGCCGCCCTCGTGCGTGTTGATCGTGTTGGCGAACGTGTAGACCGACTCGGTGTAGCCCGAGTTCCACTGCATCGCGACCTCGACCTGGTGCCCCGACTCCTCACCCGTGAACGCGACGAGCTTCTTGTGGATCGGGTCCTTCGACTTGTTGAGGTACGCGACGAAGTCCTCGAGGCCGTTGGGGTAGCAGTAGACGTTCTCCTTCACCTTGGCCACGTAGCCCTCGGCGTCGGGCTCCTCGGCCTCGGCGGAATCGCCGTTGCGCTCGTCGCGCAGGACCATCGTGAGGCCCTTGTTGAGGAACGCCATCTCCTGCAGCCGGCGGCGGATCGTCTCGGCGTTGTAGGTGACGGTCTCGAAGATGTCGGGATCGGCCCAGAACGTGACGATGCTGCCGGTCTTCGTGGTGGGCTCGCCCTTGCGCAGCGGGCCGGGCACCGACCGCGCGTAGTGCTGGCGCCACACGTGCCCGTCGGTGTTGATCTCGACATCGAGCGCGGTGGAGAGCGCGTTGACGACCGAGACGCCGACGCCGTGCAGGCCGCCGGAGACCGCGTACGAATCGCTGTCGAACTTGCCGCCCGCGTGCAGGACGGTCATCACGACCTCGACGGCGGGCTTCTTCTCCACGGGGTGCATGCCGACGGGGATGCCGCGGCCGTCGTCCTCGACGCGGACGCCGCCGTCGTCCTGCAGCGTGACCACCACGCGCGTGGCGTAGCCGGCCATCGCCTCGTCGACGGCGTTGTCGACCACCTCCTGGACGAGGTGGTGCAGGCCGCGCTCACCGGTGGAGCCGATGTACATGCCGGGACGCTTGCGGACCGCCTCCAGTCCTTCGAGAACCGTGATCGATCCCGCGCCATAGCTGCTCTTCTTCTCCGCCACGGGCTGACTGTCTCCTCGCCATGAAGAATCCACGCGGTGCAGCGACGCCGCGGCGTGGAGCTGTGACTCCGGACGTTTCGGGGCTCGTCCGGGACATGGCTCCATCATACCGGTGCGGCCCGACAGAAACGGCGTTGGGACACCTCCAGAAGCCTCACAGAGCGCCGAACGTGGATTCAGGCGGGTGGCGACGGCCCGGAAGGGCTTCGCGGCGGGCTGCGGCGCCGTCACGTCGCTCTGAGTCGCCGGGTCCGTGCGCGATCGGCCCACACGGCGTGCTCGATCGGTCGACTCGCGCAACCCCGGCCGCGAGTCGACGATCTCGACACGGGGTTTTCGCCGATCGCGCACGGACCCTGGCGTGCCGGAACGGCCAACACGGCGTGCTCATCTGGTCGACTCGCCGGGGGCGGGTCAGCCGTACGTGTCGCGGGGGCCGCGGCCGCGGACGGTCCGGGGGCCGTGCTTCCACGTCGGGGCGCTGGGGGCCACCACCCGGATGCGCTTCACGACGTCGCGGCCCACCGACGCGGCCAGCCTCGTCAGGAGCTGGCGCTGGAGCTGGCGCAGCTGCGTGGCCCAGGCCGTCGACTCCGCCTGCAACACGAGTTCACCATCGCGAAGCGACACCGGCGTGCAGTGGTCGGCGATGTCCGGGCCGACGAGCTGCGGCCAGCGGCCCAGCACGGTCGCGTCGGTCAGCCGGGGCGACCAGCCGCGGTCGAGCGACACCCGCGAGACGAGCTTGCCGAACGGCTGCGGGTCGCGGTCGTCGGGGCCGGCGCCGGACCAGCGCCGCCGCCTCCCCCGCGACACCGCGGGCTTCCGGCCGCTGCGCTCGGCCGCGCGCTCCGCCGAGGCCGCCCGCGCGGCCCGCAGCGCGTCCCTCGCGATGTCGGCGCCGCGACGAGAGGTCTCGCCGCTTTCATCCCCAGGGCTGGGGACAACTGGCTCGGAATCGGACACGACGGACGGTCGAAGACGGGCGATGGACGGTCGTTTCCGCTCGTCATCACCAGTACGGCCGGAGTTATCCACAGTATCCACACCTTTGTCCCCAGGTGACGCCGGTCACGCGTGATCCCCTGACGTGCGGCCCTCCGCGAGCCGCTCGACGAGGCCGCCGCCCACCGCAAAACGGACGCCGTCGAGGCCGTCGGGCACGTCCTCGGGCACCGCGGCGGTGATCAGCACCTGTTCGGCGCGGCGGGCGACATCGGCCAGCGCGCGGCGGCGGCGGGAGTCCAGCTCGGCGAACACGTCGTCGAGGACCAGCACCGGCTCCACGTCGTCGTCGCGCAGCCTGCGGTAGGACGCGAGCCGCAGCGCGAGCGCGAGCGCCCACGACTCGCCGTGGCTGGCGTAGCCCTTCGCAGGGCCCTCGCCGAGCGACAGCTCCAGGTCGTCGCGGTGCGGCCCGACCAGGCAGACGCCGCGTTCCACCTCCTGGCGCCGCACGCGGCCCAGCGCGTCGAGCAGCAGCGGCTCCAGCGCGGCCGCGTCACCGGGCAGCGACGCGCCCAGCCCGGAGCGGTAGGCCACCGCGATCGGGTCCGACGTGGGCGCCACCTCCGCGAACGCCTCCACGGCGAGCGGCGCGATCGCGGCCACCAGCTCCAGCCGCCCCGCCAGCAGCGCGGCGCCGTGGGTGGCGAGGTGGCCGTCCCAGACGTCGAGGGTGCGGAGATCTCCCCCGCCCCGCGCGGACTTGAGCAACGCCGAGCGCTGCTTGAGCACCCGGTCGTAGTCGGCGCGGACGGTGGCGTAGCGCGGGTAGCGGGCCACCAGGAGATCGTCCACGAACCGCCGGCGTTCGGCGGGATCGCCACGCACCAGCGCGAGGTCCTCGGGGGCGAACAGCACCGTGCGCAGCACGCCGAGCAGGTCGCGCGGCTTGGCCGGGGCCCGGTTCAGCCTGGCCCGGTTGGCTCGGCCGGCCGTGATCTCCACCTCGACGCCCAGCTCCCGGCCGTGGTGCACCACCAGCCCGCGCACCACGGCGTGCTCGGCGCCGCGCCGGATCAGCGGCGCGTCGGCCGCCACCCGGTGGGAGCCGAGCGTCGCCAGGTACCCGGCGGCCTCGACGAGGTTGGTCTTGCCGACCCCGTTGGGGCCCACCAGCACCGTGACGCCCGGCTCCAGGTCCAGCTCCGCCTTCTCCCACGACCGGAAGTCGGCGACGGCCAGGCGTCGTAGGTGCACGCTCGGCTCAGCCCTGGGTGGAGCCCGAGCCCGAGCTGGGTCCGGCCTGGTCGCCGGGGACGCCGGACGGACCGGCCGCGGCGTGCACCGCGTGCCCGCCGAACTGCTGGCGCAGCGCCGCGACCGCCCGCATCGCCGGCGAGGACTGCTGCCGGGAGGCGAACCGCGCGAACAGCGCCGCGGAGATCACCGGCAGCGGCACGGCGTGGGTGATCGCCTCCTCGATGGTCCAGCGGCCCTCGCCCGAGTCGTCGACGTAGTCGGTCAGCTCGGCGAGGCCCGGGTCGTCCTTCAGCGCGATGACCAGCAGGTCCAGCAGCCACGAGCGCACGACGGTGCCGCGCGACCAGGCCTGCAGCACCGCCGGCACGTCCGTCACGAGGTCGACGGCCGACAGCAGCTCGTAGCCCTCGGCGTAGGCCTGCATGAGGCCGTACTCGATGCCGTTGTGGACCATCTTGGAGAAGTGGCCCGCGCCGACTGGCCCCGCGTGCGCGAAGCCCTCCTCGCGCGGGCCCTCGGGCCGCAGCGCGTCGAAGATCGGCATGGCCAGCTCGATGTGCTCGGGCGCTCCGCCGGCCATCAGGCCGTAGCCGTTCTCCTTGCCCCAGATCCCGCCGGAGACGCCGCAGTCGGCGTAGCCGATGCCCTTGTCGGCGAGCAGGGCGGCGTTGGGGGCGTCGTCGGTGTAGCGGGAGTTGCCGCCGTCGATGACCAGGTCACCGGGCTCCAGGACCCTCGCCAGCTCCTGCACGACGCCACGCGTCGGATCACCGGAGGGGACCATGACCCACACGACGCGCGGAGCGCTGAGCGCGCCCGCGAGCGCCGCGAGCGAATCGACGTCGGTGACGTCGGGCCGGGGGTCGAACCCGATCACCTCGTGCCCGGCCGCCCGCAGGCGGTCGCGCATGTTGCCACCCATCTTGCCCAGACCGATGAGACCGAGTTGCACGGTTCGCTCCCGATGTCGTGAAGTAGTGGATCAGCCGGGCAGCCGGACGGGCATCAGCAGGTGCAGATATCCGGGTACCGGTTCGGGGGCGTCCGCCGCCGCGGCGTCGTCCTCGGCGGGCGGGGCCGGGACCGGGCGCACGAGCGCGGGCCGGTTGGGCGTGGTGAACGTGAGCTGGGCCCGGTCGGTGTGCAGCGCGCCGAGCGCGTCGAGCAGGTAGCCGGGGTTGAACGCGATGGTGAGCGCGCCGCCGTCGAGCTCGCAGGGGAGCTCCTCCTCGGCGCTGCCGACGTCGTCGCCGCCGGCGGCCAGGCGCAGGCCGTCCTCGCCGAACTCCATGCGGACCTGAGCGACCCGGTCGGTGACGAGCGCGACGCGCTTGATCGCCTCGATGAGCGGCGCGACCTCGACGATGGCGGCGCTGGTGTGCTCGGCCGGGATCAGCTGGCGGAACCGCGGGAACTCGGCGTCGAGCAGCCGGGTGGTGGCGCGGCGGCCCCCGCCGGTGACGCCCAGCATCCCGTCGCCCGCCGACAGCGCCAGCTCGACGGTGCCGGCGCCGGCGAGCGCCTTGGCCACGTCGGCGAGCGTGCGCGCCGGGATCAGCACGGCGCTCGCGTGCTCGGTGTCCTCGGGCGTCCAGTCGATCTCGCGGACGGCGAGGCGGAACCGGTCGGTGGCGGCCAGCGTGAGCCGGGAGCCATCGATCTCCAGCCGGATCCCGGTGAGCATCGGCAGCGTGTCGTCGCGGCCGGCGGCGACGGCCACCTGGGCGACGGCACGGGCGAACGCGTGGCTGTCGACGACGCCCGCGGTGGACGGGAGCTCCGGCAGCCGCGGGTAGTCCTCGACCGGCAGGGTCGGCAGCGTGAACCGGGAGTTGCCGCACGCGACGGTGACCCGCGGGCCCTCGACGGCGAACTCGACCGGGTGCGCCGGCAGTGACTTGGTGATGTCGGCGAGCAACCGACCGGACACCAGGGTCTGGCCGTCGGTGCCACCGACGACGTCGATGTCGACCTCGGTC
>CAXTTN010000265.1:0-7995 GCA_964247105.1 uncultured Pseudonocardia sp.
TCGTGATCATCTTCAAGGCCACCGAGGTGGTCAACTTCGCGCACGGCTCGCTGGTGCTGGTGGGCGGCTACCTCGTGTACGTGCTCAAGGACACCGTCGGCTGGTTCACCGCCGCCGTGGCCGGGGTCGTCGGGGCCGCGCTGGTGGCGCTGCTCATGGAGCGCCTGCTGCTCTCCCGGGCCCGCAGCGCCGACCACAACAGCCTCGCGCTGCTCACCATCGGCGTCGACGTGATCATCACCGAGGAGATCGTGCGGCGGGTCGGGGCCGCGATCCCGTTCATCGGCGATCCCTACGACGCCCGGCCCATCCAGCTCGGCGCCATCACGATCTTCCGGACACAGGCGATCGCGCTCGTCGTCGGCGCGGTTCTGATCACGGCGTTCTTCCTGGCGTTCCGCTTCTCCGACTGGGGTGTCGCGATGCGCGCGCAGGCGGAGAACAAGGAGGCGGCGGCGCTGATGGGCATCCGCAGCTCGCGGGTCACCGCCACCGCGTGGTTCGTGGCGGGGGCGCTCGCCGGGGTGGCGGTGCTGTTCATGGCCACCCAGGACTTCTCCGGCGCCGGGCTCGGGCGCGGCACGCACGCCATCGCGCTCATCGCGTTCCCGGCGGCGATCCTCGGCGGGTTGGACTCGACGGCGGGGGCGGTGGTCGGCGGCATCGTCGTCGGGCTGACCGAGGCGCTGTCGGCGCAGTACATCTCGTTCGACTTCTCCAAGAGCGCGGTGTTCATCGTGATGCTGGTCGTGCTGGTGGTGCGGCCGTCGGGGTTGTTCGGGACGAGGGAGCTGACGCGTGTCTGACGTCGCGGTCGCATCCCGCCCCCGGAACTGGCCGAAGATCGCCGCGTCCGCGCTGCTGGTGGTGTTCCTGCTGGCCCTGCCGGTGCTGACCGGTTCACAGGTGGGCTACCTCAAGGTGGCCCAGTACATCCTCATCGGCACGGTCGGCGGCATCGGGCTGACGCTGCTGGTCGGCCAGGCGGGGCAGCTCTCGCTGGCGCACCCGTTCTTCCTGCTGGTCGGCGCGGTGAGCTACGCGGTGCTGGCCGGGGAACCGGAGCCCGACGTCGTCGGCCTGGGCCTGCCGCCGCTGGTCGCGGTGCTCGGCGCGATCGTGATCTGCGGGCTGATCGGGCTCGCGTTCGCGCCGGTCGCGGGCCGGTTGCGCGGCATCTACCTCGGCGTCGCGTCGCTGTCGCTGGTGTTCCTCGGGCTGTGGCTCGGGCAGTCGCTGGAGCTGTTCACCGGCGGCACGTCCAGCGGGCGTTCGGCGCCGACGTTCGTGCTGTTCGACTTCCCGTTCTCCACCACGACACCGGCCCCGACGATCGCGGGCGTCGCGATCCAGAAGCAGCAGCGGCTCTGGTACCTGTTCCTCGCGTTCGCGATCGGCGCCTACTTCCTGGCCCGCGGCGCGGTGAACAGCCGGATCGGCCGGTCGTGGCGGGCCGTGCGCGACAACGAGGCCGCGGCCACCGCGATGGGCGTGAACGTCACGCGCGTCAAGGCGGGCGCGTTCACGATCTCGTCGGCGTTCGCCGGGCTCGCGGGCGTGATGACCGCGCTGTGGCTGGACCTGGTCAAACCCGACGAGAACGAGTTCACCGGCAACTACTCGCTCACCGTCTCCATCGCCTTCCTCGCGATCGTGATCATCGGCGGGCTCGGCTCGGTGCCGGGCGCGGTGGTCGGCGCGGTCGTGGTCTACGGCTTGCAGCAGTTCTTCCTGCTGGGCGCCAACCAGTTCGGCTGGTTCGCCGACGCGCAGTTCGGCGGCCTGTCGGCCGTCGTGCTCAGCGCGTTCGTCTACGGCGCGGCCGTGGTGCTGGTGGTGCTGTTCGAACCCGGTGGCGCGGCCGCGATCGGCCGCCGCCTGACGTCCCGCTTCACCCGAACCTCCGAAGGGAACGACGATGATCCTCAGGCGTAGAGCATGGTGGACGGCGGTGCTCGCGGTCGCGACGGCGAGCGCGCTGGCCGCGTGCGGCAGCACGGCCGACACCGCCGCGGGCGGCGGCTCCGGCGCGGGCGGGGTGAAGATCGACAAGGGCGTCACCGACACCCAGATCACGCTCGGCGTCATGGGTGACACCAGCGGCGTGTTCAAGAACCTCGGCGCCGCGATCAACGCGGGCAACCAGCTGTGGGCCGACGACGTCAACAAGGCCGGCGGCATCTGCGGCCGCCAGCTCAAGCTGGAGATCGTCGACCACGGCTACAAGGCCGACACCGCGAAGACCCTCTACCCGCAGCTGGAGCCGAAGATCCTCGGCATCGTGCAGCTGCTGGGCTCGCCGGTGCTGGCCGCGCTCAAGCAGAACCTCATCGACGACAACGTCACCGCGGCCCCGGCGTCCTGGTCGAGCCAGATCCTCAACAACCCGAACATCATGATGATCGGCACCACCTACGACCTGGAGCAGGTCAACGGGCTGGCCTACCTGCAGCAGCAGGGGCTGATCAAGGACGGCGACACGATCGGCCACATCTACATCGACGGCGAGTACGGCGGCAACGGGCTCAAGGGCTCGCAGTACTACGCGGGCAAGCACAACCTGACCGTCAAGGAAGCGAAGATCACCTCGACGGACACCGACCTCACCAACATCGTCACCGGGTTCAAGGGCGACGGGGTCAAGGCCATCGCGCTCACCACCACACCCGGGCAGACCGCGTCGGCGCTCGCGGCCAACCAGGCCCTCGGCCTCGACGTCCCGGTGATCGGCAACAACCCGACGTTCGACCCGGCCCTGCTCAAGAGCCCGGCCGCGGGCGCGCTCGGCAACCTGTACGTGGCCGCGTCCAGCCCGCCGTTCTCGTCGAAGACACCGAAGGCGGCCGAGCTGGCGGCGGCGTACAAGGCGAAGTACGCGGGCTCGCCGCTCAACGCGGGTGTCGACGTCGGGTACGTCGAGGGGCTGGTGTGGCAGTCGGTGCTGACGAAGGCGTGCGACAACAAGGACCTCAGCCGCGCCGGCGTCCAGACCGCGCTGAAGTCGCTGACCTCGGTGAAGACCGACGACCTCGTGGCCGAGCTGGACTACAGCTCGCCCGGCGCGCCGCCGACCCGCGGCGTCTACATCGCCAAGGTCGACCCGGCCGCGGAGGGCGGCCTGACCGAGGTGGCGCCGCTGTTCACGGCGGGAGACGCGGCGGGCTACAAGGCCCCGTTCCAGAAGTAGCGGTTCGCCGCCCGTCCCGAGTTGCAGCATGGTGGCTTCACTCCAACCTCGTTGGAGCGAAGCCACCATGCTGCAATGCCGCAGGCGCCCCGCTGCGGTGGTGGGCGACCCTGAGCGGGGACCGGGGTGAGGTCCGGGTCGGGATCGGGGCCGACCCGGACGCGCCTGCCGTCGCGGCGGAGCAGTCTTCAGGACATGGAGAACACGACCGAGACCCCCGCCCCCACGACCACCACCGCGCCGGCCCGCCCGGCCTTCCGGCTCTACCGCAGCCGCACCGACCGCATGATCGGCGGTGTCTGCGGCGGCCTCGCCGAAGCGATGGGCTGGGACGCCGCCCTGGTCCGCCTGGCCTTCGTCGCCATCACGATCCTCGGCGGCGGCATCGGCATCCCGCTCTACGTCGCGGCCTGGATCCTGGCCCCCGAGGGCGCGCCCGCTGCCGCGTCCGTGCCCGTGGCGCCCCACGCCGAGCCCGGCGTCTGACGGCGGTCGCCCGGCGCGGCGGCACCGTCCGCCTCCCGTGCGACCCGGCCGGCGTGATCACCGCGAGCCGGCGGTGTGGGCCCCCGCCAGGGCGCGGACGCGCGGACCGCGCTGATCTCCGCATTCCGGCGGGTGCGGCTCAGTGCTCGCCGTGCCGCACCCGGTGGCGCATGTCGGCGTAGCGGAACGTCTCGAAGCCGATGAGCGCGGCGAGCACCACCGTCAGCACGGCCAGCGTGACCAGGGCGGGGAGGTTCGCCACCACCGGCACCAGCACGATCAGCAGCCCGACCACGACGAGCCGCTCGGCGTTGAGGCTGCCCGTCATCAGGTACTTGAACCCGACGTGGGACAGCAGGTACAGCGCGGCGCCGCCGTAGAGCGCGCCGAGCGGGATGCCGTAGATCGGGTCGGACAGTGCGTGGTCGTCGACACCGGCGACGTAGCCGATGGCCTTCTTGAGACCGAGCGACATCATGATGATCCCGATCACCATCGGCAGGTGCAGGAACGAGTAGCCGTTGCGCGCCAGCTTGATCTGCCGGACGCCCTCGGCCGCGGCGAGCGCCCGCTCGGTGATGAGCGAGGTGACGTCGAAGTAGGCCCACCACAGGGCCCCGGAGATCGCGAGGCCGAGCAGCACGGCTCCGATGATCGGCCAGTTGACCGGCACCTGGGCGATCCCGATCCCGGTGGCGACGATCGACTCGCCGAGCGCCACCAGCACGATCAGCCCGTGGCGTTCGGCGAAGTGGCCGGCCGACGCGATCCGCCAGTTGGTGCCGGAGAGAACGGTGCCGACGTAGTCGCCGACGAGCGCGGCGAACCACAGCAGCGTCTGGGTGGTGCCCGTCGTCTGCGAGGCCAGCAGCAGCAGCGCGGTTCCCACCACCATCGACGGGATGAACCGGAGGAGCTGGCCGCGCAGGACGCGGTCCTCCCGGCTGACGATCCAGAACATCACCACGTGGACGACGCGGAACCCGAGGTAGCAGAACGCGAACACGGCCGGCCCGAACAGGCCGCCCGGCCCGTCGTCGAAGGCTTCCGGGATGGTGATGGCCGCGACGAACAGCACGCCCATCGCGACGAACATCGCCAGCCGGATGATGCCCTCGTCGGCCTTCACGACGTTGCAGAGCCACGCGTAGCCCACCCAGCACCACCACAGCACGGTGAGGATGAGCGCTCCGCGGACGAGTCCCTCGGCGCTGGGGGACTCGGCCATCAGGTCGGTGATCTGGGTGAGGGCGAACACGAACACGAGATCGAAGAACAGCTCCAGCGGGGTGACGGTGGCCGATGCGCCCACCGCCTCCACCCGCGCGCGCCGGGGTGCAGCCATGGGGTGATCGTGCCCGAGCGCCCGGCGGCCCGCCAGGTCGCCCGATCCCCCGCCGCGCTCAGGGCCGCCGGTGGCCGGACCAGTTGGCCAGGCGCTCGGTGGGGCCCGCGTCGGGAGCGGACTCCACCACCGGGTTGAACGGGATCCCGTCGCCGCGCACCTCCGCCGGGAGGAACCGCTGCACGGCGGCCAGCGCGGCTCCGGCCAGCGCGGGATCCGCCTCCGGATCCTGGCCGGTGGCGACGGCGAGATCCCAGCCGTGCACGAGCGCCTCGTTGAGGTAGCCCCAGACGGTGGCCCGGCCGGGGACACGGCCCCAGGGAACCGTGGTCGGGCGCTCGAGCAGGGTGTCGTCGGCCCAGACGGCCTGCATCTTCTCCTGGGCCGCGGCGAGTGCGGCGGCCCAGCCGTCGTCGGGCACGTCCGCGACGACGACGGGCTGGGCCGCCACGTCGCCGTCCTCGCCGGCCACCCGGGCCCGCTCGACGGTGGCGACGATGTGGCCGAGCAGCGCGCGGACGTCGTACTCCGTGCAGGGGGTGGGGCCGTCCAGCTCGCGGGCGCCGGAGACGAGGCCCGCGACCCAGGCGAGGGCGTCGGCGTAGAGGGGGCGGGGATCGGTGATCGGTGTCATGCGGAGCAGTCTTCCGTCGAATCATGACATCTCCTGTCGTGATTCCGTGCCATTCTCGACGGCATGCGCGCCGACCGCCTGCTGTCCCTCGTCCTGCTGCTGCAGCACCGCGGCCGGATGTCGGCAACGGCGCTGGCCGCCGAGCTGGAGGTCTCCACGCGCACCGTGCTGCGCGATATCGACGCGCTCTCCACCGCGGGCATCCCGGTCTACGCCGAGCGCGGCCGTCGCGGCGGGTTCGCGCTGCTCGCGGGCTTCACCACCGATCTCACCGGCCTGACCTCCGACGAGGCCCTCGCCCTGCTGGTGGCCGGCCGGGGCACCGCGGCCGGGATGGCACCGGAGCTGGCGTCGGCGATGCGCAAGGTGGTGGCCGCGCTCCCCCCGGCGCAACGCTCCGCCGCCACGCAGGGGGCCGAGCGCATCCTCGTCCGTCCCGAGGGCTGGTTGCGACGCGACACGATCACCCCCGGCGAGGGGCGCCTGGCCACCGTGCGCAGCGCGGTGTTCGCCGGCCACCGGCTGCGCATCCGGTACGCCGCCAAGGGCCAGGAGCCGCGGTGGCGCACCGTCGACCCGGTCGGCCTGGTCAGCGCGAAGGGCAGCTGGTACCTGCTCGCCACCCGCGACGGCGCCGAACGCAGCTACCTGCTCGCCCGGATGCGTGAGGTGGAGGAGCTCGACGAGCCCGCCGAGCGGGCGCCCGACGTCGATCTCGGCCGGGTGTGGGAGGACCGCCGCGCCCGCTTCGCCACCTCCATGGGAACGGTGACGGCCCGCGTGCGGGTGCGGCCCCACCGCCGCTCCGACCTGGTGCGGTTCGTGCGGGGCCTCACCGAGGACGGCGAGCGGGACGGCTGGCTGCACGCCGACGCCGAGTTCGCCGACGAGGGCTTCGCGGCCCACGTGCTGTGGACGCTCGCGCCCG
Organism: uncultured Pseudonocardia sp.; assembly: GCA_964247105.1. Taxonomy (GTDB): domain Bacteria; phylum Actinomycetota; class Actinomycetes; order Mycobacteriales; family Pseudonocardiaceae; genus Pseudonocardia. The sequence continues at coordinate 6,581 of CAXTTN010000265.1, forward strand.
ACGCCGAGGTGCTCGCGCCCGCGTCCCTGCGCGCGGCGGTCGCCACCCGGGCCGCGGAGACGGCGGCGCGCTACGGGTGACCTTGGCGGGGTCGATGATCCCGGCCTTGATCAGGTCCTTACGCTCGCCGGTGGAGGCGTCGAGACCCTCGCGCGGCCAGGCCGCGGACCTTCTCCGCCACGACGCCGCCCTCGAGGCCGGCTGGTTCGCCCCGCCGCGATGGTTGTTCACGGCGCCTGATCTCGACGCGTGATCTTTGCGAGATGATCATCATGCACAGACCGGAGGGAGCTTATGGTTCGCCCCTCTCGTCCTGTCCGATCGCCCAGGCCGGTCCCGCCGTGTCGTCGTCGAGCCACACCCGTTGGGTCCGTGGCGTCACGGTGACGCCGAGTCGTTCCCAGCCGGGGCGGCCGTGCTCGACCCAGTGGTTGTGTTGCTCCTCGACGCGGCTCCACAGTCGGGTGGGTCCGTACTCGGCGACGTCGGCGCTGTTGCTGTCGCTGTCGGGGATGATTTCGGCTCGCGAGCCGTCGGCTGCGTCGAGGAAGACGCCTTCCCCGGACCGTCCGAAGATCATCCCTGCTGGCAGGACGAGCGAGGTGAGGAACCACCACACGGGTTCGGCCCATGGCTCGCGGTAACCGATGGTGCTCTTGCGGTGGGTCGCGGTCGCGTCGAGCGCGGTCGGGGAGCGGCGGATGTCGCCGGCCCGGCGTAGCGGCATGAAGGTGGCCCAGCCGGGGAGGAACCGGCCGGTCGCGCCGCTTTCGGTCCGCCGGAGCAGGACCAGGTTTCCCGCGGCGGTGCTGGGCTGGAGGTCGACCAGAAGGAGGCCGTCGACGGCGAGTTGGTCGACCCATCTGCGCGGGATGCTGGGCACCGAGCAAGTGGCGATGATGCGGTCGAATGGTGCGTGGCCTGCCAGCCCCTCGGCACCGTCGCAGGCGACCAGGGTGGGTGTGTAGCCGAGCGTGGCCAGCCGGGTACGCGCGGCGGCGATCAGGTCGGGCTCGACGTCGACGCTGGCGACGTGGTCGGCGCCGAGTCGGTGGCACAGGAGGGCGGTGTTGTAGCCGGTCCCGGTGCCGATCTCCAGGACCCGATGTCCGTCGTGGATGTCGAGACTCTCCACCATGCGGGTCATGAGGCCGGGTGTGGAGCTGGAGGACAGTGGCCCGTCGCCCCACCCGTGAGGGTCGGGCCCGACGAGGGTGTAGCGGCCGGCGTTCTCGTACACCGATGCGATGCCTGCTGTCGCGGTATCGACGCTGCGCCAGCCCCCGCCGCCATCCGGTTCGAGATAGCGGGGAACGAACAGGTGTCGCGGAGTGTCGCGGACCGCAGCAATCCACTGCGGCGACGGCCACGTCCGCGGAGGAGGTGTATGAGATCGACTCCGCGTGATCTTGGTG